>JBDTOX010000167.1:0-24960 GCA_039933015.1 Methylophilaceae bacterium
TGCTGGGAGGGGATGTGACGCAGTTCGTTTCGCCCTTGATTCAGCAGCGAATTGAGCGCAAAATTCGTGTTAATAATAGTTGATTAAATTTGTATGGAATACAGCGGTCTAGCATTAAGGAAGTCAGCATGGCACTAATGATCACCGATGAATGCATCAATTGCGATGTGTGCGAGCCAGAGTGCCCGAACAGCGCGATTTCCCAGGGCGATGAGATTTATGTCATCGATCCTGATCTATGCACAGAGTGTGTAGGGCATTTCGACACCCCGCAATGCCAAGAGGTGTGTCCGATTGATTGCATCCCTTTCAACCCCGATGTGCGGGAAACCAAAGAGCAGTTGCACGAGAAATATCTCAGGATTTCAGCAGAAAAATAATCAGGAGAAAAAGATGCGCATGCTTCACACCATGCTTCGTGTCGGCGATTTGAATCGATCCATTGAGTTTTACACCAAAATATTAGGCATGAAAGTACTACGTCAGCATGACTATCCTGAGGGCAAATTTACTTTAGCCTTTGTTGGCTATGGCGATGAAAAAGATCACACGGTTATAGAGCTCACGCATAACTGGGATACTGCCAGTTATGACAAAGGCAATGCCTATGGCCATATCGCGATAGAAGTGGATGATGCCTACAAAGCCTGTGATGATGTGAAAAAAGCAGGGGGCAAAGTGGTGCGCGAGGCTGGGCCGATGATGCATGGCAAAACGGTGCTGGCATTTATTGAAGATCCGGATGGCTACAAGATCGAGTTTATACAAAAAGGCACCCAGCATTAAGACGTGCCGTTAAATCCCACCCTTGAATCTGCAGTGGGGTGCATGCTATAGCCTTCAGTTGCACTGACTATTCTCAAAATGAGGCCACAGCCTAACATCTTGATTTGGCCTATTTTATGGCCTTATCGGCACGATTTTCCCGTCTGCTGAATTGTGCTCTGCTCGCATACTTCCCCACTCGTATTCATTTGACAGCTAACATGTGGCGTCATAGCATTTGATAGACGATACGGCAGGCAAGCCCATCTGCTTGCCCTGCATCGCAATCCTGCACTCAACCCGGTGTCGACCGACAGGACAGATGAACGTACCGACCATGCCACTCCATGCAATAACGCAGGCAGCCGCGGATATCCGTCCCGGCGCGACGCCGCGCGAACTGCGCTGCGAGGGTGCATGGCTGTTGCGTACGGCGGCACAGACTGAAACCCGGATCGAAGCATGCTTGGGAGCGCTCGCGCAGCCGCTCGACGGCGAGTTACTCATTGACGCAACGGCCGTCACCTCAATGGACACCTCAGGCGCATGGCTGCTGCATCGCATTCGACGCGCTCTGGAGATCGGCGGGCGTAGCGTGCATTTCATCGGCCTGCGGCCGGAATTCGAGGCACTGCTTGGCTTGGTCGCCACGCGCACGGCACAGCCTGCCATCGCACCGCCGCCGTTGCCTGGCATGCTGGCCCGTATCGGGGGCAACGCATGGGAAGGCATGCTTGGAGCGCTCGGGCTGCTGTCCTTTCTCGGTGCCAGCACGAACGCGCTGATGCGCGCACTGGTACAGCCGCGGCGCATCCGCTGGCGATCCATTCTATACAATCTGCAAACTGCCGGTGTTGCGGCGCTGCCGATCACCGGAATGCTCTCCTTCCTGCTTGGCATAGTCATCGCCTACCAGGGGGCGGAACAGTTAATGCGCGTCGGCGCCAACATCTACATCGCCGATCTGGTCGGCCTGTCGATGTTGCGCGAACTCTCACCGCTGATCACTGCCATCATCGTTGCCGGCCGCTCCGGATCAGCCTACGCAGCGCAGATCGGCACCATGAAGGTGACCGAAGAGGTGGACGCACTGCGCACCATCGGTATCGGGCCGCTCGATCTGCTGGTGCTGCCCAAGGTGCTCGCGCTGATGATTGCGCTGCCGCTGCTTACCGTTTACACAGATGTCATGGGCGTGCTCGGCGGCATGGTCATGGCGCGCGTGCAACTTGATGTTGGATTCGCCACCTTCATCGACCGTCTCGACGATGCGGTCAGCCTGACGTCGTTTCTCATCGGCATCGGGAAAGCTCCGGTGTTCGCGGTGATTATCGCTCTGGTCGGCTGCTATCAGGGATTTCAGGTTAGCGGCAGCGCCGAAAGTGTCGGCCACCAGACCACGAAAAGCGTGGTGCAGTCGATATTCCTGGTGATACTGGCCGACGCGCTGTTCTCCATCGCCTTCAGCTGGCTGAAACTGTGAGTCCCGCCGTGAATAACGCCGCAAATACCACCGTAACAAGCACCCCCGGCGACGTTATCGAAATCCGCGATCTGAACACGCGTTTCGGTGCTGCAGTGGTGCATCGCGATGTGAGTCTCTCGGTGCGCCGCGGCGAGGTCTTCGCGCTGGTCGGCGGCAGCGGTTGCGGTAAATCGACCATGCTGCGCGAGATCATTATGCTGCAGCAGCCGGTGTCGGGCTCGATCCGGGTGTTCGGTCAGGAAGTGATCGGGCTCTCTGACGAGCAGGCGCTGCCGCTAAGACGCCGCTGGGGCGTGATGTTCGAACGCGGCGCACTGTTCAGTGCGCTTACCGTAACGGAAAACGTTGCCATGGTGCTCAGGGAACATACCTGCCTCGGCGCGGTGCTGATTGATGAAATTGCCGCCCTCAAAATCGCACTCGCCGGCTTGCCCCCCGATGCCGGCGCGAAGTACCCGAGCGAACTCTCCGGTGGCATGCGCAAGCGCGCGGCGCTTGCACGCGCGCTTGCGCTGGATCCTGAACTGCTGTTCCTGGACGAGCCGACCGCCGGCCTCGACCCGTTGAGCGCTACCGGCCTCGACGAATTGGTGCGCCAGTTGCGCGATGCGCTCGGACTCACCATCATGATGGTTACCCATGACCTCGACCTGCTGTGGCGCACCGCGGACCGCGTTGCGGTGCTGGGTGATGAGCGTATCCTGGGTAATGGCACGATGCAGGAGCTGGCGCGCTCGGAACATGCGGTGATACGCGAATATTTTCACGGCCCGCGCGGCCGGGGAGCTCGGGAGCAGGCATGGAATCAAAAGTAAATTTCACCGTGGTTGGAGTGTTCGTGCTGTTACTCGGTGCGTTGCTGATCGGCGACGTACTGTGGTTTGCCAGCGACAAATCCTACCGCAAGACCTATGACACTTACCTGGTTTACATGAGCGAATCAGTGTCCGGCCTGAGCCTGGATGCCCCGGTACGCTATCGCGGCGTGCAGGTCGGCAGCGTGCGCCGCATTGAGCTCGCACCGGGCAACACCGAGCAGGTACAGCTTACTCTGGACGTCGAACATGACACGCCGGTGAAGCAGGACACAGTAGCGGTGCTGCGGGTGCAGGGGCTGACCGGTATCGCCCATGTCGAGCTTTCTGGCGGCAGCCGCGATTCGCCTCCGTTGGAGCCCGGCCCCGGCGAGAAATACCCGGTGATCCGCGCCGGACCGTCGCTGATGCTGCGTCTGGATACCGCAGTCACCGCGCTGCTCGCTAACCTCAACCGCAGCAGCGAGAGCGTCAACGCGCTGCTAGGCGAGGAAAACCGCGTCGCGTTGGGACGCGTGCTGGTCAATCTGGAGCGCGTGTCGGGCATGCTGGCGGAGCGCACCGATGCGATCGACGCCGGGCTGCATCATGCATCGCGCGCCATGGAGAACACTGCGCGGCTGACCGCGCTCGCGAGCGCTGAGCTGCCGCCGCTGCTCCAGCGTATCCAACGCAGTGCCGAAGCCTTCGACCGGATGGCCAATGAAACCGCGCGTGCCGGATCTAGCACTGCGAATACCATCGAGAGTGTGCGTGCCGAAGCCCTGCCTGAAGCACGCCAGGCGATCATCGAACTACGTGAACTCACCGCTTCGCTGCGCCGCTTCAGCGAGGCATTGGAGCGCAACCCCGGCATGCTACTGCAGGGGCGGCCTGCGGTGCCACCAGGGCCGGGGGAATGACCCTTAGACGGAAAGGTTGCCTATGAATTCGAATAACACGGTTTGTCATGTGCCGCGTGGTCTCTTCGTGCGGTTCGCAACGGTTACACCGACCGTAGCAGCCTTCGCATCCGCCCTTGCGATGGGCTTGCTTGGCGGCTGCTCGCCACTGCTGCCACCTGCGCTGCCGCCGGACAACATCTACCTGCTAGAGGCCAGGATGGCTCCCATATCGCCGCCGGACGACGCTCGATCTGCGCAGCCTAAAAATGGCCTCGTGCTTGCAGTCAGCATGCCGCGCGCGCGCGCCGGCTACGACACTGCGCAGATGGTCTGGGTGCAACAGGCGCACGAGCTCAAGGTGTACTCGCGCAACCGCTGGGCAGACACGCCAGCGCGCATGCTCGCGCCTCAGCTTGCCCAGGCGCTGGAGCGCTCCGGGATATTCCAAGCGGTGGTACTAACCCCTTCCGCAGCCTCTGCCATGCTGCGCCTGGATACAGAACTCATAAGGCTGCAGCAGGATTTCAGTGTGCGGCCAAGTCGAGTGCAACTTACGCTCAGCGCGCAGTTGATTGACATCAACACGCGGCGGGTAATCGCCAGCGCGGAGTTCGATGAGACCGAGACTGCCGCGACTGAGGATGCCTATGGCGGTGTACGCGCTGCCAATGTGGCGCTGGAGCGCTTGCTCGCCAAGCTTACCGCGTTTTGTGCAAAGCACGCGTCAGCGCCCTGAATCTAGGCTTCAGCTGCCAGCCACGGGGTATTGCGCGGTTAGGGCAACACCGGGCTGGGTAGGCGAGATGCACACCAGCAGCATAATTCCCGGACATCAATGTGACTGCTCTGTCTACGATAGGAGGATAGAAAAATGCCGAGAAAGCGCTTGGAGATAGTGCAGCAGTGCTGATGCATGTAAGAGTGGAAATGACTCTTTGGGCATACTGTTGTACTACCATAGCCATGAAATGAAAAAGCCTGCATATGCAGGCTTTTTCATTTCATGGTGAAGGCTTACTGGAAAAATTCTTTTACTTTATTCATCCAGGATTTTGCTCGCGGACTGTGTTTGCCTGCATCCTCCTGATTGATTGCTTCCATCTCGCGCAGCAATTCTTTTTGTCGCTCGGTAAGCTTGACCGGAGTTTCCACCACGACATGGCACATCAAATCGCCATGATCACTGCTACGTAAGGGTTTGATCCCTTTGCCACGCAAACGAAATACCGCGCCTGTTTGCGTTTCCGCAGGCACTTTCATCTTGGCATGGCCGTCCAGCGTGGGGATTTCAATTTCCCCGCCGAGTGCTGCCGTGGTAAAGCTGATCGGCATTTCGCAATGCAGATTGCCGCCTTCGCGTTGGAAAATATCATGTGGCTTCAGATGCACCACCACATATAAATCACCCGGCGGCCCGCCATTGACGCCGGCTTCACCTTCACCCGACAAGCGAATGCGATCGCCTTCATCTACGCCAGCCGGGATTTTTACTGCCAGGGTCTTATGCTGTTTAACCCGTCCTGCGCTGTGACAGGTCGGGCATGGCTCTTTCACCATTTTGCCGCTGCCGTGGCACTTCGGACAGGTTTGCTGCACCGAGAAAAAACCTTGCTGCATGCGTACCTGGCCATGGCCCGCACAGGTTGTGCAGGTGACAGGTTGCGTGCCAGGGCGCGCGCCCGAGCCGTGACATGTCTCACATTCGGCCATGACCGGAATGCGGATCTTGGTTTCGGTGCCGCGTGCTGCGTCGTCTAGTGATATCTCCATGTTGTAGCGCAAGTCTGCACCGCGGTATACATTGGAGCGACGGCCACCCGCTGCGCCACCAAAGATATCCCCGAAGATATCACCAAAGGCATCCGAGAAATTGCCAAAACCTTGCCCACCCGGGCCAGGGCCAGCACTTGGGTCCACACCGGCATGGCCATATTGATCGTAAGCCGCACGCTTTTGCTCATCCGAAAGCATTTCGTACGCTTCCTTGGCTTCCTTGAAGTTCTCTTCAGCCTTGGGATTGTCCGGATTGCGATCAGGATGGTGTTTCATGGCCAGCTTTCGGTAGGCCTTCTTTATTTCATCATCAGAGGCATCACGATTGAGGCCCAGTACTTCGTAATAATCACGTTTTGCCATTTATTTCTGCCACAAAGTGCATAAAGCACACAGGGTTGGCAGCATGCCAGCGCAAGTGTGCTTTATGGCTGGTTAGAGATTACTTCTTGTCGTTTTTTACTTCCTCAAACTCAGCATCAACCACATCAGCATCTACCGTTTTTTCGGTTTGCTCACCTGGTTCTGCGTGAGCACTGTCTGTCTGGCTTTGTGCATAGATCTTTTCAGCCAGCTTGTGCGATGCTTCTGTCAACGCATTGGTCTTGGCTTCGATGGCGTCTTTGTCATCAGTCTTGATGATTTCCTCGACATCCTTGATCGCGGCTTCAATCTTTTCCTTCTCGCCAGCATCGAGTTTGTCGCCATGCTCGGCGAGTGATTTCTTGACACTGTGCACCATGCCATCGGCAGCATTACGGGCATCAACCAGTTCGTGCAATTTGCGATCTTCTTCTGCGTGTTCAGCAGCATCGGCTTCCATGCGCTGAATTTCTTCTTCGTTCAAGCCGGAGTTGGCCTTGATCGTGATCTTGTTTTCCTTGCCTGTGGCCTTGTCCTTGGCGGATACATGCAGAATGCCGTTGGCGTCAATGTCAAAAGTCACTTCAATTTGCGGCATGCCGCGCGGTGCTGGTGGAATATCCGCCAAATTGAATTGGCCCAGACTCTTGTTGCCTGCGGCCATCTCGCGTTCACCCTGCAGTACCTGGATGGTAACGGCAGACTGATTGTCATCAGCCGTGGAGAATACTTGTGCAGCCTTGGTAGGAATCGTGGTGTTTTTCTTGATGAGCTTGGTCATCACGCCGCCCAGAGTTTCGATACCCAGCGACAACGGGGTTACATCGAGCAGCAGCACGTCTTTGACATCGCCTTGCAGCACGCCGCCCTGAATCGCTGCACCTACAGCGACAGCTTCGTCCGGGTTCACATCCTTGCGTGGCTCCTGGCCGAAGATTTCTTTTACTTTTTCCTGCACCTTGGGCATGCGTGACTGACCACCCACCAGAATCACGTCGGCTATATCGGAAATCTGCACGCCTGCGTCTTTGATTGCAGTTTTGCACGGCGCTATCGTACGCTCGATGAGGTCTTCTACCAGCGATTCAAACTTGGCGCGGTTGATCTTTACCACCAGGTGCTTGGGTCCGGTTGCATCTGCCGTGATGTAAGGCAGGTTGACTTCGGTTTGCTGGCTGGATGACAGCTCAATCTTTGCCTTTTCCGCAGCTTCTTTCAGGCGCTGCTTGGCCAGCAGGTCATTGCGCAGATCCAGGCCGCTTTCTTTCTTGAATTCATCAGCCAGATAGTCAATCAGGCGATTGTCGAAGTCTTCGCCGCCAAGGAAGGTGTCGCCGTTGGTGGACAGCACTTCGAACTGGTGCTCGCCGTCGATTTCGGAGATTTCGATAATGGAGATGTCGAATGTACCGCCGCCCAAGTCATATACGGCAATTTTGCGGTCGCCTTCCTGCTTGTCCAAACCGAATGCCAGTGCAGCCGCTGTGGGCTCGTTGATGATGCGCTTCACATCCAGGCCGGCGATACGGCCCGCATCCTTGGTCGCCTGGCGTTGGCTGTCATTAAAGTAGGCCGGCACCGTGATCACGGCCTCGGTGACTTCTTCGCCCAGGTAGTCTTCGGCGGTCTTCTTCATCTTGCGCAGCACTTCTGCGGAGATTTGCGGCGGCGCCATTTTGTTGTCATTGACTTGCACCCAGGCATCGCCGTTGTCAGCTTTGGTAATGGTGAAAGGCATGAGGCCAATATCCTTCTGCACTTCTTTTTCATCAAAGCGGCGGCCGATCAGACGCTTGATAGCATATAGCGTGTGTTTCGGGTTGGTCACCGCCTGGCGTTTAGCCGGCGCGCCAGCGAGGATTTCGCCGTTGTCCTGGTAAGCGATGATGGAGGGGGTGGTGCGTGCACCCTCGGCATTTTCAATGACGCGCGGCTTACCGCCTTCCATCACTGCAACGCAGGAGTTTGTGGTGCCTAAGTCAATGCCAATAATTTTTCCCATGATGTATTCCTTTGTAAGTTTCTTAATGTTTCAAATGCTGATGTTCTAAAAATGAGGACGGGACGGGAAATTTCAAGTCCCTATTTTGCAATCAGGCTTTTGCCTTTGCTACCATGACCAATGCCGGCCTTAATACGCGCTCATTCAGCACATAACCTTTTTGCAGCACACTAACGACGGTATTGGGTTCGGCATCCGCTTCTACCGCACTAATGGCCTGATGCTTGTGCGGATCAAACTGTTCGCCGACAGGGTGAATTTCAGCCAGGTTGAATTTCTCAAAGATGGCGCTGAGCTGCTTAAGGGTCAGCTCCACACCATTCTTGTAGCCTTCTACATCCGCTGTATCAATATTCAGTGCAGCTTCCAGGCTATCCTTTACTGCCAGCAATTCACCGGAGAATTTTTCCAGCGCAAATTTGCGCGCTTTGTCGATGTCATCTGTCGCACGACGGCGGATGTTTTCCCCTTCGGCTTTTGCATAGAGTACAGCTGCCTGCTGTTCGGCCAGTTGCGCTTCCAGCTCGGCAATGCGTTCTGCCGGTGACGCTACAGATTCTGTAGCGTCAGGCTGATCTGTTATGGTATCTGCTTGTGGGGCTTGGTCTTCTTGCATGGAGAGTTCCTTAATCTAGGGCGTGTTTAGTCAATGCTATTTCAGGCAAATGGGGGCGGCTGAAATAATTACAAGCCCACACCTGAAAAAACGTTTTAGGCAGGGGTAAGCAGTTGCTGCATTGATTGAATGGCCTCTGTGGCGGAAGGCAATGCGTGCTTGCCCCCTATCGTGATGGCTTTGGAATCCGCTCCCGGATAAGCGCCGGCTTGCCAAATGTGCGTATCGGTGAAAATCGCTAGTGTGGGAATTTTTAACGCTACGGCCATATGCATCAGGCCGGTATCTACGCCGGCCGCGGCTTTTGCATTAAAGAGTAGGGTGGCGAGCTGGGTTAGGCGCATTTTGGGTAGCACTATGGCGAGCGGCACCTGCGAGGCGATGGCCTGCGCACGTTGATGCTCGCTGGCGTTGCCCCAAGGCAATAACAGGCTCAAATGTTGTGCCGACAGATATTGTCCAAAGGTGACCCAATATTCAACAGGCCATAATTTAGCATCGCGCGCCGTGCCGTGCAGGCCCATCACATAATTGGCGGGGATCCCATCTGGCAGCGTGGTTTCACTGAGTTTCAGGTTATAAACCGGCGCTGTATCGGGCATGGGGTAGCCCAGCCCTGCCGCGCCCACCATGCGGTTGCGCACCGAGGCATGCAGCCTGGTGGGGATATCATGGCCATGTTGGTAGAGATGGCCGGCGATAGCTTCCCGCGCCGTATGGCGATTGGCCCCATGTGAACTTCCCTTTGCCCAGTGGCAGATCATCGCGCTTTTGAGCAGGCCCTGGGTGTCCAGTATGGCGTCATAGTTATGCACTTGCAGTGTGCGCTTGAAGGCAAAAAATTCTGCCCAGGTTTTTTTGCTGAAAAGCGCATGCTTCCAGCGCCGCATGGCAATCGGCATGACCTGGTTCACCAGCGGGTTTAATCTGGCGATTTCGGCAAAACTTTCCTCCACCACCCAGTCAATAACCGCATCCGGGTAATGTGTACGAATATCATGGATAAGGGGCATGTTATGAATAATATCGCCCATGGACGACGTCTTGACTAACAGGATACGCAGCATAAGTAGTATTTTCGCATACAATTAATGTTTTGCCAGTTAACCAAATATTCAATTCAGCGCATGTTCAATTCAGCCCATGTTCAATTAAAGACGTAACTTTGAAATTCGCCTTTCTCATATTTAAATATTTTCCGTTTGGTGGCGTGCAGCGTGACATGCTGCGGATTGCTACCGACTGCGCGGCTAAAGGCCATCAAGTTAAAATTTATACGGGTCAGTGGCGCGGCGATAAGCCAGGCGCGAATATTGAAGTAGTTTGCCTGCCATACTCCGGATTGCTCAATCATCGGCGCCACCGCTCTCTGATAAAGGCTATGGCCCTGGAGCTCATGCGAGACCCTGCTGATCTGGTGGTGGGGTTCAACCGCATGCCGGGGCTGGATGCCTATTACGCTGCCGATCCCTGTTTTATCGAGCGCGCACATATGGAACGCGGCTGGTGGTATCGCCTGGCGGGGCGTTATCGTTTTTTTGCGGCTAGCGAGCGCGCAGTCATGCATGCACAGGGTAACTGCCAAATATTGCTGCTCTCAGCGCGTGAGAAGTCCGTTTTTCAACGCTGGCACCACACCCCTGACTCACGCTTTCATCTATTGCCGCCCAGTATTCCTGTCTCCAGCTTTGCCCACATTGACGCAGGGCTGGCGCGCCAACGGTTGCGTGAGGAATTCAGGCTGCCGGCAGATGCGCAAATGGTATTGCTGGTAGGATCGGCCTTTGTCAGGAAAGGCCTGGATCGTGCAATAGAGGGTCTCGCGGCATTGCCTGAGCCCGTAAGGCGCAATACCTGGCTACTGGCGGTAGGCGAGGACGAGCCTGAAGCCATGAGGTCTCTGGCGCAGCGCCTCGGGGTTGCGTCACGTGTCATCATTACTTCAGGCCGCGCAGATGTGGCGCAATTGATGGCGGGGGCTGATCTGCTGGCACATCCTGCCCGCTCGGAGCTTGCCGGTATCGTCCTGATAGAGGCATTAACCGCGGGCTTGCCGGTGCTGGTTACCGAGGTGTGCGGCTATGCGGCCCATGTGCGGGCAGCCGGTGCGGGACGTGTGCTGGCCTCGCCGTTTGCCCAGGCCGATTTCAATCAGGCACTGGCCGCTATGTTGACCGCACCTGAGCGCAAGCTATGGGCAGCGGCAGCGCGGCAATACACGGCGCATATTGCCGCAACGACTTCACCGACTGTCGAGGCGGATTTGCTGGAAACCTTTGCCCACGAGAAACAAGGTTAATCCGTGTCCTTATTGCCAGCCTGTTCACAAGAATTTATTCCAGCCCACATCCTCTCCCAATTGCCCGAGGGGGATGCCTTTGACCAGATTATGGCGCTCACAGGCGATGTCTACCGGGATATGCCTGGCAGACTGACCATCAGGGTAGTGCTGGGCGGTGAATCCTATTTTATCAAGCAGCATTTTGGCGTTGGCTGGCGCGAGATTTTCAAGAACCTTACCACGCTGCGCCTGCCCATATTAAGCGCACTGACCGAATGGCGTGCGATAGCGCGACTGGACGCAATTGGTATCCCGACTACACCGGCAGTGGCTTACGGTTGCCGCGGCACTAGCCCGGCCAGCTTGCGCTCATTTATCGTCACCCGGGATCTCGGTGATATTGTCTCGCTGGAGACGCTGTGTGCCGACTGGAAACACAACCCGCCTGATGCCCGACTCAAGCGTCGCCTGATTCTGGAAGTGGCCAGGATTGCGCGCCTGCTGCATGGCAATGGCTTGAATCACCGCGACTTTTATATCTGTCATTTTTGCCTGGACAAAAAACGTCTGGCTAACGATGAAATTTATCTGTACCTGATCGATTTGCACCGCGTGGGCATACGACCTGTCATTGCAAGCAGCGCCCGCATGAAGGACGTCGCAGCCTTGTATTTCTCCGCGCTGGATATTGGTCTCACGTCGCGGGATTGCCTGCGTTTTTTACGAGCTTACCAGGACGGGTTGCGTCAGATTAAGAGCACGCCACTTTTCTGGCAGCGCGTGGATAAGCGTGCACGCAAGCTGTTTCATAAATTTCATGAGCACTGGCCTGTCACTCCGTTTGATCAGGGGTAAGTGTTGTTGTATTGGTTGTTATAGGGGTAGCGTTGAAAAATAATGTAAAAACATTGCTGGTGCTGTTGCTGCTGCTGTTGCCCGCTCTGTACTATGGCCTTGGCGCGCGGCCGGTGTATAAAATCCAGGAAGTGCGCATAGCCGAGACTGCCCGTGAAATGATCGCCAGCGGTGATTGGCTGGTACCGCGCTATAACGGTGAGCTGCGCTTGCAGAAACCGCCATTGCCTTACTGGCTGACAGCAATCAGCTATCGTGTGCTTGGCATTGACGAAAAGGCGGTACGGCTGCCGGCGGTGCTTTTTGGCATGCTGGCTGCGCTATTGTTGTTTGCCTGGGTGCGGCGCGCATCCGGCCTGGAGGTGGCCGCTAATACGGCTCTGGTACTTGTTACCAGTTATATAGGCTTGCGTTATTTCCGTAGCGGCGAAGCGGATGCACCGCTTCTGTTCTTCATCTCTGCTGCTTGCTTGCTGGGTTATCGCATGCTGCAGGGGGGGGCTACGCAGGCACAGTTGCTGCTGTTCTATGCGGCATTGGGTTTGGGATTCTTTACCAAAGGCCCAGCCGCTATCGCTATTCCTGTGCTGACCTTAATCCTCTATGCCTGGATGGAAAAACGTACAGCCAGCTTGAAGTCATGCTTGCATCCCTTGGGGCTGGTGCTGTTCGTGCTGCTTGCCTTTGGCTGGTATGCCTGGATAGTGTGGAGCATGCCTGATGCTGCACAGCATTTTGTAGGCAAGCAAGTCGATGAGACATTTGTCAGCGGCACGCATGCCAAACCTGCCTGGTGGTATCTCGCGCATATGCTGGAATTTTATATGCCATGGAGCTTTCTGCTCATCCCCGCAGGTATCTGGGCCTACAAGCACCGGCCGCTACCTGCACCTGTTCGTTTCTCCCTGGTCTGGTTGGCTGTGGTGTTTGTACTGCTTACCTTCACCGTGAACAAGCAGATGCAATATGCACTGCTGTTTGCACCGCCGATCGCCATACTGCTGGGACATTACTTGCAGGCCGCGACGGGCGGGTTTGCCCGCTGCAATCGCATTCTGTTCTGGCTGGCATGTCTGGCATTCCTGGGCATGCTGGGTTACGCCTGGCATAAGCATGCCGCCGCTGGATTATTAAGTTTCGCCGGACCTTTGCTACTGCTCGTGCCTTTGCTGCTACTTGGGCCTTTATTGGCCAAAAAACTAATGGCGACGCAGGCGCCGGCTTACCCGGTATTGCTCGTGGCTGGTTTAATGGCCGTAGGCTATCTCTATGCAGAACAAAATCTGAGCAGCGAGCCGCAGAAAACCGGAGTGCAGGCATTAATGACTGAAGCCAGCCGCTACGAACCGCTCTATCAGGCAGCACCGGGCGACGGCTCTGTCTCTTATTATGCGGGACGTGTAGTGCTTGCGATAAAAGACGAGAATCTTGCGCAACTGCTGGCCATACAGCCTGAAATCTGGCTGGTCGCCAAGGAAATGCCAACCGCTCAGGGTATCCTGATTAAACCTTGGCATCGCGAAGGCGACGTCACGTTGTGGAAGTTGAACCGGGCGCAATGACACAGGATGTGAAATACGTGAATTTGCAGCAGATGTCGAATGGTGGAGACGCGGCGTTTCGCCTGGCGTTGCACAACGCGCCTGATCTTGCCTGTGAGGACATTGTCCGGCGCGTAGCTGGCAAGCGTCTCGTATGTCGCGGCTCCTGGGATAACCGGGTGGTGTACGCCAAACTGTTTATAGGCAAGCAGGCGCAGCGCTATGCAAGGCGTGATTTACGTGGCAGCAATGCGCTTGCCGAGGCAGGCATACTCACGCCGCGCTTGCTATATAGCGGGTCTATCACCGGTGGAGCAGGCGAGGCGCTGGTGTTCGAGGCGATTGCCGATAGCATGAATGCAGAGCAGGCTTGGGACGAGATGCCGCAGCTATCAGCAGCGCGGCTGGAATTGGCTAAATTACTCGTGGCCGCAGTGGCCCAGCATCACCAGGCCGGGCTCATACAAACCGATTTGTACCTTAAGAATTTCTTAGTGCAAGGCAACAGGATTTATACGCTGGATGGCGACGGTATTCGTTCTTTAAGTGTCTGCCGCCGTCACAGGTGCTTGCATAACCTGGCTGTGCTGCTATCTAAATTCGACGTGCTGGAAATTGAAGCCTGGCTACCACAGTTGCTCAGGTATTACGCTGAGCAACGCAACCTGGCGCTGCCAGATATTAATTTGCGCACTATGCAAAAGCAGGTGGCTAGGCAGCGTCATGGCGTCGTAGCAGGCTATGTAAACGCAAAGATATTTCGCACCTGTACAGATATTCATGTTGAGTCGGGTAGCCGATTTTTTCTCGCCATTGCCCGGCCGTATGTAAATGACAGTTTACGGCAGGCACTGGAGCAGCCCGATAGCCTGTTGCAAGAAGGCATCAGCGTGCGTCTGAAAAGCGGTAATACCTGTACAGTCAGCCTGAGTGAAGTTGCAGGCCGGAAAATTGTCGTCAAGCGGTACAATATCAAAAATTTCTGGCATGGATTGGGCCGTGCATTGCGAGTTACGCGTGCCGCAGCGTCCTGGTCAAATGCCCATCGTTTAATGATGTACAACATCGCAACAGCAGTCCCGGTGGCTTTGCTGGAAAAGCGTTGTGGCATTATTCGGCGCCAGGCTTACTTGCTTGCAGAGTACATAGACGCACCGGATGTGGATGCGTTTTTTGCCGATGCTACGGTAGATGTTGAGCATAAAACCCAGGCCGCCAGCGGCATTGCGCAATTGTTCTACAAGTTGTACCTACTGCGTATCGAGCATGGTGATTTCAAGGCCACAAATATGAAGATTGTCGATGGCCAGCCCTGTTTGATTGACCTCGACAGCATGCGTGAATATCGCTGCAACTGGCGCTTTAACAGGCGGCATGCGCGTGATTTACGCCGGTTTATGCGTAACTGGCAGGCTGATGCAGCCACCACAAGTATTTTGACCACCGCGTTTCGAACAACATACAAAGATGCCAGCCCACTGGATGGGGCTGGAATAAAATCTGAAATAAAATCAGGATAAGCGAAAAAAGAATGATTATTTTAGGACTATCAGGTGCACTCGGACACGATGCCTCGGCTGCAATTCTGGTCGACGGGAAAATTATTGCAGCAGCGGAGGAAGAGCGCTTTCTGCGAGATAAGCATGCCAAAAACAAATTACCGCTTGAATCTGCAAAATATTGCCTGAAGGAAGCTGGCGTAGCGCCCGATCAAGTGGATATTGTGGCCTTTCCTTATGCTGAAATTCCGCTGACTACGGCTGCGCGCTGGCATTACGCCATGCGTCACTGGTATGCCCCGGAACGCGCGCTGGACGCCATTTTCAATGGCAATCGCCGCTTCCGCCGCAATCGTGAACAAGTACTCGCACTCATGACTGAACTGGGGCTCAGCAAGGCGCGCTATGTGCCTGTGGAGCACCACCTGGCGCATGCCAGCAGCGCTTATCATTTAAGTGGTTTCAAGGAAAAAACCGCCATCGTCGGCATCGATGGCAAGGGCGAATATGCCACCACTTTTTTTGGCTACGGCGAAAACGGCAAGATTCACAAGATTAAGGAATTTTACGATCCGGATTCCTTGGGCGGCATGTATGGCGCCATCACCGAATATCTCGGTTTCGAGATGCTGGATGGCGAATTCAAGGTGATGGGCATGGCGCCGTACGGCGATGCCAGCAAATATGACTTATCGCGTCTGGTTGAATTTGATGGCAAAGATCTGCGCATCAATACCAAGCTCGTGAATGTGGTGGGCCTGCGCCGTTACAAGGAGCAGGGCAGGGGTCATTACTTCTCGCCGGCACTGGTGGAATGGCTGGGCCCCAAGCGGCACGGCGATGAGATTGATGATCCTTACATCCATTATGCCGCCTCGGTGCAGCAGTTGCTGGAAGAGATTTCCCTCAAGCTGATCGATCATTATGTCGGTGACATCATCCGCGAGACTGGTCGCATCTGTATGGCAGGCGGCGTGGCGCTTAACGTTAAGCTCAATCAGCGCATTATTGCCATGCCTGGCGTCAAGGAGTTGTTCGTGCAGCCGGCTTCCGGCGATGCGGGAACCGCGCTGGGTGCGGCAACCTTGGCTGCGGCTGAATTGGGTGAAGCCATAGAGCCGATGCAGCATGCCTATCTGGGTCCGGCATTTACCACTGAACAATGCATTGCTGCGTGCGAAGCGCATCCTGCTAAGCCCAGGTTTCAGCGTGTGGAAAATGCGTCGGTCAAAGGCGCGGAATTGCTTGCTGCAGGCAATCCGCTGGCCTGGTTTCAGGGGCGTATGGAATTTGGTCCGCGCGCGCTGGGTTGCCGCAGCATACTTGGCGATCCTAGCCATTCCGGCGTAGCCGACCGCATCAATGCACAGATCAAGTATCGCGAACGCTGGCGTCCTTTCTGCCCAAGCATGCTGGATAGAGTAGCGGCGGATATTCTGCAGACCGATCATCCTGCACCCTATATGACCTTTACTTTTAACGTAGCCGAGCACTGGAAATCGCGTATTCCTGAAGTCGTGCATGAGGACGGTACTGCACGCGCGCAGGTGGTCACGCGCGCGACCAATCCGCGCTATTACGCACTGATAGAAGAGCTGGAACGCTTGCGCGGCGTACCCGTCGTGCTCAACACTTCACTCAACCGCCGGGGCGAGCCCATGATATGCAGTCCGGAGGATGCGTTGAACATGTTTTTTGGCTGTGATCTGCAATATTTGATGATGGAAGATATATTGGTAAGCAAGGTTTAATGCGGACTTGCCAAGTCAGCCGTAATTTGACGATGTGGCGTGCTTTCGAGCATAATCGAGACATCAAAATCTTGTAGTTGCTCACCATGAAACAATCTCTGATCGAAGTTACCGAGCGCATCCGCGAGCGCAGTGCGCCTACGCGTAAAGCCTATCTGCACCGCTTGGAGCAGCTTATTACGCGCCCCCGTGGTGCGGACCGTATGGGTTGTGCCAATGTGGCCCACGCATTCGCGGCATTGCCGGTGAATGACAAGCTGCGCGTAGTTGCGCAGAAAGCCCCGCATATCGGCATTGTCACGGCTTATAACGATATGCTGTCGGCGCACCAGCCATACGAGGCCTACCCTTCCATTATCCGGGATGAAGCCCGCAAGCTGGGCGCGACCACGCAAGTAGCCGGCGGCGTCCCCGCTATGTGTGATGGCATTACACAAGGCGAACCAGGCATGGAACTCAGCCTGTTCTCGCGCGATACCATAGCCATGAGCGCCTCCATTGCGCTATCCCATGACGTATTCGATGCCGCGCTGCTGCTCGGCGTTTGCGACAAGATCGCTCCCGGCCTGTTGATAGGCGCACTGCATTTTGGTCACTTGCCTTGTGTGTTTGTGCCAGCGGGCCCCATGAGCACGGGGCTGGACAATACGGCGAAATCCAAAGTGCGGGAAAAATATGCGCAAGGGCTGGTTGGCCGTGAGGAATTGCTGGCATCAGAATCCGCCGCCTATCATGGCGCTGGTACCTGTACTTTCTACGGTACCGCCAACAGTAACCAGATGCTGCTCGAAGCCATGGGCCTGCATGTGCCGGGCACGGCTTTCATCCACCCGCATGATGGCTTGCGCGAGTCACTTACGCGCGAAGCCGTGCGCACAGTGCTTTCCATTACCCAACAAGGCCAGAACTTTACGCCGATTGGCCGGCTGGTAGATGAGCGTGCAATCGTCAATGCCATGGTAGCGCTGCTGGCCACAGGCGGTTCCACCAATCATTTGATTCACTGGGTGGCCATAGCACGCGCAGCGGGCATCATTATTGACTGGACGGATTTTCATTACCTGTCCAGGGCTACACCGCTGCTGACAAATGTATACCCCAACGGCAAGGCCGATGTGAACCAGTTCCAAGCGGCAGGTGGTCCAGGTTTTGTTATCCGCGAGCTTATCGATTATGGATTGATGGACCCTGAAGTGGTGACTGTATCCGCAGGCGGTTTGCATGAGTACACCAAAGTGCCGCAAATGCAGGATGACCGTCTGGTGTGGAAAGATTTGCCTGCGGGAAGCGGCGATGAAAGCGTGGTACGTACAGCACAAGCGCCTTTCAGCGAGACAGGCGGCTTGCGCTTGTTAAAAGGCAATCTCGGTCGTTCCGTCATCAAGGTGTCTGCAGTGCCTGAAGACCGCCATATCATTGAAGCTCCGGCTATTGTGTTTGAAACCCAGGAAGCTTTGCTGGCCGCGTTCGAAGAAGGAGAGCTGGAGCGTGATTTTGTCGCTGTCGTCCGTTTTCAGGGCCCGCGTGCCAATGGCATGCCGGAATTGCACAAGCTCACACCGCCTTTAGCAGTGTTGCAAGGCAAGGGCTTTAAAGTGGCCTTGGTAACCGATGGCCGCATGAGTGGCGCCTCGGGCAAGATTCCAGCGGCTATTCATGTGAGCCCGGAAGCGCTGGCTGGCGGTCCCTTGGCCAAGATAAGAACGGGAGATGTGATCCGTCTTAATGCCGTGGTAGGCACCCTGAATGCCTTGGTGGACGCTGATACCTGGGCTGATCGCGGGCCTGCTGAATTGAGCGAACGTCAACGCAATATCAACGCGCATGGCCTGGGCCGCGAGCTTTTTGGTGGTATGCGTCGTAATGTGCATAGCGCTGAAGAGGGTGCGGTTACGTGGCTGTGATCGACCTGATCTAACCCCCGTTAGTCCCATTTTAGAAAATGCTGATTTCACTTTACAGGAATAGAGTACAACCATGAACACATTGGAATTGGCCAAGCACGGCCCGGTAATTCCGGTTATTGTTATCCGCCATATTGAAGAAGCAGTACCTATGGCAGAAGCCTTTCTTAAAGGCGGCATCAAAGTATTGGAGGTCACTTTAAGAACGCCAGTGGCCTTGCAGTGTATGGAGGCCATTGCAAAGGCTTTGCCGGAAGCGATTCTGGGCGCCGGTACCGTGCGTAGCGTGGCTGATGCACAAGCCGCAAAAAATGCAGGCTGTGCCTTTGCCGTGAGCCCCGGCTATACCAGTGAGATAGGCCGGGCTTGTCACGATATCAATCTGCCTCTGCTGCCAGGTGTGTCTACCGGTAGCGAAGTCATGCAAGCCAATGCTGACGGTTACTACTTTCTCAAGCTATTCCCTGCAGTAGCCGTTGGTGGCATTAATTTGCTCAAAGGCTTTGCCGGACCGTTTGGTGATGTGAAATTCTGCCCTACCGGCGGTATCACTATTGATAACGCACCAGAGTTTCTGGCCCTGCCCAACGTTCCGGTTTGTGGTGGTACCTGGCTTACCCCATCCGATGCTTTGGCTGCAAAACAATGGCACCGCATTACTCAACTGGCTCAGGAGGCCGGTAGCCTCAGAGCATAAGCGCGGTCTGGGCGTATTCCATCAACAATGACATTGAGCATGCGCCACAAGACTTGGCGCCGAGGCGGTTCGTGGATCTGAAACGCTATAAAACCATGGTGTTTGATTGTGACGGGGTCATCCTGGACTCCAATGCGCTGAAGACACAGGCGTACTACGATACTGCAATCAGCTTCGGCGCAGATGAGCATCAGGCCCAGGCACTAGTCGATTATCACGTGCGATTGGGCGGTATTTCGCGCTTTATCAAGTTCGAGTATTTCCTTCGTGAAATCCTGGGCCAGCCAGCCATGGACGGTGATATGCAAATTCTGCTGGACCGTTTTGCCAGTGAAATCCACAGGGGGCTATTAAACTGCGAAATGGCGACGGGATTGCAGGCGTTGCGAAACGCAAGCCCTGATGCCCGCTGGATGGTCATTTCCGGCGGTGACCAGGCGGAGCTGCGCACTCTGTTTGCGGAGCGCAAAATCAGCGAGCTGTTCGATGCAGGTATTTATGGCAGCCCGGATAATAAAGACATGATACTGGCGCGTGAAGCGGCTAGTGCTAATGTGGCATTCCCCGCCGTCTTTTTTGGCGATAGTCGCTATGATCATGAAGCATCAAGCCGCGCCGGACTGGATTTCGTATTTGTCAGCAATTGGACCGAGCTTGATGACTGGCGAGAGTACTGCAGCAGTCATGACATTCCTGTCATTGCCCGACTCGAAAATCTTTTATGATGCTGCTGTTGGCAGTTGCAGTTCATACAAAAAAAACCTTCTGAAGGGTTCATACACCTTATGTCTCTCGCTTTCATAGTACCTGCCCATCTCTCGGTGGTAGTG
This sequence comes from Methylophilaceae bacterium, assembly GCA_039933015.1. Taxonomy (GTDB): domain Bacteria; phylum Pseudomonadota; class Gammaproteobacteria; order Burkholderiales; family Methylophilaceae; genus JBDTOX01. The sequence continues at coordinate 20,063 of JBDTOX010000167.1, forward strand.
CCAGTACGTAATGAGCAGGATAACGTACAGCCGCTGATTACTGAGATTTGTGCCGCACTCAATGGCGTGATTGATTATGAGATCATCTATGTAGATGACGGTAGCAGCGATGACACATTAGCCCGCCTGAAAGCCTTGCAAACCCGGCATCCCCAACTGCGCGTCTTACATCACGCCAAAAGCTGCGGACAAAGCACGGCGGTAAGAACAGGTGTAAAAGCGGCCAGATATGACTGGATTGCGACGCTGGACGGCGATGGCCAGAACGATCCGGCGGATATTCCTAAATTACTGGCAGCAATCACTGCTGGCGTAGAACTGGTGGGTGGAAATAGGCGAAAAAGCCGTCGCGATACATGGGTCAAGCGTGTTTCATCAGTTATTGCGAATGGTGTCCGGTCGAGAATGCTCAACGACAACACCCCGGATACGGGCTGTGGTTTAAAGGTTTTCTCCCGTACTGCCTTCCTCGATTTGCCCTACTTTGACCACATGCACCGGTTCTTACCCGCACTCATTAAACGTCGCGGCGGTAAAACCCTCTCGGTAGGCGTCAGCCACCGGGCGCGCGAACATGGCCAATCCAATTATGGGACGATAGATCGCCTGTTGGTGGGGATTGTGGATTTATTTGGCGTGGCTTGGCTGCAGAGACGTGCCAAGCAACCCATTATTTCGGAAGAATAAATCATGGATCATGGGGTTGGTTATTTTCTTGGATATTTGATGGCAAGGTCACATGATTACCTCGCCGGCATGCCTAATATTGATCTTGCATGGCTGGTGTTTGGCTTGGCTGGACAATCCCTGTTCATGATGCGTTTTATTGTGCAGTGGTTGCATAGCGAGCGCCATAAACAAAGCCTGATACCAGTGAGCTTCTGGTATCTCAGTCTGTTTGGCGGCTTGATTGTGCTCGCTTATGGTATTCACCGGGGTGATCCGGTCATCATCTTGGGTCAGTTGCCCGGCACCATTGTCTATACCAGAAACCTGATGCTCATCAGCCGCAAAGATCAGGAAGCCAAGTCGTCGTCCGTCCAGTCTTCAGACCAGTCTTGAGCGGCCGGGTTTTCATTTCTGGCTGACTTGAAATTTAACATGTATCTCATCCGGGGCTGTCATGCGCGACGCTGAATCCAGAATCTATAATCGGTTGTATCTGATTACAGTCATGCTTGGCCTGCTGGTTTTTTTCTGGGGTCTTGGCGATATTGGGCTCATGTCATTCAATGAAGCACGTCGTGCGCTTCCGGCCCAAGCCATGTTCATGCATGGCGATTGGCTGCTGCCGCATTTGAACGGCGAGCTCTATCTCGCCAAACCGCCTTTGCTCTACTGGCTGGCGGCCAGTACCTCCTTTCTGTTTGGCGCCGCCAATGAATGGGCAGTGCGCTTACCTTCTGCGCTGGCGGCCACGGCTACGGTATGGATGGTCTATCGTTACACGCTGCGGCAATTTGGTGCATGGCCTGCTCTGTTCAGTGCACAACTGCTAATTGCCAATGTAACTTTTGCCATGTTTGCACGCCGTGCAGAAATAGAAATGTTGCTGACGGCTTTATGTGCTGGTGCATTACTTGCTGCCATCCACTATATCCGCGAAGGCGGCAATCGTGGCTGGATTTACCTCAGCTATTTACTACTGGCCCTGGCCATGTTGACCAAGGGTCCGCTGGTATTGCTGTTCGTCACTTTGCCCTTGCTGCTCGTTGCCATTTACCAGAAAGACCAGCGTTGCTGGCAGCTATTGCGCAGTCCGCTGGGCTGGGGAATTTTTGTGTTGGTAGGGCTTTCCTGGTATGCCGTGGTGACATGGCGTCTGGGGCCGGAAATATGGGCCTCCATCACCCATCGCGACATGCTGGAAAAAATACAAGGCAGCGGCGCTAAACCCCTATATAGCTATTTGTTGTGGATTTTGATGGATTTCATGCCGGTTGCTTTTCTGCTGTTCGTGCGCCCAATCAATATCTGGCGGCGCTGTAAAGGGCGCACCGATTACATGGTGTTGCTGGCTGCGGTAGTAGTGCCCTTGCTGATCTTTTCGTTGTTCAACAACAAGCACGCCAAGTATTTTCTGCCAGCCTATCCATTGCTAGCTGTAATTCTGGGCATGCATCTAGGCGAGTTTTTTGACAAGGCTGGCCCGTATTTGAAGCGGTTGATCATGGCGCTCGGCTTACTGCTGCCCACACTTTACCTGGCCTATTATGCAGTGGCCGAAGCCCGCATCTTCGACTACCGGGTCTCAGCCTTTTATGAATTCAGCGACTGGAGCCAGCGCCCGCAGCCTGGGCCTTTTTATGCCTACCGCGATGTTGATGAGCGCCTGCTTTACTATTCGGCAAAGCCCATAAAACTGCTGGATGAATCTGCGTTCCAGCAATTACGCGCTAGCCACAGCTCCATGCTGTTGCTGGTAGAAAGCCGATATCTGGCGGAAGTAAAGCCGCAGGCCGCTTGCCTGGTAAAGGAATTCAAGCCTTATCTGAAGGAAGGCAAGGCCTTGACCGTGCTCGGCTTTGGCAATTCATGTTTATGAGCGGGCGGCGTTCAGCGGTTATAATGCAAAAAATAAACACAAGCTTGCTCAATAATTAAGGTTCAGGTTACTTCATATGAAAATAACAGTCATTGGTTCAGGGTATGTGGGGCTCGTTAGCGGAACATGTCTTGCGGAAGTCGGTAACGATGTGCTTTGTCTGGATGTTGATCCGGAAAAAATCAGGATTCTGGAAGAGGGTGGAATTCCCATTTTTGAGCCGGGCTTGCTCGAGATGGTGCGCCGTAATGTGGCGGCTGGGCGCCTACACTTTACTACTGATATTAAGCAGGCAGCCGCACATGGCATCATACAATTCATTGCGGTGGGTACGCCGCCGGATGAAGATGGATCAGCCGATTTACAATACGTGGTAGCCGCCGCACGCAATATCGGTAAACACATGACGGACTACAAGGTCGTTGTCGACAAGTCAACCGTCCCTGTGGGCACTGCTGACAAGGTTAAAGCTGCCATTGCGGATGAACTGAAGAAGCGCGGTGTGGAGATTCCTTACAGTGTCGTATCCAATCCGGAGTTTCTGAAAGAGGGCGCAGCGGTCGAGGACTTCATGCGGCCTGACCGGGTTGTCGTGGGCGCCGAAGATGAGCAGGCCATCAATCTTATGCGTACCTTATATGCGCCATTCCAGCGTAACCGTGAACGCATCATTTTCATGGACGTGCGCTCTGCCGAACTTACCAAGTATGCTGCCAACGCCATGCTGGCAACCCGTATCAGCTTTATGAATGAGCTGGCGAACCTGGCTGAGTCCCTGGGTGCTGATATCGAGTCCGTGCGTCAGGGCATCGGCTCTGACCCGCGTATCGGCTATCACTTCCTGTATCCGGGCTGCGGTTATGGCGGCTCGTGTTTTCCCAAAGACGTGAAGGCATTGATCCAGATTGGCAAAAACAACGGCCATGACCTTCAGGTATTGAATGCGGTAGAAGCAGCTAACGACGTGCAAAAGCATGTGATTTCGGCCAAAATCAAGCAACACTTTGGCAATGACCTGACTGGCAAGCACTTCGCACTATGGGGTCTGGCGTTCAAGCCTAATACCGACGACATGCGCGAAGCGCCAAGCCGTGAGTTGATACGAGATCTGCTGGCGGCAGGCGCGACAGTCACTGCTTATGATCCGGTTGCCATGCACGAGACGCAACGTATATTCAAGGATGAAACACGATTAACACTGGCAGATAATCCGATGGCCGCCTTGGACGGGGCGGATGCACTGGCGGTAGTCACCGAGTGGAAGGAATTTCGCAGCCCGGACTTTTCCAGTATCAAGCAGAAGCTTAAAACAGCCATCATTTTCGATGGTCGTAACATCTATGATCCAAAGATGGTGAAGGCGGCGGGACTCGATTACCGTGCGATTGGGCGGTAAGTAAGTGGTTGCGTAGATGAAGGTTATCGTTACCGGCGCTGCTGGCTTTATTGGGTATCACGTTACGTTAAAACTGCTGGAGCGTGGCGATACGGTCCTTGGTGTTGATAACCTTAATGATTACTACGATGTCGCACTGAAGCAAGCGCGCCTGGCCTCGATTGAGGCGCATCCCAATGCTGCGGGTTTCAAGTTTGCCAAGCTTGATCTGGCCGAGCGTGACAGCACCGCCCGGCTATTTGCAACAGAACAGCCGCAGCGTGTAGTGCATCTGGCTGCACAGGCAGGCGTGCGTTATTCCCTGATTAATCCTCACGCCTATATCAGCAGCAATATTGTCGGATTCACCAATGTGCTCGAAGGCTGCAGACATGGTGCTGTAGAACACCTGGTCTATGCCAGTTCATCCAGCGTCTATGGCGGCAATACTAAGTTACCGTTCAGCGAGCATGACAGCGTTGACCATCCTGTCAGCCTGTATGCGGCTACTAAAAAAGCCAACGAGCTCATGGCGCATACATATAGTCATCTCTATGGCTTGCCAACGACAGGGCTAAGGTTCTTTACGGTATACGGCCCATGGGGCAGGCCGGATATGTCGCCATTCCTGTTTGCCGATGCCATCCTGCAAGACAAGCCGATTAACATCTTTAATCATGGCGACATGATGCGTGATTTCACCTATATCGACGATATCGTCGAAGGCGTGCTGCATGTACTGGATAAACCTGCTACGGCTAACCCTCAGTATGACTGCGGCAATCCGGATCCATCCAGCGGCAATGCCCCATATCGTGTATTTAACATCGGCAACAGCCAGCCAGAAAAGCTCATGGACTTCATCCATGGGTTGGAGCATGCGCTTGGCAAGCCCGCAGAAAAAAACTACCTGCCTATGCAGCCGGGCGATGTGCAGGCCACGTCAGCCGATACGCATGCGCTCGAGAGCTGGGTTGG
>JBDTOX010000168.1:0-1773 GCA_039933015.1 Methylophilaceae bacterium
TAAAATCCAGTGCCCCTTGATAGACATACCCGGTCTCGCCTTCAGCGCATGACACGGTGACGATTTCGCCATCGGTAAGGATATCAGTAGCATTGCCGCTACCCACAATTGCCGGGATACCCAGCTCGCGCGCGATAATTGCTGCGTGGCAGGTACGTCCACCGCGATTGGTCACCAGGGCAGAAGCCCTTTTCATGACCGGCTCCCAATTAGGATCGGTCATGTCAGCCACTAGTATGTCGCCCGGCTGCACGGTATTCATCTCGGAAGCATGTTTCACAATACGCACCGGACCCACGCCGATTTTTTGTGTAACAGCGCGTCCCGTGACCACAGCGTGGCCGGAGCCATTAAGTTTGAATTTTTCAACTACGCTGCCAGATTTTTCCTGTGACTTAACAGTCTCAGGCCGCGCTTGCAGTATGTAGAGCTTGCCATCCACACCATCTTTGCCCCACTCAACATCCATAGGACAGCCATAGTGCTGCTCAATAATCATGGCAAACCGAGCCAGCTCCAATATCTCTGCATCGTTTAGCGAATAGCGTGCACGATCTTCCGCAGGGTTATCAATGGTATTTGTGCTTTTACCTGCTTCGTTGGTATTGCTGAATACCATCTTGATCAGTTTGGAGCCCAGGGTACGTCGTATGATGGCGGGGTAGCCCTGTGCCAGCAAAGGCTTATGTACGTAAAATTCATCTGGATTAACGGCGCCTTGTACTACCGTTTCACCGAGGCCGTAGGATGAGGTAATAAATATGACATCCTTGAAACCGGATTCAGTATCAATCGTAAACATGACGCCGGAACTGCCCAGGTTGCTTCTTACCATGCGCTGTATGCCAGCTGACAGTGCTACATCGGCATGGATAAAGCCCTTATGCACACGGTAAGAAATCGCGCGGTCATTGTAGAGGGAAGCAAACACTTCTTTAATGGCATGCAGGATATTGTCCAGGCCGCGAATATTCAGGAAGCTCTCTTGCTGGCCCGCAAAGGAAGCATCAGGCAAATCTTCTGCAGTCGCTGATGAGCGCACGGCAAAAGTAAAATCGTCTCCCGAGGCAGAAGTCAGCGCCTGGTAATTTTGGGCAATAGCATCCAGCAGCGCTTGCGGGAAGGGCGCAGCCATAATCCATTCGCGAATCTGATTGCCGCATAGCGCTAGCTCATCAGTATCTTCCACATCAAGCTTGTCCAACTCAGCGTTGATCCGGTCCGCCAACCCGTCTTGCGCCAGAAACTCGCGATAAGCCTGCGCAGTGGTTGCAAAGCCGCCAGGCACACGCACGCCCTTGGCCGTGAGCTGGCTAATCATCTCGCCTAGCGAGGCATTCTTGCCGCCAACTGCGGGCACATCGGTGATGCGCAAGTGTTCAAATGGAATGACATGCTCAGACATACTAATCCTTCAAATATTCATGAAAAACATGGTCTTGGGGAGATTGCGCTTTTATTTTCTACTATCGTGCATTAACAGGATACTAGCTTTCATTATTGAAAACGCTTCATTAACACTGACATTCTGCCTAATTCACTTTCGCGTGTCACGCTTATACATATGGAAATGCACTTTTACACGTTAGGACGACGGTCGCCACTAGCGGTAATTGGCAAACCTTCATACTGGATTTGCTGGAAGATGTGCACTTACGCCAGAATCCATGGAACTGACCGATCAAGTTAAGAGATACACAATTCGAAGTTGTGCACAGGTAATAAAAAAGCCGTTACAGTGATGTAACGGCTTTTTTTGTATTTGGCTCCTCG
>JBDTOX010000169.1:0-2409 GCA_039933015.1 Methylophilaceae bacterium
ATTGGTAAGTTCTGCGTTCATTTTTAAACTTTCGTATTAGTGTTCGAGGCAAATACTTGGACAGCAATTAGACAGAAAGTTGAGCAATAACCTGATCAGCACACTGTACGCCGCTTCTGACTGCACCTTCAATGGTGGCGGGGTAGGCGCTAGTCCTGTCGCCATCTGTCGTGTAATCGCCAGCCAAATATAAATCAGGTACTGGTGTTTTCTGCAAAGGCCTTTGCAGATTGGCTGAGCAGGTAAATGTCGCACGTTTTTCCGCAATGACCTTATGCCATAAAGGTGCGGGCAGTTGTGGAAAAGCGCTGGCTAACTCTTTAGCCACAGCTAGTGCCAAATTTTCCTGCGTGAGTTTTTGATGAAGGCCCTCGGCGCTGACAACGACCGCAAGCAGGCCGTGCTGCCCGCATAAGCTGCCGCGATCAAATACCCACTGGCTATAGCCTTCAGCCAAGCCTGTCATGGCCATGTTTAATTTGACGGTTGTGGGATATTGCAGATAAATCGTATATATCGGTTGATACTTGAATTGCGTACTCAGATTGGCGATTTCAGCCAATGCGGGTATATGGCTGAGCAAGGCTGGCAAGCGGAAGGACGACACCGCAATAATGACGTGAGTAAATTCTGCGTTCGCGCCATCCTCGGTGCACACTAAAAATCCATTATTAACGGGATGTAATGTAGCGACAGACGCACTGGTTTGAATATGGCCGCCTCGGCTTTTGATGTAGGCCGCAAGCGGCTCTGCCAGAAGGGTGGAGAGGTTGCAGCGTGGCAGCAGCATGTCGCTATCAGACCTGGCTTTGGTAAAGCTGTCGCGCAGCACATTTAAAAAAACCTGAGCACTGGCATTTTGTACTGGTGTATTCAATGCGGCCAAGCATATCGGTTCCCACAGCAGCTTGATAAGCCTGGCGGGCTGGGCTTTGCGCGCGAGCAGGTTTTGTAGCGTTTCATCCTGTGCCAAGGTGAAACCTATGAGCTTCATCCATGCCATCAGGCGTATGGCCGCCAAGCGTTCGCGCAGGGATAATCCTTTTGCGCGCAGTAATCCCAGCAGGATGTGGAGCGGGGCGGGTACACCGCCTTGGGCAGATAACCTGAATTGATCATGCATGGTGAGCTGCAGCGGCAAGCGCAGCAGTGCCAGGTTCTGGTCGACACCGGCGAGATTGAGCAAGCGCAAGGTTTCGCTGTAAGCGCCCAAGAGAATGTGCTGGCCATTATCAAGCAGTTGGTCTTTCCACTGGAGGCCGCGCGCGCGTCCGCCTAATTGCGGGCTGGCCTCAATCAGGGCGGCAGGAATACCCGCTTCGGCCAGCCTGGCGGCGGCTGCAAGCCCGGAACATCCTCCACCAATTACGGCAATACGGGGCTTTGATTGCACAGCCATCAGTTTCTAAGCCATGTAGTCCAGGCGAGCCAAAGTTTGCGAAGAGGGGGCAGAGAAGTATGGGCGTTCAGTACTTTTTGTGCGCCATCGGCCTTGATTTCACGCAACAGAGTGCGGTAGATCGCTGCCATGATCAGCCCTGTGCGCTGGGCTTTACGATCTTCCCCTGGCAATTCATTAAATGCGCGGTCGTAATAGGTTTCTGCACGCTCTATCTGGAATTCAAGCAGCTTGCGCACCTGCTCGGACTCGTGACCTTGCAGAATGTCATTTTCCGACACGCCAAATTGAGCAAGCTCATCCAGTGGCAGGTAAATGCGGTCACGGCGAGCATCTTCGCCGACATCGCGGATGATGTTGGTGAGCTGAAAAGCCAAACCCAGATCGTGTGCATATTTCAGGGTTTTTTGATCGCTAAAACCGAATATCGAGGCGGACAACAGGCCAACCACACTGGCGACCCGGTAGCAGTAAAGCTGCAAATGCTTGAATTCGGCATAGCGATTTTGCTCAAGATCCATCTCCATGCCATCTATGATTTCCTGGAAATGTTCTGCATTCAGGTCGTAATCCCGTATCGGGGATGCCAATGCTTTAGTCACCGGATGCTGTGGTGTGTTGGCATAGAGATTAACAATTTCAGTACGCCACCAGGCAAGCTTGGTGCGCGCGATATTAATATCGTGGCACTCATCGGCGATGTCATCGACTTCGCGGCAAAAGGCGTAGAGCGCGGTAATAGCTTCACGTCTGGGCTTGGGTAGAAAGAGAAAACTGTAGTAGAAGCTGGAGCCGCTAGCGGCTGCTTTGGCTTGGCAATATTGTTGTGGGCTCATCTGGCCGGACTCATTTTGCTCGTACTGCACGGTAGAGCATGTATGCCCAATCCCATGGCTTTATTACGGGCCGGTGTTTATACATATCACCGTGTGATTTATGCAATTTGTGCAGAATACGTTCGCCACCGGCAATAATGGTGCGCATCTCAAGTCCTATGCGTCCAGGTAATG
>JBDTOX010000170.1:0-2686 GCA_039933015.1 Methylophilaceae bacterium
TTAAATAAATATGGAATGATTAGTGCTTTAAATTTAGGCAATACAGCATCATCTTTAACTCTTGGGAGTTACTAAAATGTTTTTTGCTAAATTTATCAGGATTGCCGCTTTCACCGCATCTTTTTTGGTAAGTCTCATGGCGGGGCAGGCAAGGGCGACCCCTATCGTGATTGGCACCTTGGCCAATAATTCAACCCCAATGCTGTTTACAGGGGCATCCTTCCAATGGTTTGACCTCGCAGTGGGGTTTACGGTATCTTCTGCGGGTTATGTTAGCCATATTTCCACCTCGCTTAGCATTGGATTATCCTTGAACGGTGGTTTTGTGGTCGGCTTGGCTACCAATGAACTAATAGGGAATCCGCCTATCCCCGACTATTTTTCTCCACCGCCCGGTTCTCTGTGGGAGACGAATGCCTGCTCAAGTTTAATAAATCCATACGGTCTAGTAGCTTGTGAACAATTGGCTATTGCTGGGCCGGTAGTTGCTTTACCTGTGGGCGATGAGTTTGATACGAATTTGAATGTGTTCTTACCCTCGAAGGGGACATATTGGGTATACACACGATACCTTCCAGATGACGTTTTTAACTCTTGGCGCATTTCCTCCAGCTTACTCGCCAGCAGGACTGGTACCAGAATAAGCGATCCAACAGATACAACGTTTTTACAAAACGCTTCTGGTTCAGCGCATGGATATGAACCAATTGGCTTGCAGGTTACATTTGAACCGGAGGGGGCAGTATCTGAGCCAATATCGAGTTTGATCTTTCTCACAGGACTCCTTGCACTTGTCGTTGTGCAGCGATGGAGCACCTGTTTTTGGCCGAAAAGGCTTTGAAAACCTAATGCGAAGATCATTTGTATTGGATATCCGCTCGGATTTGTGCAGCAAAATATTTAGTAGCAGAAGCAGTAGCCGTCAAAGCAAGCGGGTTCTTTACTGATAACGTCAGATAGTTGAATTTGGTGAGTAATGCCATGATTGGAAAGCACAGCATTAACGTCCTCAATCAAAGCCTCATTGCATTCATGTGATCGAGCGACGTGCGTATTCCAGACCAAAGTTGACAGTAAAATTAAAAGGTAGCGTGCGGGATAACCGTGGCACTCTCGGAGATTTTCTCCGGAGACCACATGGCGAACCCTCTGTCGCAATACTGCGCCCAGCCTTGCATATTCGCCCTTCAGCATGCCGTGATCGAAACGGGCGTTGAGAAAATTCTACTTCTAAATACTGCTAATTTCTGGGGGGATTACCAAGGGCGTAGGTCGGATTTATCAGCAGACTTTTGTCGATACCTATTCCAAGTGGGCTGCGGCCAAGCTCTACAGCACCAAAACACCGATCACGGCGGCCGATCTCTTGAACGACCGGGTGCTGCCATTCTTTGAGGAGCAAGACATGGGCGTCATCCGCATCCTGACGGACCGTGGCACCGAGTATTGCGGCAAGCCGGAAACGCACGACTATCAGCTCTATCTGGCGCTGAACGACATTGAGCATAGCAAGACCAAAGTACGTCACCCGTCTTGCTTTGACACCTAACCGCTTTTGCTCCCATATCTGGGCCTTTAAGCGGTCATGGTGACCTTCTCACTAAAAGCAAAAACGGAAATTTGACTTCCTAATACTAATGTTTCATTATTAGCTACATTTGAAGCGTATAAGAAAACATTAATTGCTTAATTCACTATTATTTAGCGAATATCGTCGACGCGTTTTGGGGCTATTATTACTTAATCCCGAAGCAAACTACCATGTACGAGAGCTTGCGCGTCTCACGGGTACTTCTGCGGGTACATTACACAAAGAGCTCACCAAGCTTACCGCTGGTGGAATATTGCAAAGAAAACAGATAGGCAACCAAGTCCATTATAGTGCCAATGTTGCCTGCCCTATTTTTGAAGAGTTAGCGAGCATTCTGCGCAAAACTTCTGGATTAGTAGATGTCTTGGCCAAAGCTTTAATCAGCGCTAAAAGCCAAATTGACTATGCATTTGTATTTGGCTCCGTGGCACGAGGCGATGCCCAGACTAGTAGTGATGTGGATGTCATGCTAATAGGTAAATTATCCTTTGGGGATGCGGTTCAGGCTCTGCATCCTGCTCAAGCTGTTTTGCTACGCGAAATCAATCCGGTAGTGTATTCACAGGAAGAATTTGAGCGCCGCATTAAAAGTAATGATTCATTTATTAACGAAGTGCTAACTAAACCTAAGCTATTTATAATTGGTAGCGAAAATGAGCTTAGACAACTTAGTTAAAATTAACAAACTGCAAATGCACAGCCCCTCACAGGGAGCTGTGCAGCGTTTGCTAGATGCTGCAAGACGCAATATTACTGATGCACATATCGTAGAAATCAGTGGTGAAAATCGCTTTGATGCCGCTTATAAATGCATCATGCAGTGTGCGATGGTAGCGTTGTGGGTTAATGGATATCGCACCTCAACCAGTCAACCTGGCCATCATCAAACTGCCACTCAAACATTACCTCAAACCATTGGACTAGAACAAAGCACTGTGATTGTCCTGGATGCCTTGCGTAAACAACGAAACGTGAGTGATTATGAAGGTGATCCAATCAGCGATGAGGCTGTGACTGAATGCATCAGGCAAGCTGAGCAACTATGCCAAAAGATGAGTGAATGGATAACCAAGAATCGGCCTGATTTGTCTTAGG
>JBDTOX010000171.1:0-4015 GCA_039933015.1 Methylophilaceae bacterium
GTTGCGTGGTGGCCAGGTTTTTGAACAGGTCGGAGCGTTGAGGAAACGCTACGCTCTGGAACCTCAGAAATCCTTCAATAAGCGCTTTCATAATTAGGTCCTGTAAAAAAGTTACTAAATGATTGAGTGGCTATTTAGTTGCTGCAACCGGTGCCAAGCACGCTGTATTCCAGAACATGGGTTTCACCTTGAGAGTCGCGATAAGTCATTTGGTCTGGCTTCGCAGCACAGACATTTGCAGCCGGGGAAATACCTATCATCACCTTGGCAATGTTCAAGCTCATGCCATATGCGAAAGAAACGGCTTTCGGTGGAGCAATAGCTTCCTGGGCGTAAGCCGACATGAAGGCTGTCAATGGCAGGACCAATAAAAGGATTTTTTTCCTCAGTAATCCTCCATAAAAATTAGTGGTAGTTAAAATCAGTTAAAGTTTTTGGATCGGGCCCGCAGAGTTGCGGGCTGATTCACAACGGCTGCTGGACCATCAGAACGGGTGCAGGGGCAGGAATTTGCCATCGAGAGTAATCACTGCACGGGAGCCGCCTTCTGGGTCTTCGACTTTCTTCATATCCAGCTTGAAGTTGATTGCGCTGATGATGCCGTCGCCGAACTGTTCATGAACCAAGGCTTTCAGGGTGGTGCCGTAGATCTGGATCATTTCGTAGAAGCGGTAGATGGTCGGGTCGGTAGGGATGCCAGAAAGGCTGCCACGCAGTGGGATGATTTGCAGGCGGGCTACCGAGTCGGCTTCCAGCTCAAGTTTTTCGCCAATCACTTTGGCAGCACTTTCTGGTAGTGGGTGCTGACCTAGCAGGGCGGCGGTGACATAAGCCAGGCTAAGGCCTGTACCGTCAGCCAAGTCCTGCCAGGACAGGTTTTTGCGCGCCTTGGCATCGAGAACTTCGGTGGTCAGTGCGAGGCTAGTATCGTTATAAGCGTGAGACTGTTGCATGGTGTATCTCCTATCGAGTTTGCTTGATTAGTGTTGCTTGGGTAGTGTTGCTTGGGTGTGAGGCAATTATCTGCCGATTGATTGATAGCGTCCAAGACGGATATACAATTATCAGCATAAGTTTTTCCTATAGATGTATGTCGTGGAGTGCTTATGAGCGTTGAACGTTAGAAGCGGGCTACCAGACGGGCGAGAATCCGGTCACGGCCGAGTTGGTGGAGACGGTGCTTTCGCGCAACATCTGAGATGTCTCGCTTGAAATGTGACCTGTAGCTATACGTGCGACACCGTACAGACGATACCCGTCCTTGAGTCCATAGTCAGTGCGTAACTTTCGGCAGCAATGCCGTTGAGGTTTGTACGATAGCGCACAGACGCTACAAAGAATTGGCTATATCTTGGCATGTATCAGACGCACTAGGGTCTGTTCTATTTGATCAGAGGAGATACAAAATGTATATCGACAAAATGAAATTGGCGGCTTCTGTAATGACGCTCGCCCTCGGACTGGTAGCATGCGAAAAGCCTACTTCGGCTGAAAAAGCGGGCGAAAAAATGGATCAAGCCGCTGAAAGAGCGGGCGATAAAATGGATCAAGCCGCTGAAAGAGCGGGCGATAAAATGGATCAAACCGCTGAGAAAGCGGGCGATAAAATGGATCAAACTGCGGAAAAGCTGAGTGAGCAGACAACAAAAACAGGCACTGTGCTCGAAGACACGTCAATTACCACCAAAGTCAAAACCGAAATTCTGAATGAACCTGGCCTCAAGAGTCTTGATATCAGTGTGCACACTGTGAGCGGGGTGGTTACCCTTACCGGCATGGTCGATTCGCAAGCAAGCAGCGATAAAGCCAAGCAAGTCGCAGGCGCTGTGTCGGGTGTCCATCAGGTTGAAAATCAGCTCATCGTAAAGTCGCCAGGTTGAAGCATCCATTTAAGACGGTTAAACGCTTTGTGATTTAAAGATAATGCGCTGCACGTAAAGTGCAGGAGAAATGAAGCAAGTTGACCAACGACCATATTGATATTGTGGCTGGGAAGCGCGAGCAACTGGCAGGCAAGATTCAAGAAGTATATGGCGTCGGCAAGGACGAAGCTAATCGGCAAATCGACGAATTCGCTGCTTCGGAGCAGGAGGCAGTGAGTTCTGAATCGAAAAAGCAATAACAACTTTTAAAAACAAGGAGAACTAAAATGTCATTAGGAACCATACTATTGATCGTCATCGTGCTGATGCTGATCGGGGCATTTCCGACTTGGCCACACAGCAGTGGCTGGGGTTACGGACCAAGCGGCGTGCTGGGTCTGATAGTGATCATTCTGCTTGTGCTGTTGTTGACGGGGCGGTTATAACGCGCTTCTGCCGGCGCTACTGTTTTCCCCGCCAGATCCGGCAATACATGGAATGAGCAAGGATGCGTCCGAAAAGCAGCTTGCCGGATAGGCCATGCATAATATAATTCACCATGAAATGTCGTCCTAACTGTGGGACATGTTGCATGGCCCCCTCTATTTCTTCTCCAATTCCGGGATGCAAAGCGGAATGCCTGCTGATACCTAGTGAACTCAGTTCACCAAGGAAAGTCGTTGTGCTATTTTTGGACATCCAACAAGACCAACTTGCTGTGCTGGCCTGAACCCTAGGGCTTAAGGTACCTTAAATTCCGAAGTCTATAGGCAGGTATGACGAAAATTCCATGGCATATTTTTCTTTTCTACAACGTCACGGGGTCGGCGCTCTATAACACCAGCTATATCTTCATCGGATATTTTTTTGGGAAGCAATGGAAATTTTTCGAAGCCTGGTTGGGCCCACGGCGCCTTACCTAATTGTCGCGGGGATAGTTTTCATTAGTCTAGGTGTGATTTTCAGACATTCATTATCCCAGTTTTTAGTGCGCTTTTTTCTGAAAAGCTTAAGCGAAAATAATGGGCGGTGCTTTGTGCGATGTCGGGCTTTTCGGCCTGATCATCGCATCACCAAAAGGACATTTTCCCAAGACGGATGAAAAAGGAGTTTATCAACAGAATAGACCCTTACCTGCAGGTCAGTTATCTCCAAACCTGCCTTTCAACTTTTTGGGTATGCATTCCATATTCTCCCTTCGTTTCTCTTTTTTAGAGAAACGTCGGACTATATTTTTCCAGCCTACCGCACTGAATTAGTTACAACTTGCTCTACAAGAATCATAATCCGCAACGCAGGAATGACCATTCTCATTCCTGTCATTACATTCGCCTCTCTTGTCGTTGCATTGTTGTTCGCAATTGCTTGGATGTGTTTTCGTGGCCGGAAACGCGCCTGTCGGCGGTGTTACCTGACAAGCTGAAAAAGTTAGTGATGCAATCACAGTTGCTAGCATATGCCAAGGTACCTTCATAATCTTCTCCTCGCTACTCTTCGGGAAAGGGCTGTCATCAGAGGTGAAGTCTGTACTTATCAGCCTATTATCTCTGTGCGGTAACGCACCAAATATCACTTGGTTCTAGTTGGTTTATCTCGATGATCTGAACGGCTTGTTGCGCTAACGTTGACGGGGTAACTAAGAGGACGTCTGGCTGATTGCTGATGGTCGCTCCCCATCTGATCAATGTCGCCTTTGGGCGGTGGGCCATTGTTGGATGTAATTGAGTGACTGAAATAGAACCAGAAGCAGCCAAAGTGAAAAATTGAGCGACCTCACCCTATTGGCACTTAGCCGACCATCAGCATAGTGGTAGTGACCGTCTGGTATTTGCTATTGTGTTGAAAAACTCTTTTACTGGGTAGCTTAGAAAGCCTTCATAAAAATCCGACCTCACACAAAGCTTTACAATCGACGATCATCATTTAGTTAATGGACTGATGCCCCTAAAACCATGCCAGAACTGGTGCGAGAAGAGTTTTTAAACAGAATCCGACCGAAGCGGACGGTCGCTACCCGAATAAGATGCTAGTTCGTGAATGACCGCTTTAAAATATGTGTAGTAATTCTGATTTGAACTGACGGTCTGTGTCAAATTTGAACTGCCATTTTTAGGAGGTGTTCGTACCTATATGTTAGATACCGCACATATGGG
>JBDTOX010000172.1:0-24143 GCA_039933015.1 Methylophilaceae bacterium
CCCAGTGCCAGCAGTTTCGCTTTGTGGCGGGGCAGGCGTGGCTGGGCGAAATCGATGCCGCTGGCCAGGTATTGCAGGACCAGGGCCACTCCGGTGACTAGGCCGGCGACGAAGCCGCCCCCCGGCAGATTGTGGCCGCGCAGTAAAATGAAGATCGATACCGCCAGTGCCAGGGGCAGCAGCGGGCGCATCAGCATGGACAGGAATAGCGGGTGACGCTCCTTTGCCCAAGGCCGGCCATCAGCATCGCGCTCGGGCGCGGTGAGTACCAGCCGGTTCAGCAGGGCATGGGCGGCCAAGCCCACCATGGCTAGCACGGTAATTTCGCCCAAGGTGTCGAAGCCGCGGAAATCCACCAGGATCACGTTTACCACGTTGCTGCCACCTCCCCCCGGCACCGACTGGGCGAGGTAGAAGCCGGAAATCGTCTCAAATGGCGAGGTCATCATGGAGTAGGATGCTGCCCCCAGGCCCGCGCCGGCGCCAACGGCCAGCGCCGCATCGCGCGTCAGCCGCAGGCCGGAATCCTGGTCAGTGGAGGCTGGAGGCAGGTAATGGAGAACCAGCAACAGGAGCACGATGGTGACTACTTCCACCGCCAGCTGGGTCAGTGCCAGATCCGGTGCCGAGAAGCGCACGAAGGTGAGCGCCACGGCCAAGCCAACAACGCTGGCGAACACGATGGCAGTGGGACGGCGCCGGTGCAGCAGTGTTGCACCCAGTGCGCCCACGACAAGGGTCGCCAGGGCCGCGAAAGCAGCGCTATCGGCAGGCTGCTGGTATGCCGCGGCGGCAAGTGCCGGTGGCCCCGAGAGCCAGGCCCAGCCGCCAAGGCTAAGCACGAAGGCGATGAAGAGCGCCAGGTAACGTTGCAGGGAGCCATTGTCCAGCCAGTGCACAATGCTGCGTGCAAGGGCTGTCAGACCTTCGTAAAAGCGCTCGAAGACGATGTGGGCATGGATGGAAGGCAGGCGGGCGTGGAGGGCGAAAAGCGGCTTGCGCAGGGCGTAGAGGGTGATGCCGCCTGCCAGCGCCACCGTACTCATGACGAAGGGCAGGTTGATGCCGTGCCACACAGCCAGCTTGAAGCCTGGCAGGGGGGGGTGCAGTGCTGCGCCGGCCGCAGCTCCGAGCAGGGGCGCGACGCTCCATTGTGGAAATATGCCGACCAGCAGGCATAGCACTACCAGCACCTCTACGGGCGCGCGCATCCAGTGTGGCGGCTCGTGGGGCTGGCGCGGCAGGTCAATGGGATCGCCGTGGAAGAATACGTTGTGAATGAAGCGCGACGAATAGGCCACTGCGAGAATGCCCGCCACCGTGGCGAACAGCGGCAGCAGCCAGCTTATCTCCTTGAACACTGGGTGGTCGACCGTCTCGGTAAAGAACATCTCCTTGCTGAGGAAGCCGTTCAGTAGCGGCACGCCAGCCATGGAGCCAGCGGCGACAATGGCCAGCGTCGCGGTGATCGGCATGTACTTGAACAGCCCGTGCACGCGCCGCATGTCGCGCGTACCGCACTCGTGATCGACAATGCCGGCAGCCATGAACAGGGATGCCTTGAAAATGGCATGGTTGATGATGTGGAACACGCCGGCCACCACCGATAGCGGTGTGTCGAGTCCGAACAGCAGCGTGATGAGGCCCAGGTGGCTGATGGTGGAATAGGCCAGCAGCCCCTTGAAGTCGTAGTGGTGAAAGGCCATGTAGGCTGCATACACCAGGGTGATTGCGCCGACTCCGCTGACCAGCCAGAACCACAGGCTGCTGTCTGCCAGTGCCGGGTGCAGCCGCGCCAGCAGAAAGACGCCGGCTTTCACCATGGTGGCCGAATGCAGGTAGGCCGACACCGGTGTGGGCGCGGCCATGGCTTTGGGGAGCCAGAAATGGAAGGGAAACTGGGCCGATTTGGTGAAAGCGCCGAGCAGGACCAGAATCAGCATGGGCGCATAGAGGCTGTGGCCACGGATACGCTCTCCCTCGGTCAGTACGGTGGTAAGTTCGAAGCTGTTGGTGATGTACCCGAGCAGCAACACACCGGCGAGCAGCGCCAACCCGCCGCCACCGGTGACCGCCAGCGCCATGTGGGCGGCGCTGCGCGGCCCGCGCAGGTCATGTTTGTAGGCGATGAGCAGGAAGGATGAAATGCTGGTGAGCTCCCAGAACACCACTAGCAACAGCAGGTTTTCGGACAGCACGATGCCGAGCATGGCCGCCATGAACAGCAGCAGCAAGCTATAGAAACGTCCGAGGCGGTCGCTTTGCGGCAGGTAGTAATAAGCGTAGAGCACCACTAGAAGACCGATGCCGAGAATCAGCAGGCAAAAAAGGAGCCCCAGCCCGTCGAGCCGGAAAGCGAGATTGAGTCCATACCCTGGCAGCCATGGGTAAGTCGTCACCAGCGTTTCACCCGCCAGCACGGCAGGCACCATGGGCATCAGAAGCGCCAGGCAGGCAGCCATGACTGCAGCCGCTCCAACCGTGGTCATTCCCCGACCAAAGCGGGCCAGCAGCACGGGAATGAAGCAGCCGATGAAGGCTGCTGCAATGATCAGCGGGTGTAATGGCGTTTCTGGCATCGCGGGTGGAGAGAGACCATCAACAAATGATTATGGTAGCATTGAACATCAGGGTAGCAGACAGTAAGTGCGCAAGCCCGTTATTGACCAGGGTCTGGCATGATGGCCTAGGTGTTTTTTGAATTTGCAGGACGGCTGCTGATCTCCACGCTTGCCGGGGCTATCGCAATCCAGCTGCGCCAGCCTCTTATTATTGCATTCATCACGGTGGGCATCCTGTCCGGCCCCGCAGCGCTGGGTTGGGTTACCGCGCACGACCAGATCGACCTGCTGGCCCAGCTGGGCGTAACATTGCTGCTGTTTGCCGCTGGCCTGCGGCTGGACCTGCACCTCATCAAGAACCTAGGAGCAGTAGCTCTGTCTACCGGCATCGGCCAGATCCTGTTCACCACCTTGTTCGGCTATCTAATCGAGGCAGCACTTGGCATGGCGCCGCTGACCGCGCTGTATGTGGCGATTGCACTGACCTTTTCCAGCACCATCATCATTGTCAAGCTGCTCTCCGACAAGTGCGAGCTCGAGTCATTGCATGGCCGCATCGCCGTGGTAAGGCCGAAGATGAAGATATTGTCGCGCCCCACTTCTTCCATAATCTCAATATTGGCACCATCCAGCGTGTCTATGGTGAGGGCGCCATTCAATGCCAGCTTCATGTTGCCGGTGCCGGAGACTTCGGTCCCCGCTTAAATTGCAACTGATATAAGAATACAAGGGTCTCAGATGATGAGAGGATAAAACCATGCGAGTGCAAGAATCCTTCTATCGCGGCAACCCACTAAAATCCGAGGCGCGTACTTTGCCGTGGCAAACCTATAACCTCGCCTACACGTTACTTAAAAAGAGTGGCGCCAGCCTGTTTGTGCCCATCTGCTGCATGCAGTATCTGGCTGTGCTCGATGCCGAGGAGTTTATTTTTGTGGATAGCATCGCAGGGCGCGCGGTCAGCATTGCCTGGCAAAAATTCAGGCCGGGGGGGCGTGCCAGTCTGGCTGACTCAGTGCCATATACCGCTGTGTTTTATCAGCCCGATGCCGAGGAAACCATGAAGCGCTTGCAGGCTGAGTTCTTGCAAGCGCTGCAATTGCTCGCGGCGCGGCAAAAGCAGGAAAGTGGCGCGCAGCTACTATTCTTTCCTGTCAGAAAGCTAACCCATTGATCGATGAATTCAAGTTAAGTCCCAATTCTTTTACGGGGTACTTTTACGGGGTAGTAGGTTGCAAAAGAGATCGTCCAAATGCTGGGCCAACGGGGTAGCGAAGGGCAAAGCTGCTAGGCCGAGAAAAACGCAAGAACAATTACCGGAGGGCATGAGATATGAGAAGGAAAGTTGGCAGAAAACGTGGTCTGCCGCCTGCTATTACTCGCCCACAATTGCTCGAAGGTGAGCTGCAGCATCTTGACCAATGACCTGTTGGCATGGCTGGGCATCGCACTGTGTCTCAGCCAGTCGGGTATGTTTTCGGGCCTCAACCTGGCCGTCTTCAGCATGAGCCGGCTGGAACTGGAGGTGCAGGCCGCGGGCGGCAATGCAGCGGCGCAGAAGGTTCTCGCGCTGCGGAAAGACGCCAACACCATCCTTGCCACCATCCTCTGGGGCAACGTCGCGGTCAACGTCCTGCTCGCCCTGCTGGCAGACTCGGTACTCACTGGCGTGGGCGCATTCCTGTTTTCCACCTTCATCATCACCCTCTGCGGCGAGATCGCGCCACAGGCCTATTTCACCCGTCATGCGCTCAAGATGGTCACACTGCTTTCCCCTCTGCTGCGTTTCTACCAGATGCTGCTCTACCCTGTGGCCAAGCCCTCGGCCCTGGTGCTGGACGCCTGGCTGGGCAAGGAAGGTATCCGCTATTACCGCGAGGAGGATATCAAGGAGATCATCCGCCGCCACATGATCGCCGATGAAACCGAGATGGACCGCCTGGAGGCCATCGGCGCTCTCAATTTTCTCACCATCGACGATCTGGCCGTGGGTGCAGAGGGTACACCGCTTGACCCGCAGAGTATCATCCGCCTGCCGAGCCGGGACGGCGTGCCCTTGTTTCCCGATTTCGAAAAGTCGTCTGAAGATCCCTTCCTGCGCCGGGTCAATGCCTCCGGCAGGCCCTGGGTGGTGATTACAGACGCGACCGATGAGCCTCGCCTGATCATGGACGCCGATGGCTTTTTACGCCACGCCCTGCTCAGCGAGGTGGCCACGGATCCACATGCCTTCTGCCATCGACCAGTCATCATCCGCAATCCCGAAGCGTCTCTGGGCGAGGCCATCGTCAGGCTGTGCTTCGACACGGCGGTCCCGGATGACCATCTCATCCGCTACGACATCATCCTGATCTGGACGCAGCCGCCGCGACTGATCACCGGTCCCGACCTGCTCGGGCGGTTGCTGCGTGGCATCCTCAAATGGGAGCGCGGCGAGTGCTGAGCCTGCACCATTCGGTCGGACGCAAACAAATCGCCGCCACCGATTTTTCCGCTTGTGTCGGGGTGGACCGTAAGCAACAGCTATCGGTTTACTCAAACTTGTAAGTCAATTGGTGCTCAATATCCATCCCGCTCCAACCCTCGCCTGCAGCGGTGGGCAGTATGGCGCAACTGAAAGGCTCTTTGCCCGTCATGTTTTTGTATTTGCCAGAGCCGCCGGTGATGGTATGGGTGCCACAGCCAAATCTTGGTAGCGCACCTGCAATCTCGCGGGTATCAAAGACGGAGAAAATCTTGTCGCCATCTTTGTCAGTGAGCACGCAACCGCCGTCTATATAATTTTTTGACCCCGAGGCGATTTGTACCGCAACACAGTGGGCGGTCATCTTGTCCATAAGCTTATCGCCATTGGTGTTGGCAGTCGTCCCAACCATCTCCAACGCAACAGCTTTGCCCGGACTTCCCACATCAATAGTCGTGATAGGGCGTATTACAAAATGAGTCACATAGCTTGTGGTACCTTGCTTCGGCCAATCAGCACTCATTGCCACCCCTGAGCAGAGCATCATGATTGCGGCAGCATACAAGAAGGGTCTAACCAATTGAGTTTGTTTCATATCTGCTTTCTCCTTAGAAGGTAGTGCAATTAAATCAAACTGTCATGACCATCTCGCCCCTGGCTAGAAATATTTTTGACTTATACCACCATGCTAGTCGCGTCGTCAGCGATATTCAATAGAAATGAGGGGGTAGCAGGAACATCTTGTGTATGAAATATTTATATAAAACAGGACGCTAAAGAGATCGGTATCAAATATTTGTTGTCATGGAAAACGTAGCCTCTACACCCCGCCAGCCTTAAAGCGTCAGGCTAAACCCCTTTTCTTCCGCAAGTTGCGCGCCTTCCTTCAGTAAAAATTCCTTGAACATCTGCGCCGTGGCCGTAAGCCGCTTGCCCTTGCGTTGCACCACATACCAATCGCGCATGATAGGAAATGCCTGCACATCCAGCACTACCAGCCTGTTGGTCTCCAGTTCTAGCGATACTGTGTGTAGCGATAAAATACCCAGCCCCATGCCTGCCTGAACTGCCTGCTTGATGGCTTCATTGGTGCCCAGTTCGGTGCCGGTGGTGAGTTTGATGCCCTGCTCGGTAAAAAAACGCTCCATGGCGTTGCGGGTGCCGGAACCTTGTTCGCGTACCAGAAAAGTCTCCTCTTGCAGGCGGTCTAGCGGGATGTGCGGTGCCTGGGCGAGCGGGTGATCGTTAGGCGCGATAATCACCAGCGGGTTTTCCATGAACGACGTGGCCTGCAAATCCAGCTCCTCCGGTGGTTTGCCCATCACCACCATATCCATGTCGTTCTTGGCCAGATGGTTAAGCAGGCCTTCGCGGTTGGTGACGTTGAGGCTGACTGAAACCATGGGGTAGCGTTTGCAAAATTCCGCCAGAAGTTGAGTGGCGAAATGGCTGGCAGTTTCCGCTATGCTGATCTTGAGTTTGCCTTGGCCCGCGCCTTTCATTTCGGCCAGCACGTTTTCCGCTTCGGCCAGCTGGTCGAGTATGTTTTTGCTGTAGTGGAGAAACTCTTTGCCTGCCTCGGTCAGGTAGATTTTTTTACCGAGTTTCTCAAATAACGGCAGGCCGACAGCCACTTCTAACTGTTTGATTTGCATGGACACTGCAGGCTGGGTAAGATGAAGTGATTCAGCTGCGCGCGAGTAGCTGAGATGGTGTGCGACGGCTTCATAGACACGTAGCTGACGTAGCGTTAAATGCAACATGGAGATGTCAGGTTCCACTCGGCTTTTGATAAGGATAATCTTATCATTATCATCATGATTATTGATTTTCACTTATGAACTAATGCGACTATAGTCGAGGAGTATCGTTTATATAAAGCCTGCAAACTTTAGATTTGTAGTCGCATTATTTATTTGTTGGAGGAGATGGCTATGGCAGTGAAAACTTACAACGCTGGCGTGAAGGAGTATCGCCAGACCTACTGGACGCCGGATTACATCCCGTCTGATACGGATCTTCTGGCTTGTTTCAAAATTACTCCGCAGCCAGGCGTAGACCGTGAAGAAGTGGCTGCCGCTGTGGCGGCTGAATCTTCTACCGGTACCTGGACTACCGTCTGGACCGACCTGCTGACCGACCTGGACTACTACAAGGGCCGTGCTTACGCGATAGAAGACGTACCAGGTGATGACACCAGTTTCTATGCTTTCGTGGCTTACCCGATTGACCTGTTCGAAGAGGGCTCCGTTGTTAACGTGCTGACCTCACTGGTGGGTAACGTGTTCGGCTTCAAGGCGCTGCGTGCCCTGCGTCTGGAAGACGTACATTTCCCCATCGCTTACGTCAAGACCTGCGGCGGCCCGCCAACCGGTATCCAGGTTGAACGTGACCGCCTGAACAAATATGGCCGCCCGCTGCTGGGCTGTACCATCAAGCCCAAGCTGGGCCTGTCTGCCAAGAACTATGGCCGCGCTGTATATGAGTGCCTGCGCGGTGGCCTGGACTTCACCAAGGACGACGAAAACGTCAACAGCCAGCCTTTCATGCGCTGGCGCGACCGTTTCTCCTTCGTGCAGGAAGCTACTTTGAAGGCGCAGCGTGAAACCGGCGAACGCAAGGGTCACTACCTCAACGTGACCGCACCAACCCCGGAAGAAATGTACAAGCGAGCCGAGTTCGCCAAGGAAATCGGCGCACCTATCATCATGCATGATTACCTGACTGGCGGCTTGACCGCCAATACAGGTCTGGCCAACTGGTGTCGTGACAACGGCATGCTGCTGCATATACACCGCGCCATGCACGCCGTGCTCGACCGCAACCCGCACCATGGCATTCACTTCCGCGTGCTGGCCAAGGTCCTACGCCTGTCTGGAGGTGACCACTTGCACTCCGGTACCGTGGTGGGCAAGCTGGAAGGCGACCGTGAGGCAACCTTGGGCTGGATTGATCTTATGCGTGATGATTTCATCAAGGAAGATCGCAGTCGCGGCATTTTCTTTGACCAGGATTGGGGCTCCATGCCGGGCGTGTTTCCGGTTGCATCTGGCGGTATTCACGTCTGGCATATGCCGGCACTAGTGACTATTTTCGGCGACGATTCCGTGCTGCAATTTGGCGGTGGTACACTGGGCCACCCATGGGGCAATGCCGCAGGCGCAGCTGCTAACCGTGTCGCGCTCGAGGCCTGTGTTGAAGCCCGTAACAAGGGTGTTGCCGTGGAGAAGGAAGGCAAAGCCATCCTCATCGAAGCGGCCCAGCATAGTCCGGAACTGAAAATCGCCATGGAAACATGGAAGGAAATCAAGTTCGAATTTGATACGGTCGATAAGCTCGACGTCGCCCACAAATAATATAGGAGCCAAAATGAGTGAAGTAATGGACTACAAATCACGGTTGAGCGACCCTTCCAGCCGCAAGTTCGAGACTTTTTCCTATTTGCCTGCGATGCAGCCTGAAGATATCCGCAAGCAAGTGGAATACCTGGTTTCCAAGGGCTGGAACCCGGCCATCGAACACATCGAGCCGCAATACCTGATGGATTCCTATTGGTATATGTGGAAGCTGCCGATGTTCGGTGAAACCGACGTGGATAAAATTCTGGCTGAAGCCGAGGCTTGTCACAAAGCCAATCCAGACAACCATGTGCGTCTGGTTGGCTATAATAACTTTAACCAGTCCCAAGGCGCCGCCATGGTGATTTTCCGCGGCAAAACGGTTTAAGCCGCAGCGGGATAGACTTCAGGAGCCCCCGCTGCGCTTGGCGTAGTGGGGGTTTTTATTTGTACCGGCAACGCCGGGGGCATATCGAATAAGCGTCAAGACGCAAGGCTGCTGCGGCCAAATTGACTGCAGGGGTTTGCGCACTGGCGTTGAGGAAAAAACAATGAGCAAAGACAATATTAGCCAGAACAATATCAAGCAATATATTGTTGAAAAAGAACCCTACTACCGTGTCGTGGCGGATGAGGTAACGCTATACGAAGCCGCTTATTCCGTGCGTATGCCGATGATGCTGAAAGGCCCGACGGGCTGCGGCAAGACACGCTTTGTGGAATACATGGCGTGGAAGCTTAAAAAGCCGCTGATTACCGTCTCTTGTAATGAAGACATGACCGCCTCCGATCTGGTCGGGCGTTTTCTGCTGGATGCCAACGGCACCCGTTGGCAGGATGGTCCGCTGACGCTTGCAGCACGACATGGGGCTATCTGCTATCTGGATGAAGTGGTGGAAGCGCGTCAGGACACTACGGTGGTGATCCATCCGCTTACTGACAACCGCCGCGTGCTGCCACTGGAAAAAAAAGGCGAACTGGTGCATGCACACCCGGACTTCCAGCTGGTGATTTCATACAACCCTGGCTATCAGAGCCTGATGAAAGACCTCAAGCAATCTACCAAGCAACGCTTTGGCGCGCTGGATTTCAGTTATCCGGCGCATGAGGCCGAAGTGGAGGTCGTGGCCCACGAAACCGGCGTGGATAACGCCACCGCCGACAAACTGGTTTCCATCGCCGAACGCGCACGTAATTTGAAGGGTCACGGCTTGGACGAAGGCATCTCCACACGTATGCTGGTATACGCGGGCAGCCTGATCACCAAGGGCGTAGATCCATTGGCGGCTTGCCGGGTAGCACTGGTGCGGCCGATCACCGATGACCCGGATATGCGGGACGCGCTGGATGCGGCTGTCACAACGTTTTTTAATTAAGCCGGCGGCTCGGCATGTCCATTAATCTCGATGATCACGTTGCTATACTCGATGAGCTAGGCGCAGAAGCCGCCAGCTTGATGCGTGCTTCGTGGCATGAGTCCAGTCGCGTGTTCAGCCCCCAAGGGTTGGAAAGATACTTGATTGGTGCCAGGAGCCTGAAAGGTCTTGGGCGCGGTATTGAACTCGTAAATACTTTCATTCAGTCGGCCCCGGAAATCGCGCGCGAGATCGGCGAGGATGCCGTCACCGAACTGGTGCAGACCGTAATGATGATGGCCTCCAAGACTTCCGGCACGGTGCTGGAGATGGTGGTTGCCACCGCCCCTACCGCAGCGCAGCGACTCGGCGATGCCACCCTGTTTCAGGCATATCTGCAATTATTGAATGTATTGCTGGCAGAAGCCCCGCGCGGCCTGCGACCCATGCTCGGCGCGCTGGATACGCTGTTCGGGCAGCTGACACTCGGTGGCCTGCGTCGCTGGGCGACCTGGGGGGCGCATGCGCATCGCACCAATTACGAAGAGCAGATGAAGTATTTCAGTCTGGAGTCAAAAGAAGCACTGGCGATGTTGCAGAAGGAGCGCAAGGGCACACTATTCATCAATGTGCAGCGCCGTATCAACATGTATTTACGCGCCTTGTGGGCACGCGATTTTTTTATGCGGCCAACCTCTGGTGACTTTGAATCGCGCGAAGGCTACAAGCCGTTTATCCAGGACTATTTCCTGCATTTGCCTGATGCGTTCGATGATTACGAAGGGGTGAGCGGGCTGGAGCTATACCGCGCTGCCGCCGCCCACTGTGCGGCGCATCTGGTCTATACCCAGCAGCCTGTTTCGGCTGAGGGGCTTAACCCCATGCAGATGGCCGTTATCGCCGTGATCGAAGATGCGCGTGTGGAAACGCTGGCGATCCGCAAATTCCCCGGTTTGAAAAAGCTCTGGGCGAGCTTGCACAAAGTGACTCCTGAGCAATACACCG
Source organism: Methylophilaceae bacterium (assembly GCA_039933015.1). Classification (GTDB taxonomy): domain Bacteria; phylum Pseudomonadota; class Gammaproteobacteria; order Burkholderiales; family Methylophilaceae; genus JBDTOX01. Next base: position 10,724 of record JBDTOX010000172.1, read on the forward strand.
GTGTGGGTGATTATCTCAACCGCCTTGCACGTGCGCTGCTGGACGAAAGCTATGAGGACGACGATGCCTGGGTTGCGCAGGGACGCGCCTTGTTCAGATCATATGATGACGGGATGCATACCAATCACATTGCCTGGGAAATCGGCGTGCAGCTGGCGCACGCTCTGCATTCCAAGCACCTGCCGTTCAACCCGCGTACGGATGTGCTCACCGCACCTTACCGTGACGATAACCGCTACTTCTGGGAATTCGAGGAGTTCGATTCTGACCAGGCGCAGGCTGCCGGCTATGACAGCCTGAAGCAGGTGCGCAAATACGTCAACGTCATGGAAATGGCGAACGAGGTAGATACCGAGCTCGCCGGCGATGACGCACAGGAAATCTGGGTGCTCGGTAGCGAGCTCTTTCCTTATGAGGATATGGGGGTTTCTTTTAACGCTATGGAAGGCAAGGAACCGCTTTCCGACCCCTATCATTATGCGGAGTGGGATTACCAGATACAGCTGGAACGCCCGTCCTGGGTCACCGTGCAGGAGCGCCGCGCGAAAGCCGGTGAACTGCAAATCATCGATGACATAACCGCTAACAACAAGCACCTCATCGCGCGCATGAAGTTTTTGCTGGATGCCATGCAGCCGCAAGGCGTCACGCGCATGCGCAAGCTGGAAGACGGCGATGAGATTGATATCAATGCCGCTATCGCCAGTGTCATTGATATGCGCATGGGCATGCAGCCAGACCCGCGTATCATGATGCGTTCCGTGCGCAAGGTGCGCGATATCTCGGTGCTGGTGCTGCTGGATTTGTCCGAATCCACCAATGAAAAAGTACCGGGGCAGGATTACACGGTGCTGGAGCTTACGCGCCAGGCCACGGTGCTGCTGGCGGATGCCATCAGCAAGGTCGGTGACCCGTTTGCGATTCACGGGTTTTCATCAGATGGGCGCAATGATGTGCAATACCTGAAGTTCAAGGATTTCGATCTGGCTTATAATGAGGTGCCCAAGGCGCGGCTGGCGGGCATGACAGGACAACTCTCGACACGCATGGGGGCCGCCATACGCCATGCCGGACATTATCTGAAAATGCAGAAATCTTCCAAGAAACTGCTGATAGTGATCACCGATGGTGAGCCTGCGGATGTTGACGTACGTGATCCGCAGTACCTGCGCTATGATGCGAAAAAGGCAGTGGAAGAAGTCGGGCGCAACGGCGTGATGACGTATTGCATGACGCTGGATCCGCGTGCAGACCAATATGTGTCACGTATATTTGGCGCCAGGAATTACATGGTGGTCGATCATGTAGAGCGGTTGCCGGAAAAGCTGCCTTTGTTATATGCAGGATTGACCCGTTGAGGTTTTATAAAGCGAATAGACTTTTATTATGTTGGTGGCAGCTTTCAGTGCAGGCCCGCTTCGCATGGCGAGGTTGAGCGTAAGCGGCCGTATCTAAAAGCTGCCCGCTACTTTACGCAGGCTTAACAAGGTAAAACACAGATGCAGAAATATGTAGGAATTTACAATGACCAGGCAGGCGGAATCACCCATCTGGGACGAGTCGTCATGGATGCCTGGGTTTTTGAGATCATACCGATGAGCGAAACCTGCGAAGGCTGGGATGCTGCGGAGATGCAAAATCTGCATGAAAAGGTATTTGCCGCTTGGGCCCCCTACGGCAACCTGCCTAGCAACCTGCCGGAAGATTACCGCATGCGCCATGCCATGATCTATAAAAAAGCCATGGAGCGCGGGCGTGAATCAAACTGGAATCCGGAATTAGGGGAAGACGATTAGCCATGCATCACAGTAAAATTATACAAATGGGCCAGCAAGGTCTGAACATCGTTTAAAAGCTGATGGTGCTCGCAACCTTGGCTGCAACAGGGCACGAGATTATGCGCATGTGACAGGCGGCAATATCGGTACTGGTTGTGCGCTACGGGCATGTGCGTTTTCCATATGCGGATGGCAGCGATTTGCATTCCAGGCAAACCCGCTATTTTTTGATGGCCTCTTTAAGTAAGGAAACAGTTTTGACTCAACCATTGATGCGCTCCTCAATCAAAAGCCTGCCCCTGATTAACCAGGGCAAGGTGCGCGACATTTATGATCTGGGCCCGGACAGTATGCTCTTGGTTGCCACCGACCGCCTGTCGGCATTTGATGTGGTGCTGCCTACGCCTATTGCGGACAAGGGCGCCGTGCTGACGCAGATCGCTAATTTCTGGTTTGATAAGCTCAAGCACATCGTCCCTAATCATTTGACGGGTATAGACCCTGACAGCGTAGTGATCGACCCGGCAGAAAAAGCCCAGCTCGGTAAACGCGCCATCGTCGTCAAAAAACTTAGGCCGTTGCCGATTGAGGCCATTGTGCGTGGCTATCTCGCAGGTTCCGGCTGGAAGGAATACAACGCTGGCGGTACGGTGTGCGGTATTGCGCTGCCAGCCGGCCTGCAAGAAGCCTCCAAGCTGCCGGAGCCTATATTCACGCCATCCAGCAAGGCGGAAGTAGGCGACCATGACATCAACATCAGCCTGGATCAGGCTGCCACCCTGCTGGGTAAGGAGTTGGCCGAAAAAGTCAGCCGCGTCAGCATCCTGCTGTACAAGGAAGCTGCGCAGTATGCGCTCACACGCGGCATTATCATTGCCGACACCAAGTTTGAATTCGGCCTGGATCAGGCTAGCGAGCTTTACCTCATAGACGAGGCGCTGACGCCGGATTCGTCGCGCTTCTGGCCTGCCGACCAATATGCCGTCGGTAAAACCCCGCCCAGCTTCGATAAGCAATATGTACGTGACTGGCTCGAAGCCTCCGGCTGGGACAAAAAAGCACCAGGCCCGGCGCTGCCAGACGATGTGGCGGCCAAGACCGGTGAGAAATACCGCGAAGCTTACACCAGGCTGACGGGCAGAGAGTTCGACTGAAAGAAAAATTAAAGCGAATCGCACAGCAGCTGCAGGCGGAATTTGCTGTTTACCTTCTGGCGTTGCGGCATCCGCAAACACCGATAGCGGGCAAAGTGTTACTGGGACTGGCAATAGGTTACCTGTTGCTGCCATTTGATTTGATACCAGATTTTATTCCGGTGATTGGGCATCTGGATGACGTAGTCATAGTGCCCGGCCTGATATACCTGGCCTTGAAAATGATCCCGCATGAAATCATCCTCGAGTGTAGAGAAAAATACAGGTCTGATATGGATAAGTAATTTTTATCCATGTCAGCCCCAAAATTAAAACAGGAACCCGCCATGGCGAGTAAATGACATGAATGAAATAGAAAAACTGATTGATGGTTACAAGCGTTTTCATGATAACTATTTTGTAAGCAATGAAGAGCAGCTGTTTTCCGAGCTCGCGCTAGGGCAAAAGCCGAATACGCTGGTCATCGCCTGTTCGGATTCACGCGTAGATCCAGCAATTGTCATGGACAGCAAGCCCGGTGATCTTTTTGTTGTGCGCAACGTGGCCAACCTGGTGCCGCCCTATGAAGTCGGCGGCGGCTATCACGGCGTCAGTGCCGCGCTGGAATTTGGCGTGCGTGCGCTGGAAGTGCAGCACATTATCGTGATGGGCCATAGCCAGTGTGGCGGGATCAGGGCGCTGTTTGAAGGGATCCCGGACGACTCGGTAGGCGAATTCATTAAACCCTGGATGAATATGGCAAAACGTGCTTCCGAGCGTGTGCGCGCCGAGCATCAACATGCTCATGATGCAGAACAGCTCTGCGAATGTGAGATGGCCGGTATTGTCGTATCGCTGGAAAACCTGGCGACTTTCCCCTGGATTCAGTCGCGCGTGGATGAAGGCAAGCTCAAGCTGCATGGCTGGTATTTCCATATTGTCAGCGGTGAGATGCGGGTATATGACGCCAAAACGCTTAAATTCTCCGCTTTAATATAAAACGCGGTTATTCGTATTCCCAATTATTTAGTTTAAGGATGAGCAATGTCTCTGAATAAAGTGCCTGCGGGCAAAGATGTACCTAACGATTTCAACGTGATTATCGAAATCCCCATGCGTGGCGAGCCGATCAAGTTTGAAGTGGATAAGGAATCCGGCGCGGTGTTTGTCGACCGTTTCATGGGCACTTCCATGCACTATCCATGTAATTATGGCTATATCCCCAATACGCTGGCGGAAGATGGCGACCCGACCGATGTTCTGGTCTTAACCCCCATTCCGTTGCAGCCCGGCGTTGTGATTCGCTGCCGCCCGATCGGCATGCTGACCATGGAAGATGACGGCGGTGTAGATGCCAAGGTGCTGGCAGTGCCGGTAGACAAGGTTTGCCCGCTGTACAAGGACATCAGGAGCTACAAGGATATTCCTGAGTTCCAGATCGCGCCGATTGCGCACTTCTTTGAGCACTACAAGGATCTGGAAAAGGGTAAGTGGGTGAAGATTGGAGAGTGGGTAGGTGTGGATGAAGCCAAGGCCGAGATCAAGGCCAGTGCAGCTAGGTACAAGTAACCGAAAATATTGACTAAATGGTGCAATGGATGTTTAGCCATTGCACCATTTTTGTCTGTAAATCCAGCAAGCAAAAGATGTATTGCTGGATATTACTTGTCGGTGTGAAACACCGATACAGCCTTCATCAACTGTTGTGCCTGCTCATCGAGAGAGTGGGACGCAGCCATTGCCTGTTCAACCAGCGCTGCATTCTGCTGGGTGACTTCATCCATGTGAGTAATAGCGGTGCTGATTTGCTGGATGCCCATGCTTTGCTCATCAGATGCGTTAGAGATCTCACTCATAATGGTGGATACGCGCTGTATTGATTGCATGACTTCTTCCATGGTAGCTCCCGCATTCTCGACCTGTGATGAGCCTGCATTCACTTGATTCATCGAGTTCTCAATCAGCGTCTTAATTTCTTTCGATGCAGAGCTGCAACGCTGCGCAAGATTGCGTACTTCCGATGCCACAACGGCAAATCCCCGACCCTGATCGCCAGCCCTGGCAGCCTCTACGGCTGCATTCAGTGCAAGAATATTGGTTTGAAAGGCAATGCCTTCGATGACGCCAATGATGTCGAACATTTTTTTTGATTCATTGGTGATTGCCTGCATGGTAGTGACAACTTGCGAAACTGCGCTACTGCCGCGTATGGCCGTGTCTTTGGCATTGCTCGCCAGGTTGTTAGCCAGCCTTGCATTGTCGGCATTCTGTTTGACCGTGCTGGTTAGTTCCTCAACGCTGGCGGCGGTTTCCTCAAGCGATGCGGCCTGATCTTCCGTACGCCGTGAAAGGTCGCTATTGCCCTGCGCAATTTCACTGGAGGCATTAGCCACATATTCGCTGCTGGATCTTATTCCGGTCACGATTTCAATCAATTTGTCCTGCATGGCTTTCATGGCCTGCAGCATGCTGGAGTGATCATCGGGCTTGAGTTGAATGGAGGTCGTCAAATCACCTTTGGCTACCTTGTGCGCCAGGTTGGCAGCGTCATCAGGCTCACCGCCGATAGGTTTGATAACCAGGCGATCCAATACAAATCCAAGCACGACGGATACCACAATGATGCTGAGCAGGCCAAGTATCAAGGCCATATTCCGCAGGTCAATCGCCTCTGCCATGATTTGTTTTTCCGGCACCGACACGGAAAAAGACCAGGGCGTTTTGGAGGCTGCTATCTGCAGGGGCAGATAAATCCTGAAAACATCAGTCTTCAGTGTATTGTCGTAGACAGTGTCTGTAAGTGGGGTGCCTGCTTTGATTGCTTTTTTGATGCTATCCCATGCGCTGCCTTTGCCTATTTCCTGGCCGACATTTTTTGCGTCTTGGTCACCAATATAGTAGCCATTATTCGAGATCAGGCTGGCGTAGCCGGTGTTGTATGGGTGAATTGTGCTGATCTCACTCTGGAATTCTGATAGCGGGATGTCAATGCCAGCGACCCCAATGACTACGCCGTCTTTTTTGATAGGGACGACCATGCTGGTCATCTGCACAACCTTACCGCCGACGTTGTATTTATAGGGCTCCAGGATAGTTTCTTCACCTGTTTTCTTCGCCAGTTGATAGTAATCCCCGGCACCTTCGCGCTCATAATCCAGCAGTGGCTCTACCTGGATAGTGCCGCTGCCAATATTCCAATAAGGTATGTAGCGGCCAGTAGCGTCATGGCCCGGTTGATTAACATAAAGACTATCCTTGCCGTCAAAGGCGTTTGGCTCCCATAGCGTCCATACGCCAAGAGCATTGGGGTGAGCAGCCAATACATTTTTCAGCATGATATTGGCCGCGTCTCTGTTGGCAAGGCCAGCTGCTTGCAGTCCGCCTAGCGCCTGCGCTAGTGTTCTTGCCGTGCTGAATGTTTGTTCGATGGATGTCCTGATCAACTCCGCATGGTAACGAGATAACTCCTCGCTGTACTGCAGCGCTGTAGTCCGCTGCATACTGCTTGCTTTCTTGGCCAGTACGGAGATCGTGACAGTGAAACCTATCAATACGGTAGCAACGACAATCGCTAGTGTTTTTGTGCGTAAGCTGATTCTGGTGTTCTGAGACATGAGTAATCCTTGAATATACGAATACTGTTAATGACTGACTTCAAATGAAGCGTGGTTGCATATGCTGTCAATTTATAATGAAGAGAAGTCATGGTTTCTATCGGCTCTATTGGTGGTTTCTGTAGCTAAAATAGAAAATAAATTTATCGCAGTGACTGGCAATCAACATTACATCACCCCATCTGCGCTCCTGGTCAGATGTGCAGGTATTGCGCCTAATATTTGCTTAGATTGATCAATGCGCCCATACTGCGGCCAGTGATTAATAGGGTCACTGTTGCCTGATTCTTATCCGCAGTATAGAGATTATCCTTTCCCCATCCCGTCGTTCGGTTGTTCAGCCCATTTTCTGAAAGCCCTTTTTACGCAGGGTTTACTAATATTACCAATGGAGATTTAGCCATGGCTAAAGAAGAGCTTATTGAAATGAGTGGGCTGGTTACGGAAGTGTTACCTGATTCCCGCTTTCGCGTAACGCTTGATAATGGGCATCAGCTTGTAGCTTACACAGGCGGTAAGATGCGGAAGAATCACATACGTATTCTGGCCGGGGACAAGATCACGGTGGAACTCTCCCCTTATGATATTAACAACGGGCGTATTACATTCCGCCATCTTGAAGCTCGCGGAGGAGTTGTTGCGCCACCCAGGCGCCGGACGTATTAATTTGAGTGGTGTGTCGAGTGGGTGTGTGGACGGTTTATTCACCTACATGGAGTAGCAGGCCGCGTTGTCTCGCCGCACGGAAATAGCCCAGGAATGCGGCGATACCGCCAGTCAGATAGAGCACATTCAAACCCATGGCCCAGAATAAATGTGTGGTGTTGAAAGTATGTTGGAACAGCAGTTCGCGCATGCCTTCAAATACATGGCTTGCCGGCAGGCTCCAGGCTATTGGCTGCAGCCAGTGAGGCAGCACGGCAATCGGGTAGTAAATCGCGCAAAGCGGCTGGATGGCGAATACGGCTATCCACGCCACGCTCTCAGCGCCGAGGCCGTAGCGTAGCACGATGCCTGAGACCAGCAAGCCGATGGCCCAGCCCATTACAATCAGGTTGAAAAAGAAGGCGATGAGCGGCAGGCCGATTTCAAAGATATTGTAATTAAACAATGGAATAGCGACCAATGCTGCGCCGCCGACGCCAATAAGCGTGCGAATGAAGCTCATCAGAATCAGCGATGCGACCATTTCATATGGTCGCAAAGGGCTAACGAACAAATGGCCAAGGTTGCGCGACCACATCTCCTCCATGAACACCAGGGCGATGCCTAACTGGCCGCGGAACAGTACATCCCATAGCAGCACGGCAGAAAGCAGGATGCCGGTCGCTTGCGCAATGTAGCTGCTGCTTTGCTGCAGGAACAGGGTGATAAAGCCCCACAGTATCATCTGTACGGTGGGCCAGTAGACCATCTCCAGTACGCGCGGCCAAGAGGTGCGCATGAGGTAAAGATGGCGCAGCACCAGTGCGCCTATGCGGCGTGGCGAAAAATCGATATCCCGAGTAGCCATTACGCGGCAACCTCATGATTGCGGGCGATGTCGATAAACACCTCCTCCATCGTGCTGCGGCCATAGCGCGTAATTAGATCGCGCGGCGAGCCGATATCCACTATCTTGCCCTGCCGCAGCATGATGACATCGCTACACATGCGTTCCACCTCGGTCATGTTGTGCGATGCCAGCAGGATGCTTGCACCAGTGCGTTGCTGATAGCGCTCTAGATGGCTGCGGATGGAGTCTGCCGTATCTGGATCCAGCGAGGCGGTGGGCTCGTCCATCAACAATAATTCGGGTTCATTCAATAAGGATTTTGCCAGTGAGACGCGCGTTTTTTGCCCTGCGGACAGCCTGCCATAACGGCGGTCGAGAAAATCGCCCAGGTTGAGTTCCATGGCTAATTGGTTGATCCGTGCCGAGAGGTTTTTCAGGCGATAGAGGTGACCGTATACCATAAGGTTTTGCCGCACGGTCAGGCGTTGCGGCAGATCAACATAAGGCGAGGAGAAGTTCATGCGGTGCAGCAGCCGATAGCGATACTGCAGCATGTCTTCCCCAAAAATGGTAATACGGCCAGTGCTGGGCAGTAATAAACCCAGCAGCATGGCGAGCGTGGTGGTTTTGCCTGCGCCATTGCCGCCCAGCAGCGCTGTGGTCACGCCGCGCCTTACCTTGAAGCTAATGCCATTCACGGCGTTTACCTGATCAAAATTTTTATACAGCTGGTCTACTTCGATGACGAACTCACTTTTTACGGCTTCTGTATTCACTGCTCTCCCCAGATTATTTTCAGTCCTGCGATTTATAGCCATAAGGCAAACAGATGTTTGAGTGTGAAAATCCGCAAACGTTGTGTCAATGTAGCACCTGGTGGCACAGCAATAGTGCTGGCAAATAAATAAAGCCTGGGCTGGGTTGGAGCAGGCCCTGATTATGCCATCCTGTAACTTAGGTAGCCCAGTGTGCTAGCTATTGCAATGGGCGCAGGCTAAAGCAAGAATTCTGTGTCCATCACGCAATATAAATTTTAAGGTTGAGCCCCATAGTGGGGGAGGATTGGCATAGCGTATTTCAAACCCGGCGTGACAATCTGGCAAGCGCATCCCCCAGTGCGGTTCCATTTAATTCATCAGCAAGCGCGCCCAGGCTGGAAGCGGCTTGGGGGCTGAGGCTGCGTATGATTTTTGCAGGCTTGCGCGGGCTAGATTTGACTTGCACTTCAACGCGAATTGAAGTAACTTCAAGCCCGTGCTTTTGTAGCTTAGTCAATAGGCTAGGCAGCAATAATTTGACTTTGGCCGCCACTGCGCCATTGTCCGCGTAGACGGTCAGGCGTTTATGTTTGATGCTACCAGCCTGTGTAAATTGCTTAAGGGAGTCTGGTGCTGAAGCAGCCCAGATTTTTTGCGAGACAGACAAGCTGTCCGCATGGCCGGATAAGGCTACCAGCTCGGCATTTTCTTTAAATAGAGCGTTAATCCGCAACATGCCGGGAACCTCGCAAAAAGGGAAATTGCATGAATAGCATTTTTGTCTCGAACAATATGGCCAAGGCCAAGACCTTGACCCTGTTTCAGACTGCCGTACTTTTAGCACGGCAGGTTACCTTGCCTGTAGTCTGGGCCTTGACGTTTATTCTGCCACAGGGCGATGACCAGCACCACGGGGTAAAGGTATTCTTGCCGTCCCTTTACATTTTTCCTGCATAACCATCAGGCACATATCGATGCTTTGGTACTCCAGCTCAGTGAAATTCAGGCGAAAAATGGCTTTTCATCAAGGCCTGGATTTTATGGCTGAGGACGAAACACCTGTGTATGTTGCAGTTGGCGGTATCGTAACCACAGCCGAGCAGGCGCCTGATTATGGTAAAATTACGCAGATTGATCAGGGTTCTGGTCTTGAAACCCGTTATGCGCATACGTCGTTCATTGCGGTTGAAGTGGGGGAGCGGATGGAAAAAGACCAGCTAATAGCCCGTGTTGGCAATACAGGCCGCTCCATCTACACGCATATACCGCCAGAATGGCTCGTCGCTGGACCCACATGAATATTTGCAGAGCTATGCCAATGCGGCAGAGACCAGCCAGGCAGGCTAAATGAATAGAATAGGCAGTGAAAGATACACTTAAAAAATCGTTTTATTCCTAAAATCGTCCCAGTCAACCTAAGAGGTTTCCGCCACCGCGGAAAGTTGGTGTCACTTCATGTTATCCACGCTGTTCAGAAAATTACTCGGTAGCCGTAATGATCGACTAGTCAAACAATACGCACAGAATGTTCGCAGCATCAATGGCTTTGAAAGCGCCATGCAGGCGCTTAGTGATGAACAGCTGCGTGCCAAGGCAACGGAATTCAAACAACGTTATCAGGCTGGCGAAACGCTAGAGAAGCTTTTGCCGGAAGCCTTTGCCGTAGTCCGCGAAGGTGGTAGCCGTGTGCTGGGAATGCGCCATTTTGACGTGCAGTTGATAGGTGGCATGGTGTTGCATGCGGGCAAGATTGCTGAAATGCGTACCGGTGAAGGTAAAACGCTGGTGGCGACACTGCCGGCTTACCTTAATGCATTGACGGGCAATGGCGTGCATGTGGTTACCGTCAATGATTATCTGGCCAAACGCGATGCTGAATGGATGGCGCGCCTGTACAACTTCCTGGGCCTGACCGTGGGCATCAATCTCTCACAAATGTCGCATGATGAAAAGCAGGCTGCTTACGCCGCCGACATTACCTACGGTACCAATAACGAATTCGGTTTCGATTACCTGCGCGACAATATGGTCTATACGGCTGAAGAGCGTGTGCAGCGTGGTTTGAACTATGCCCTGATTGACGAGGTCGACTCTATCCTGATTGATGAAGCGCGTACGCCGCTGATTATTTCTGGTCAGGCTGATGACAGTATCGATCTCTATGTGCAGATGAACAGCATTGCAGCCCAGTTCACGCGCCAGAAGGAAGAAGAAGGCGCAGGTGATTACTGGGTGGATGAAAAATCCCAGCAAGTCCTGCTTTCCGAAGAAGGCCACGAACATGCCGAGGCCTTGTTGGCCGAGGCCGGTTTGCTGCCTGAGGGCACCAGCCTTTATGACGCTGCCAGTATTACGCTGGTGCACCATATGTATGCCGCTCTGCGTGCGCAATCGCTGTTTCACAGGGATCAGCATTATGTGGTCAGGGGTGGCGAAGTCGTCATCGTTGATGAATTCACCGGTCGTATGATGGCCGGCCGTCGTTGGTCGGATGGCCTGCATCAGGCAGTAGAAGCTAAAGAAGGTGTGGCGATCCAGAAAGAGAACCAGACCCTGGCGTCCATTACTTTCCAGAATTACTTCCGTATGTACGGCAAGCTTTCGGGCATGACAGGTACGGCGGATACCGAGGCCTACGAATTCAACCAGATTTATGCGCTGGAAACCGTGGTGATTCCTACTCATCGTGAAATGTTGCGTAAAGATCAGATGGATAAGGTTTACCGCACTACAAACGAAAAATATCTGGCGGTGATTGAAGATATCAAGGATTGCCAAAGCCGTGGCCAACCGGTACTGGTCGGCACGACTTCGATTGAAAATTCCGAGCTGATTGCAGGCCTGCTGGACAAAGCCAGCCTGCCGCACCAGGTATTGAACGCCAAACAGCACGAGCGCGAGGCGCAGATTATCGTGCAGGCAGGCCGTCCGGGCGTGATTACCATTGCCACCAACATGGCGGGCCGCGGTACTGATATTGTGCTGGGCGGTAATCCAGAGCCGGAAATTGCGCTGGTGCGTAACAATGTGGATTTGCCTGACGCTGATAAAGAAGCGCAGATTGCTGCCATCAAAGCCGACTGGCAACAGCTGCACAATGCCGTAGTGGCAGCGGGCGGTTTACATATTATCGGTACCGAGCGCCACGAATCCCGTCGGGTGGACAATCAGTTGCGTGGCCGCTCTGGTCGTCAGGGTGACCCAGGCTCCAGTCGCTTTTACCTGTCGCTGGAAGATCAGTTGCTGCGTATTTTTGCCTCTGACCGCGTATCCGCCATTATGGAGCGCCTCAAGATGCCGGAAGGCGAGGCGATTGAGCATCCTTGGGTTACCCGCGCCATTGAAAACGCACAGCGCAAGGTGGAAGGTCGCAACTTTGATATCCGCAAGCAATTACTGGAATATGATGATGTTTCCAATGACCAGCGCAAAGTCATTTACCAGCAACGTAATGAATTACTTGAGGCTACCGATGTAGTCGAAACCATTGCGGCTATGCGCGGGGATGTAATCAACGACATTATCGCCACCCATATTCCGCCGGGTAGCGTGGAAGAGCAATGGGATGTACCTGCACTGGAAAGAACGCTGGAAACCGAAGTCGGTCTGGTATTGCCTTTGCAGAAAATGCTGGAAGATAACCCGGACCTGCATGAAGAAACCTTGCGTGAACATATAGCCCAGGCAGCAGAAGAAGCTTATCAAGCCAAGGAGCAACAGGCTGGCAGTGGCGTCATGCGTCAGTTTGAGCGTGCCATCATGCTGCAAAGCCTGGATAACCACTGGCGCGAACACCTGGCTGCACTGGACCATTTACGCCAGGGTATCCATCTGCGCTCTTATGCGCAAAAGAACCCCAAGCAGGAGTACAAGCGCGAGGCTTTTGAGCTTTTTGCCACACTGCTTGATACGGTAAAGCGTGAAGTTACCCAAGTGACCATGCTGGTGCAAGTCAAGAACGAAGCCGATGTTGAAGCCGTGGAGAAACCAGCCGAGTTGGAAAACGTGCGTTATCAACATGCCGATTATGATGAGGCATTAGGTACAGAGCCTGAAGCCGCCGCTGCGGAACCCCCCGCCTTGCCTTTTGAAAGGGCTGGCGCCAAGATTGGGCGCAATGACTCATGTCCGTGTGGTTCCGGCAAAAAGTACAAGCAATGCCATGGCAAGCTGAGCTAGCCTGAAATCCGATGGCGGGCATCTGCTGCCCGCTATCAATTCCTGGAGTTCTACCCGCACGACAAAACTCACTTAGTTCTTTTTTACTCTCGTTTTAGCCTTTCCCCCAAACTCAATTAAGCCATAGTGCCAGTCCTGGCATGTTGTCATGTGCCTGGCTCAATTCCTTGGCATAAGCCTGGAAAAACGCCCCTAATTCCGGAATTATTACCGCACGGCATTGTTTGACGGTAGCGATTGTAATTTGCATCGTGGCGCATGCACACTTATCTATACCCTGAGCTACAGCACTGTTAAAATGCGGGTCTTACGTTTGCGGCTAACTGGATTTATGGATACTACCAATCTCACTTCCGAACCTATTCAATCGCCTTGCGTAGGCGTGTGCACCATGAGCGAAAGTACGGGATTTTGCCAAGGCTGCTACCGTACCATTGAAGAAATACGCCAGTGGGGAGATATG
>JBDTOX010000173.1:0-38758 GCA_039933015.1 Methylophilaceae bacterium
CTAGCGCACTGGCGACTTCAGCGATATTCAGGCTGCCGGTAACGCCATAGAGCATGGACATGCCATACAGCAACATGCCGGAAGCCAGCGCGCCCAGCACAAAGTATTTCATGGCGGCCTCGGTCGCACGCGGATTGTCTCGGTCCAGCGCAACCAGTGTGTAGAGGCAGAGCGATAACAGTTCCAGACCCATATAGAGTGTGAGGAAATGCTGGCCTGAAACCATGATCATCATGCCCACCATGGCAAACAGCACAAGTGCATAGAACTCGCCACGATACATGCCGCGCAAGCTAATATAGCTTCGGCTGTAGGCCAGCAGCATGGAGGTCGCCAGATAGATCATTAACTTGAGCACATCGGATAGCGCATCATCCACAAACATGCCGCTGAAGAAATACCCGACAGACGGGTTGTGCGTGGACACGGTAATGAAGGCAGCGCCGAGCAGGGTTATCTGCGCGAAGATATAGATCAGGAAGCGATTACTTGGCTTGAGGAATAAATCCAGCAACAGAATAAACATCGCCATAGTAAGCACGAGCATTTCGGGCAACGCGGCGATGAGGTCGTATTGTATGGCATTCATCTGGAAACCTTTATAAGTCCATTTTCATGGGCAAATCGCTGCCTTGCGCGCTCGCTCATTTCTCGTCCAACCAATTGATATGCCTTCGTCATTCGCTGCGCGATCCCTTGTGCTTCATCCCGTAAACCTATATTTCTAAAGATTCCCATGCCTTATATCCCTAGCGGCAGTTTGCTCTGTGCCAAATGCGACAACAACTGGCTGACAGTGGCATGCGTCATTTCAGTAATTGGATGTGGGTAAAGGCCAAAGCCCAAGACCATCAGAGCCAGCATAGCCAGTATGAAAAATTCACGCTTGTTGATGTCCTGCAACTCAGCTACGTGCTTGTTAGCGACTGCACCGTAAAGCACACGCTTTATCATCCACAAGGTATAAGCAGCACCAAGAATCAGGATGGTAGCTGCGAGGAAAGCAAACCAGAAGTTTTCCTGCAACGCGCCCAGTATCACCAGAAACTCGCCGACAAAGCCGGAAGTACCTGGCAATCCGACATTGGCCATGGCGAACAGTACCGCAAATGCGGCAAACGTTGGCATGGTGTTCACTACACCACCGTAATCGGCTATTTGGCGTGAGTGCATGCGGTCATACAGCACGCCGACACAGAGGAACATTGCACCGGAAATAAAACCGTGAGAGATCATCTGCACAATCGCACCCTCCATGCCGAGTGGGTTGAAAATGAAGAAGCCCAAGGTGACGAAACCCATGTGCGCGATGGATGAATAGGCAATTAGCTTCTTCATGTCCTTTTGCGCCAAAGCAACAAATGCAATGTAAACCACGGCAATCAGGGATAGCGTAATCATGAAACCGGACAGATAGTTTGCCGCATCTGGCGCGATAGGCATGGCATAGCGCAGAAAGCCATAGGCGCCAAGTTTAAGCATGATGGCTGCCAATACCACGGAACCGCCGGTAGGAGCTTCAACGTGGGCATCCGGCAACCAGGTGTGCACTGGCCACATGGGGATTTTCACGGCAAAGGCCATAAAGAACGCGAGGAAAATCAGTATCTGCGCATTAAGTGGCAGCGGCAGTTGATAGTAATCAACAATCTCGAAACTATTGCTCTGATAATACAGATAGATGAAAGCTACCAGCATCAGTAACGAGCCAATCAGAGTATAGAGGAAAAACTTGATGGTGGCGTAAACGCGATTAGGCCCACCCCAGATGCCAATAACGAGGAACATGGGAATCAGCATGGACTCCCAGAATACATAAAAGAGTATGGAGTCGAGTGCGCTGAACACACCTATCATGAGGCCGGACATAATCAGGAAAGCGGCCATATATTGCGCGACGCGCTTCTGGATAACCTCCCAGGCGGCAATAACTACAATAAACGTCGTGAAACTGGTCAGCAAGATCAACGGCACAGCGATGCCATCCACACCGAGGTGGTAATTGATATTGAAACTCGGAATCCAGTGGAAACCTTCCTGGAACTGGAAACCACCGTCGCTAAAATTGAAGCGTGTATATAGCGGCAGCGTGACGAGGAATCCGGCAAGACTTCCTGCCAGCGCCAGCCAACGAGCGAGGCGAGCATTTTTATCGTCACCGGTAAAAAGTACCAGAATGCCCGCCAGTACGGGCACCCAGATGGAAAGACTGAGTATGGGTAAATCGGCCATTTTTATTATATCTTCATGAAGAAGGTTAGCATCAGGAACGCGCCGATAATCATGGCGAACGCATAGTGATAAATCAGGCCTGATTGCAGGTGGCGGATAATGCCGGAAATGCGGCCTATGAGCCTGGCGGTGCCATTAACGAAAAAGCCATCAATTATTTTTACATCACCTATCTGCCAGAACTTGTCACCAATCAGGCGCGAGCCAGCAGCAAAGAATTTATCGTTAAAGCTATCGAAGCCGTACTTGTTGTCCATGATGTTGTAGATGACAATAAAACGTGACTTGATAGCCGCAGGAATGTCCGGCCGTTTCATATAGAAAAACCACGACAAACCCACACCGGCAGCAGCTAGCAGGAATGGCGCGCTAGTCAATGCATGTAACGTCATGGCAAATGCACCGTGGAAATCCTCAGTCAGTTCATGCATTACCGGATGCGCAGCGCTATCCACATAAATCGCGCCCTGGAAGAAATCGCCGAACAACATGGGGCCAATCGCGATATAGCCGATGATGGCGGAAGGAATCGCCAACGCAATCAAGGGCAGCGTTACAACCCAGGGCGATTCATGTGGTTTCTGTCCCGGGGCCAGGCCGTGATGGTGATCGCTCGCCGGCTCCTCGTCATCATGGTCGGCGTGGTGCGCGATGTGCTTATCATGGCCGAAACGCTCCTTGCCGTGGAATACCAGGAAGTACATACGGAAGGAATAGAGTGCGGTGACAAACACGCCTGCCAGTACGGCCAGGTAAGCAAAACCGCTACCCGGAATATGCGACAGCTTGACCGCCTCAATGATGGAATCCTTGGAATAGAAACCGGAGAAAAACGGTGTACCTATCAGTGCCAGCGAGCCTATCAGCGAGGTGATCCAGGTAATAGGCATGTACTTTCGCAGCCCCCCCATATTGCGGATGTCCTGATCATGGTGCATGCCCATGATTACTGAGCCGGCACCCAGGAACAACAATGCCTTGAAGAAGGCATGCGTCATCAGGTGAAAAATTGCGACCGAATAAGCAGATGCGCCCAGCGCAACTGTCATATATCCAAGCTGGGAGAGCGTGGAGTAAGCCACCACGCGCTTGATGTCATTCTGGATAATACCGAGAAAGCCCATGAATAACGCAGTAATCGCGCCGATCACCATCACTGTGGAAAGCGCAGTAGTCGACAACTCGAACAGCGGCGACATACGCGCCACCATAAAGATACCGGCCGTCACCATAGTCGCGGCGTGGATCAACGCGGAAATCGGCGTCGGGCCTTCCATCGAATCTGGCAGCCAGACATGCAGTGGCACTTGCGCGGATTTACCCATGGCGCCTATGAACAGCAGGATGCAAATCACCGTCATTAGCGACCAGTCATACCCAGGAATCAACTGGATGGAGGTATCGGCAAATTGCGGAGCCACGGAAAATACTGCCTGATAATCAAGGCTGCCCAGGTAATACAACACCATGCCTATACCCAACAGAAAGCCGAAGTCGCCCACGCGATTCACTAGGAATGCCTTGAGATTGGCGTAGATAGCGGTTGGGCGCGTATACCAGAAGCCAATCAGCAGATACGACACCAGTCCTACTGCCTCCCAGCCGAAGAATAGCTGCATGAAGTTGTTGGCCATCACCAGCATCAGCATGGAGAAGGTAAACAGCGATATATAGCTGAAGAAGCGGCTGTAGCCAGGATCTTCCTGCATATAGCCTATGGTGTAGATATGCACCATAAGCGAAACAAAAGTCACTACGACTATCATTACCGCAGTCAGCTTATCGATTAGAAATCCCACTTCAAAACTGGTGCCGCCGCTGGTAAGCCAGGTGTAAACCGTGCCGTTAAAAACTTGGCCATGCAAAACGTCGGCAAATACGTAGAACGACAATGCACAGGATGCCGCCACGCCGGCAATAGTCAGCCAATGAGCGCTGGCGCGTGGCAGCATGCGGCCAAACAGGCCAACGATCACGGCTGCCAGCAATGGCAACAACGGGATCAGCAGGTAGATTTTTTGCATCGCGGTCATGTTATTGTTTTTACCCCTTGAGACTATCTAAATCATCAACATTAATTGTCTTCAACTTTCTGAACAGGACAACCAAGATCGCCAAACCAATCGCTGACTCAGCAGCGGCCACGGTCAAAATGAAAAACACAAAAATCTGGCCAGCGGTATCGTTGAGATAATGTGAGAAGGCAATAAAATTAAGATTTACCGCAAGCAGCATGAGCTCAATCGCCATCAGCAGGATAATGACGTTCTTGCGGTTGAGGAAAATGCCAACCACGCTGATCGCAAATAGCAGCGAACCCAAAACCAAGTAATGTGACAGGCTTACCATCAGGCTTTTTCCTTTCCATCAGTATGCTCAGCTTTATTTTCCGGCAGTTCCGTTTCCGATTTCATGCTAACAATACGAATGCGATCCGCGCGCTTGACTTTGACTTGGTCAGCCGGATCGATATATTTAGAGTCTTTGCGTTCACGCAAGGTGAGCACGATTGCAGCAATAATGGCGACCAGCAGCACCACTGATGCCAGCTCAAATGGCAGCAGATAATCGGTATAGAGCTGACGACCGAGTTCGGCCGTATTACTGTAGCCCGCCGGATGCGGCGCCGGCGTTGAGACGCGCTCAATACCAAAATGCTTGCCACCCAGCACTATCACCATTTCGGCTGCCATCAACACACCTATGAAGCCGGCCATCGGCAGGTAAGCCCAGAATCCTTCGCGTAGTTTGTCCAGATTAATGTCCAGCATCATGACCACAAACAGGAACAAGACCATGACCGCGCCTACGTAGACCAACACCAAGGCAATAGCCAGGAACTCGGCCTCCAGCAAAAGCCAGATACCCGCTGCGGTAAAGAAGGCCAGCACCAGAAAAAGCGCGGCATGCACCGGGTTGCGTGCGGTAATCACGCGCAGGCCGGCGAATAGCAGTATCACTGCGAGGAAATAGAATACGTAATCTTGAAATATCATTCTCTAGTTCTTGTTATTCTGGTTAGTGGTATTTGGCATGACCATCCTATACTTTGCATCTATCTATATTTCGCATCTGCGGCACGGTCAGCAGCTATCTGGTCTTCATATTTATCGCCTACGGCCAGCAGCATTTCCTTGGTGTATACCAGGTCTCCGCGCTTTTCACCGTGGTAATCAAAAATGCGGGTCTCTACAATCGAATCGACCGGGCAAGATTCCTCGCACATGCCGCAGAATATGCATTTAGTTAGGTCGATGTCATAGCGCGTTGTGCGGCGCGTACCGTCGTCGCGCTGCTCGGATTCAATAGTGATAGCCAGCGCCGGACATACTGCCTCGCACAGCTTGCAGGCTATGCAACGTTCTTCGCCGTTGGGGTAGCGGCGTAAGGCATGCAGGCCACGGAAGCGCGGCGACATCGGCGTGCACTCTTCTGGATACTGAATAGTAATCTTGCGCGCGAACAAATAGCGCCCGGTAAGCCACATGCCTTTGAGCAATTCCACCAGCATCAGGCTGGAAAACAGGGTTTTAATTTGATTAAACATATTCAAACCCTTAATGGAATAGATAAGCAAAAGGTGTTTGCATAAAAGCACCGATAACCACTATCCACACCAGCGTAATCGGGATAAATACCTTCCACCCCAAACGCATGATTTGGTCATATCGATAGCGCGGGAAGGTAGCGCGGAACCACAGGAAGAAAAACAGCATGAACGCCACTTTGATAAGCAGCCACGGGAAACCATCCGGCAGGAACGGCACCGGTGATAGCCAACCGCCCAGGAACATGAGCACGGCCAGCATAGACACTAATATCATGTTGGCATATTCAGCGAGAAAGAACACCGCAAAAGCCATGCCGGAATACTCTACGTGAAAACCGGCAACGATTTCTGATTCGCCTTCAGCCACATCGAACGGAGCACGGTTAGTTTCGGCTACTGCGCTAATGAAATAAACCACAAATAATGGGAATAGCGGCAACCAGTACCATTGCCAGAAGCCACCGGACTGGGCCAGCACAATTTTGCCGAGGTTAAGGCTATTGGCGCACATGAGCACGCCCACCAGCGCGAAGCCCATAGCGATTTCATAGGAAACAATCTGCGCGGCGGAGCGCATCGCGCCCAGGAAAGCATATTTGGAATTGGATGCCCAACCCGCAACAATCACGCCGTAGACTCCGACCGAGGTCATGGCCAGAATATAAAGCAGACCCGCATCGATATCCGCCAGGATAAGGTTAAGGTCGAACGGTACTACTGCCCAGGCAGCAAATGCCGGAGCAATTACCAGCACTGGAGCGAATAGGAATAAGGTCTTGCTGGAAGCCGCCGGGATGATGATTTCTTTCATAAACAGCTTGAGACCATCAGCGATCGGCTGCAGCAGCCCAAAATAGCCAACGCGGTTAGGGCCTATGCGCACCTGCATGAAGCCAATCACCTTGCGTTCTGCCAGTGTCAGGTAGGCAACCGCACCCATCAGCGGCAGCACAATGGCGACAATTTTAGCCAGCGTCCAGACTACCGGCCAGGTGGGTCCAAAAAAGTTCTGGATCGCCATCATCATGTGCGCTCCTTCACACTTGCCGCCGTGGCTTTTTCTACTACAATATCGCCCATCAGATCGCCCAGTTCCAGCGTTGCAGCACTTGCTCCGGCAATCCGAACCACACCTAAAGGCAGCCTGGTATCGCATTTGGCTTTCAGTCTTGCGCTACCAGCGCCCTGCTGGACAATGACCTCATCGCCATCTTGCAAACCCAGTTTGGTAAGCTGTTCGGCGCTCATGCCGGCAACGGCCTGGGCTGTATATTTGGTTTTTTGCAGCGGGGGCGAACGGCGCACAATGCTGTCTGATTGATACAGCGGCACTTCACCCACACGCTGTAACACATCAGTCTTAACCTTGACCTGGATATCAATCAATTCGCGCAAGTTGTTGTTGAGGCGATTCCACACAACTGTCGAAGGCTTTTCACCGCCGAAGATTTCTTCTTTCACCTGCTCGCTACTATCAAAATCGAACCCTTCCAGGCTCAGCAGATTGCCTATCACGCGCAGCACCTTCCAGGCGGGACGGGTTTCACCGAGCGGCTTAACTGCAGCAGCGAAACTTTGCACGCGGCCCTCCATACTCATGAAGGTCCCCGAGGTCTCGGTGAACGGCGCAATCGGCAACAACACAGTTGCGTCACGCAATGCCTCCGACCTGTACGCAGTCAGCGCAATCACACATTCTGCCTGTTTCATGGCGTGTGCCGCCATTGCCGCATTGTGGCAATCCAGCTCGGGCTCTACATTCACCAGCAGATAAGCCTTACGCGGTGATTCCAGCATCGTGCGAGCATTCAGCGCTCCGTGCTCAGGTAACACTCGGGCTAAATCCAGCCCAACGCGGTTGGCTGCTTCGGATAGCACGCCGAAAGTCGCGCCGCACAAGGAGGAGATAGCCTCGGCAAGACTGTATAGCTCTGCATAGTGCGGGTGATGCTGCGCAATATTGCCAAGAAAAATACCTACGCGCGGGCTAACCAGATCGTAATCCTTACCCAACCCAGCCAGACTGCGCGCCATAGCCTGCGTGTTATCGCAGACCTTTACGCCTTCCAGCAACTGATTAAGCGAAGGCGGCAAGCATAAGGAAAGACGCTGCAATCCGGACATGGCTTTGAGAATTTGGGACAGCACATTGACCATGTCATTCGGCGTACAAATCGCCTTGTGAGTGACCCGCATGAGCGGGTCATCATCCAGCGGATTGACCAGCGATAACTCGGCACCATCAGCCACAGCTTTGCGAATACGCTGGCTGAGTAGCGGATGTTCATTGCGCAGATTGCTGCCAATCACCAGGATGCGATCCATTTCCTGCAAATCGGGGATATTGCAGCCCATCCACGGCGTACCCTGGAAATGGCCATCCAGGCGGAAATCACTGCGGCGCAGACGGTGATCAATATTGCCACATTTCAGCCCACGCGCAAGCTTCTTGGCGAGATAGCCTTCTTCCATGGTGCTGTTGGGCGATACCAGCACGCCTATTTGTGCGCCACCATCTTGTTGCGAGATTTCTTTAATATGCCCGGCAGCGAATTCCAGCGCTGTTTTCCAATCTGTCTCATGCCAGCCGCCATGATGTTTGATCATAGGAACGGTCAGGCGGTCAGGACTATTGAGGCCTTCATAGGAGAAACGGTCGCGATCCGACAGCCAGCACTCGTTGATGGTTTCCTTCTCGCGCGGTAGTACGCGCAGCACACGGCTATCCTTAATCTGTACTTCAATATGCGAACCGAGAGCGTCATGTGGCGCTATCGTAGGTCTGCGCGTCAGTTCCCAGTTACGCGCTTTGTAGCGAAACGGCTTGCTGGTTAGGGCGCCCACCGGGCACAAGTCAATAATGTTACCGGATAGTTCGGAGTCCACACTCTTATCCACATAAGCCGTAATTTCCGCATTCTCGCCGCGGCCAATCAAGCCCAGCTCCATCATGCCGCCGATTTCCTTGAGAAAGCGCACACAGCGCGTGCAATGGATGCAACGCGTCATATCGGTAGCAATCAGCGGGCCGATATTCTTGTTCAGTACCACGCGCTTTTCTTCAGTGTAACGCGAACCGCTGGAACCATAGGCCACGGCCAGATCCTGCAAATCGCACTCGCCGCCTTGGTCGCAAATCGGGCAATCCAGCGGGTGGTTAATCAGCAGAAATTCCATGACGCCCTGCTGTGCCTCGACAGCAGCCTTGGAGCGCGTAAAAATCTTCATGCCGTCCGCCACCGGCGTAGCACAGGCCGGCAGCGGCTTGTTGAATTTCTCTACCTGTACCAGGCACATGCGGCAGTTGGCCGCAACTGATAGTTTCTTGTGATAGCAAAAACGCGGGATAGCAATACCGAGCTTGTCGGCTGCATCGATGATCGTGGTGCCGTGGTCGACCTCGACCGCGATGCCGTCAATTTCTACGTTCAACATATTTAGACTTCCACCGTATTCTGTTGCAGGCTACTGGCATCCACGCCGTCCTCAACCATGCTGCGACCATGCCGGATGTAATACTCGAATTCCGGCCGGAAATGCTTGATAAAACTCAATACCGGCGTGGCTGCCGCTTCGCCCAGCGCGCAGATGGTGCGGCCGGAGATATTGCTGCTGACATCGGTCAGCAGATCCAGATCTTCCATGCGCCCCTGCCCCTCGACAATGCGCTTGACCACGCGGTAGAGCCAGCCCGTGCCTTCGCGGCAAGGCGTGCATTGGCCGCAAGATTCCTCAAAGAAGAAATAGGACAGCCGCTTGAGCGTCTTCACCATACAGGTAGTTTCGTCCATGATGATCATGGAACCCGCGCCCAGGCTGGAACCTGCCTTGGACAGGCCATCATAATCCATGGTCGCACCCAGAATGGCAGCCGCAGGCATGACTGCCGTCGAAGGCCCGCCCGGAATCACGGCCTTGAGCTTGCGGCCTTTCCAGATGCCGCCCGCCATTTCCAGCAATTCGCTGAACGGGATGCCCATATTAACTTCGTAATTGCCCGGTTTTTCCACATGGCCGGAGATGGAAAAAATCTTGGTCCCGCCGGAGTTGGCCACACCCAACTCCAGGAACGCCTGGCCACCGTGCTGCATTATCCACGGTACGGAGGTATAGGATTCGGTATTGTTGACATTGGTCGGCTTGCCGAAAACGCCATAGCTGGCCGGGAACGGTGGCTTGAAGCGCGGCTGGCCTTTCTTGCCTTCGATCGATTCGATCAGCGCGGTTTCTTCGCCGCAGATGTAGGCACCGTAGCCATGTACGGCAAACAGATCAAAACTGAAATTAGTACCGAACAGGTTCCGTCCCAAATAGCCGGCAGCACGCGCTTCATCGAGCGCGGCTTCGAAAATTTCATAATCTTCCCAGATTTCGCCATGGATGTAGTTGTAGCCAACCTGTGCACCCAAGGTATAAGCCGCAATGGCCATGCCTTCAATCAACTGATGCGGGTTATAACGAATGATGTCGCGGTCTTTGAACGTTCCAGGCTCGCCTTCGTCGGTGTTGCACACCAGATACTTGGTGCCGTCATAGTAGCGCGGCATGAAGCTCCATTTGAGGCCGGTCGGGAAACCCGCACCACCACGGCCGCGCAAATTGGAAATCGTGACTTGCGTGATAATTTCAGTAGCTTTCACCTTTTCCGTGACAATACGCTTGAGCTGCGCGTAGCCACCAAGCTTGAGGTAGGTAGCCAGCGTATGCGGCTGCGGCTCGGTTATGGTGCGCAGGCAGACCAAGGTTTGCTTTTGCAGGTTATGGGCAACTATTTTTGCAGCGGCCATTATTTCAAGCCTCCCAGAATCTCATCTACTTTTTCCGGGGTTAGAAATTCGCACATTTTCGTGTTATTAATGTGAAATAGCGGCGCACCACCGCAGGTACCCATGCACTCGCCCTCTTTCAGCGTAAATTTCCCATCTGGCGTGGTTTCATTAAAACCGATGCCCAGGCGCTTGTTGAGGTGTGCCACAATCGCATCGGCATCGCGCAGCATGCAGGAAATATTGGTACAGACAGTAATCTTGTATTTACCGACGGGTGCCAGCTCATACATATTGTAAAAAGTTGCGACTTCCAATGCCGCAATCGCCGGAATGCCAAGGTAATCAGCCACTTCGCCTATGGTTTCCTTGGATAGCCAGCTCTTTTCCGCCTGCGCAATACGCAAGGCTGATATAACTGCCGCTAAACGCCGGTCAGGCGGGTATTTGGTCAATTCGCGATCTATTTTGGCGAAAGATTCTTGAGACAACATCAGCGATCAATCTCCCCAAATACAATATCTTGCGTTCCGATAATGGCCACAAGGTCAGCAATCATGTGGCCGCGCGTCATTTCATCCATCGCCGCCAAATGCGCGAAGCCGGGGGCACGTATTTTTAGGCGATAAGGTTTGTTAGCGCCATCAGAAATCAGGTAAATGCCAAATTCGCCCTTAGGATGCTCCACAGCAGCATAAGCCTCGCCAGCCGGAACATGGAAGCCCTCGGTGAACAGCTTAAAGTGATGAATCAACGACTCCATGTCATGTTTCATGACTTCGCGCGATGGCGGCGCAATTTTGTTGTTGTCGGTAATGACCGGGCCCGGGTTCTTGCGCAGCCAGTCTATGCATTGCCT
The DNA here is from genome assembly GCA_039933015.1 of Methylophilaceae bacterium. Taxonomy (GTDB): domain Bacteria; phylum Pseudomonadota; class Gammaproteobacteria; order Burkholderiales; family Methylophilaceae; genus JBDTOX01. The sequence goes on from JBDTOX010000173.1 coordinate 11,408, forward strand.
GATAATGCGGTTGGACTGGCGGAACTCTTCCATACGCACGAGATAACGGTCGTAGCAGTCGCCATTGACCCCGATTGGAATATCGAAATCCAGCTTATCGTAGACTTCATAAGGCTGTTTTTTGCGCAGGTCCCATTCAATACCAGAGCCGCGCAGCATAGGGCCACTAAAGCCCAGCGCCAGGGCACGCTCAGGGCTCACTACACCGATGCCCACAGTGCGCTGCTTCCAGATGCGATTATCGGTAAGCAAGGTTTCGTATTCGTCCACATAAGTCGGGAAGCGATTTGTGAAATCCTCGATGAAATCCAGCAGCGATCCCTGGCGGTTTTCGTTAAGCCGCTTAACGTCAGCCTTGTTGCGCAATGGCGACTCTTCGTACTGCGGCATTAGGCCCGGCAGGTCACGATAGACACCACCCGGACGATAATAAGCGGCGTGCATACGTGCACCGGAAACGGCTTCGTAGCAGTCAAACAGATCTTCGCGCTCGCGGAAGGCATACAAGAATACCGTCATGGCGCCCACGTCCAACGCATGTGCGCCCAGCCATAGTAGGTGGTTAAGCAGGCGCGTAATTTCGTCAAACATCACGCGAATATATTGCGCACGCACCGGCACTTCCACACCCAGCAATTTCTCAATTGCCATCACATAAGCATGCTCATTGGACATCATCGACACGTAATCGAGCCTGTCCATGTAGGGTACGGACTGCAGATAGGTGCGGTTCTCAGCCAGCTTTTCTGTTGCACGGTGCAACAAGCCGATATGCGGGTCAGCGCGCTGGATCACTTCACCATCAAGCTCCAGCACCAAACGCAACACGCCGTGCGCAGCCGGGTGCTGCGGGCCAAAGTTCATGGTGTAGTTGCGAATTTCAGCCATTGTGGAAGCCCTCATCGCGGATAATTCTAGGTACGTTATTACGCATTTCAATTGAAACTGGCTGATAGATCACACGCTGCTGCTCTGGGTCATAGCGCATCTCGACGTTGCCTATCATGGGAAAGTCCTTGCGAAATGGATGACCAACAAAACCATAATCGGTAAGCAGACGGCGCAGATCAGGGTGGCCATCAAACATGATGCCATAGAGGTCGAAAGCTTCGCGCTCAAACCAGTTGGCTACCGACCAGAGCTCGACCACGGTCGCCAGCACAGGAAAATCATCGTCAGCAGCAAATACTTTCAGGCGCACACGCTGGTTAAGGCTGATAGAAAGAAAATGATATACCACAGCAAAGCGTAAGCCGTGCCAGCCACCCTCGCCATAATCAGCGTAATCGACCCCGCAGAGGTCCATTAATTGCTTGAATTCAAGCCCGGGATGATCGCGCAGCGTAGTACAAACTGTTAGCAGATCGCTGGCTTTACACTCAATGGTGATCTCGCCAACGTTGGTAGTAAGCTTGGTGAGCTTATTGCCCAGCGCAAGTTTTAGATTTTCGGAAAGCCGTTCCAGGCGCGTGTTCATTATTTTTCTTACCGTGCTATCGTATTGGTACGTTTGATTTTAGTTTGCAACTGAATAAGGCCATAGAGCAAGGCTTCTGCAGTAGGTGGACATCCGGGCACATACACGTCTACCGGCACGATACGGTCGCAACCGCGCACCACGGCATAGGAATAATGATAATAACCTCCGCCATTGGCACAGGAACCCATGGAGATGACCCAGCGCGGCTCCGCCATTTGATCGTAAACCTTGCGCAAGGCTGGTGCCATTTTATTGACCAGCGTGCCAGCCACTATCATCACATCGGATTGGCGCGGGCTACCGCGGAACACAATACCGAAGCGGTCAAGGTCATAGCGTGAAGCACCGGCATGCATCATTTCCACCGCACAACAGGCCAAACCAAACGTCATGGGCCACATCGAACCAGTACGCGTGTAATTGATCACCGTATCCAACGTGGTGGTGACAAAGCCTTTTTCCATGATGCCTTCGATGCTCATGCCGCCGCCTCAGATAGATTATCAGCACTCATAGCATTACCCACTCGGCGCCCCAACGCCATGCTCGGACGTCCGCAAGCCACGCTATGCGTGTGAACCTGCTTGCCGCTCGCAACGTTCACTCCCATTCCAATGCCCCCTTCATCCATTCATAGATAAAGCCCACAACGAGAATGGCCAAGAACGCCATCATGGCAACAAAGCCAAACAGACCGATTTCCTGAAGCACGACAGCCCAAGGGAAAAGAAAGGCAATCTCAAGGTCAAACAGGATAAATAGAATAGCGACGAGATAATAGCGCACATCAAATTTCATGCGGGCATCTTCGAAGGCTTCAAAGCCACACTCATACGGGGAGTTTTTTTCGCTATCGGGTCGGCTGGGAGCAGCCAGTTTGCCGAGAACAATAGGGCCTACGCCGACTGCCAAGCCGACGAGTATGAACAACAAAATAGGAAAGTAATTTTCCAGCACGTTCAGATCCCTGATCTTGCTTAGCCAAGCTTCCCTTACAACTGGCCAAGCTATTATTAATGTTGGTGCCGACGGAGAGACTCGAACTCTCACGGCTTTCGCCACTACCCCCTCAAGATAGCGTGTCTACCAATTCCACCACGACGGCATTAATTTTGGGCTACTTACACCCAGTCAATCTAACTTATTGCGGCACATCCTTGGCTGTTGATGGCTCCGCAGGTTTTGGCGCATCTTGCGGTTTAACAGCCGGCGCAGCAGTTTGAGACGCTTTCTTTTGCAAACTGATAACACTTGAGTGTTCACCACGATGACTGGAAAGGTAAGCCAGCGTCATGCTGGTAGTGAAGAATATCGCGACAAAGATGGCTGTGGCATGACTCATGAAGTTAGAAGAGCCACTTACCCCAAACAGACTGCCCGAGGCACCGCTACCGAAGGCAGCGCCCATATCGGCACCTTTACCGTGCTGCATCAACACCAGACCTATTACGCCCAGTGCGGCAAGCACATGCACCACCATTACTAAAGTTTCCATTTTTCTCTAATTCCCGCTGCCTAGCCAAACCAAAAATTCTATTAGCAAGCAGCCTGGCAAATTTCCTTAAATTCGTTAGCGTCTAGCGAACACCTGCCTATCAAACCACCATCTATATCCGGCATAACTAGCAATTGTGACGCATTTGACGGATTTACGCTACCCCCGTATAGGATTCTCACCCTGGCGGCCACACCCGGATCGCGCTCTGCCACGCTGTTACGGATAAATACATGCATGGCCTGGGCTTGCTCCGGTGTCGCAGTATTGCCAGTGCCTATCGCCCAAACCGGCTCGTAAGCAAGCACCGCCCTGCGCTGCACCGCCTTTGAAAACACGTGTGCGCCTAGAGTATCCAATATGGCATTCATCTGATTGGCCACTACCGCTTGCGCTTCGCCTGCCCGATGCTCCTGCAGGGTTTCCCCCACACAAAATATAGGCGTAAGTCCGGCTTTAAGCGCTGCGCCGAAGCTGGCAGCAGCACTGGTATTGGTTTCATGAATCAGGGAGCGGCGTTCGGAGTGGCCAATAATGGCGTAAGTACAGCCAAAATCAGTGAGCATGCGCGCAGAAACTGCGCCCGTATGAGCGCCCTCTTCGTATTGACTCACATTTTGCCCGCCCCACGCAATATTGGTTGCCTGTAACAGGGACTGCGCCTGGAATAGGTAGGGATGCGGCACGCACACAGCAAAATCGGCGTTTTTCAGATCGCGCAGGCCAGCAATCAAGCTCGTCATCAACTCTTTGTTTTGTGCGAGGCTCCCATGCATCTTCCAATTGCCTACAACCAACTTACGACGCATCAGATTTTTAACCCCAAATTTTTCTGGATTTTACCGCGTGCCGCGCCATACGGTCAACGTGCAGCTACGTCTGGAAACCGCCTGCCAATGCCGCAAACAGAGCTGTACGGACTGGACGCCGTTATATTGGTTGGTCTGTAACTGATAGACCGCAAGGATATCTTTCGGTAAAAACTCCTGCTGCTGAAAGAAGATCGCGTCAAAACGCCGCCCTTGTTTTGCCAGTGTCATTTTCAGGTGGCGTCCGCCCACCACGTGCTGTTCGACTACGCTGAATGTGTCGCAAAACGCAGGCTGCGGAAAACCTTGCCCCCATACCTGACGCTCAAGCGCGCTCGCCATTTCCAGGTGGATGTCATGCACATCAAGCTGGCCATCCACCTCAATGACAGACTCAAGGTCAGCTGGCGTTAATAAGCTGGCAACCACAGCCTCAAAGGCCGCATTGAAGCGCTCAAACTCCGTTTCGTGTATGGTCAGCCCGGCTGCCATCGCATGACCGCCAAAACGCAGCAAGAGATCAGGCTGCCGTTTGGACAGCAAATCCAGTGCATCGCGCAAATGCAAACCGCTGATGGAGCGGCCAGAGCCCTTGAGCTGGGGTTTGCCATCCGCCCCTGTTTCGCCAGCCCGGGCAAAGGCGATAACAGGCCGGTGATAGCGCTCCTTGATGCGTGAAGCCAGAATACCGATCACGCCCTGATGCCATTCCGCGTTATACAGACTCAAGCTGTAGCGGCCTGTGCAATCAATTTCCTCCAAAGCCATCGCTGCGGTATCCTGCATCTCAGCTTCGATATTACGTCGCGCCAGATTGAGCTCATTTAATAGCTGCGCCATGCGTTGCGCTTCTGCTTCATCATCCTCCAGCAAGCAGGCAATCCCCAGCGACATATCATCCAGCCTGCCAGCCGCATTAAGTCTTGGCCCCACGCTAAAACCCAGGTCCTGTGCGCCCGTTCGTGCAGAATCGCGTCCCGCCAGCTTAAGCAATGCGCTTATTGCCGGACAGCATTTACCCGCGCGGATACGGCGCAAGCCTTGCTCAACCAGTATACGGTTGTTGTCATCGAGCCTGACCAGGTCAGCCACGGTACCGAGCGCGACTAGATCCAGCAGCTCCGTTAGATTGGGTTCCGATTTATCTGCAAATCTTCCCCGCTGGCGCAACTCAGCCCGCAAGGCCAGCAGCGCATAAAAAATCACACCCACTCCAGCCAGATTTTTACTGGGAAAATCACAGCCATGCTGATTAGGATTCAGTATGCACGCAGCCTGCGGCAGTTCATCGCCCGGCAGGTGATGATCAGTCACCAGCACGGCGATACCCAAACTATTGGCCGCCCGCACGCCGTCAACACTGGCGATGCCGTTATCTACGGTAATAATAATGTCTGGGCTGCGCGTGGCCGCCAGGGCAACAATCTCCGGCGTAAGCCCGTAGCCATATTCAAAGCGGTTCGGCACCAGATAGTCGACTTGAGCACCCATGCTGCGTAGGCCGCGCACGGCTACCGCGGTTGCTGTTGCGCCATCAGCATCGTAATCGCCAATGATCAGCAGGCTTTTCTCCTGCGCGATGGCATCAGCCAGCAAATTGGCCATTGGGGCGCTATTGGTCAGCTTCTCTGGCGCAATCAATCCACTTAAGCTTGATTCAAGTTGTGATGGCGTCTCAATACCGCGAGCCGCCAGTATCCTCGCCAATGCCGGAGATACCCCGCTGGCGGTAAGCGTAGTTACCGATGCTGCACTAAAGCTGCGCTGAACAATATTTACCATGCTGGGCTCAATGCAAAACAGGCTTTCAATGACTGGGGCTTGCGCCAGAATCTCCATAGATCCCGTGGCTGGATAAGCACGTTCAGCATCTGATCGGCTAAGACAAAATTCAGGCTTAATTGCCGGATATTTCCTTCACGCAAGCCTGTGAGCAAAGGTGCAAACCACTTGGACTCAGCTTCATCGACGTCATCCAGAACCAACCAGACATCCTCCTGAGTCGAGCTTGAAAGCGCCTTTGCATTTTCCGGCAGATCGAAACAAGGAAAATCAGCGACCCGCGCCATGCCTTTGGCCAAGGGATGGTCGGTAAAAATGATGTTGGAACCCGGCTTATCGTCAGGCACGGCTTTGCCTGGCAACACGCCACCACCGGAGAGCCATAAACTATTCACGGGTAATTCACCATTCGCCTCACGCGCCTGATTCACGGGGTGATCATGCAACAGCATCTGTATTTCGTTAAGTGTGTGATTCCACTGCGCAGCCTGCTCGCCTTGCGGCAGAAAGGTAGTGACATCACGTCCAACCACGTTCATGGCCAGGCTCGTCCTGATTTTTGGCGCCTCTTCCAGCCGCAAATACCAGCGGCCAGAATGTGAGGAAATGGATGAGCGCGTTGAGAAAAAATGCAAACCATCCTGCAGGAAATGCCGGTTCAGAGTCTCGAGCAAGGATTCCGACTCCATGGCGGTTAACGCAAGCGGAGCAGGATAGGACAGCGAAAAAGTGTCGCGTTGCAGCTGAAAATGCACGGGATCGGCACACAGCCAGTAAAAACCTGCCGGGTCATTACCCTCTCCCTGCCAGGACAACGGCGCGATAGGCCAGTCACGCTGTTGTGTAATGCCAAAGGCGCGGCACAACGCAACCTCGAATAATTCCCGCGTGTTTTTAATGCCGCCGATTGCCAATAGCCGCTCCAGGGCGGGCTGATGCAAAGTAGGCTCGGCCAATTGCACAGGGCTTAGCGCAAGGTATAGATGATAATTCATGCAGATGCCACTTCCGTCCAACAAAAGCTGCGGTTAAGATACCCTTTGAATCGGGGGATACCATCAGTATGGAACTACTACTCTGGCGGCACGCCGAGGCCGCCGACACTGCTCCTGACATGCAGCGCGAGCTCACGTCCAAAGGCCAGAAACAAGCGGAGACTATCGCCAACTGGCTCAAGCCGCGCCTGCCACAAGGAGTGCGTATTCTTGCAAGCCCTGCCACCCGTGCTCAACAGACAGCTTTAGCCTTGAGCACTGATTTTATCACGCGCGATGACATTGCCCCCGGCGCCAGAGCAGATGCGATATTAAAAGCTGCTGGCTGGCCGGATGCGGAGGGTACGGTGCTGATTGTAGGCCACCAGCCGTCATTGGGCATGGTGGCGGCGCTTGCACTCACAGGCAAAGCAACGTACTGGAGTGTTAAAAAAGGTAGCGTCTGGTGGCTCTCTAGTCGCGCACGGGAGGAAGGCGCGCAAGCAGTATTGCGCGCAGTAATTCCGCCCGATTTAATCTCGAATAAACATTAACTCAAGGGAACAGCCACGCGGTACTCCGTGGTAGAACTATTGGAATCGATGAGGGTACACTATGGGCCGAGGTATTTCCTCGGCAAGCCGGTCGCCATTAATAGCATGTTCAGCCATTTGCGTGACTGCCCATGGCACGAGCAACCGCCGAAATCCACATTAATTTGAGAATGCTCCATGTCTACAGTACTCATCGCCAATCCCAAAGGCGGTAGTGGAAAAACCACCCTGGCAACCAACCTGGCCGGCTACTTCGCCACCCGCGGCCGCCATGTCGTGCTTTCGGATATGGACAGGCAGCGCTCGGCTTCTGACTGGCTGGCGCGCCGTCCAGAATCATTACCGCTCATCCACGGACTGGATGGTCGCGGAAAACATGCCGACAGCTTAAGCGCGGACTGGACGATTATCGACTCTCAGGCCGGCTTGCACGGCGATAAACTGTCTGACGCCGTGAAGCGTGCTGACCTGGTTGTGGTGCCGATACAACCTTCGGCTTTTGACATGGGCGCCACGCAAGATTTCCTGGCTATTCTGCGCGAGGAAAAAGCCGTGCGCAAAGAACGCACTTTTGTTGCCATGGTGGGTATGCGCGTGGATAGCCGTACGCGCACTGCAGCCAAGCTGCAGGAGTTTCTGGCGCAAGCGGACTTCCCGGTAATGGCTAATCTACGCGATGGCCAGATTTACATGCAAGCGGCGGAGCAAGGCCGGAGTTTATTTGACATGCGTCCGTCCCTGGTCAACCGTGATTTGCAACAATGGGCACCGTTGTTACACTGGCTCATAAACGCAGAACGCAATGCCAAATGAAATAGAACTCAAGTTACGCATCGCCACGGCAGATGTACCGCGCTTACGTCGCCACCCGGCGATCAGGCAACGCCTGGTCGGCAAGCCTGTCACGCGCGGCCTCATCAGCATTTACTACGATACGCCGGATTTAAAACTGCTCGATGCCGCTATCAGCCTGCGTGTGCGACATATGTGCGGCGGCTGGTTTCAGGCCGTTAAAGGCGCCGGGCATTCGCTGGCGGGCCTGCATCAACGCATGGAGTGGGAAGACATCATCGCCAAAGGCGAACCTGATTTCACCAAAATTACCGAACCTTTCCTGGCCGAGATTTTTGCTGACCAAGTCTTGCGTGACGCACTCAAGCCTATTTTCATTACCGACGTGCAGCGCACTGAGTGGCAGCTGCAATATGAGGATGGCAGCGCGGTGGAAGTGTCGCTCGATTTGGGGGAATTGCAAGTCGACAAAAAGCGTGAGCCCATCAGCGAGGTAGAGCTGGAATTGAAGCATGGTCACGCCAGTCATTTGTTCCATCTGGCACTGGCGCTGCAGGCAGATATCCCACTGCATATAGAAAACGTCAGCAAAGCCCAGCGCGGCTATGCGTATTACCGTCCACAAATTGCAGGGGCTGCCAAAGCCAAGGCTGTCGCGCTTAAGGCAGGCATGCCCGCTGACCAGGCTTTCCAGCACATCGTTGGCGAATGCCTGCGCCATTTTCAGAGCAATCAGGAGGTTGCGTTAATCGGCGCAAATCCTGAAGGCGTGCATCAGATGCGCATCGCGCTGAGACGATTGCATGTAGCCTTCAAGCTTTTCAAGCGCAACGTTACCGACTTGCAGGATGAACTGCGCTGGCTCAATGCCAATTTGGCTGCCGCGCGGGATTGGGATGTGTTTTTGCATGAGACCCTGCCTGCCGCACGTAAAGCATTGCACACAGCCGACGCGGCCCCTGGCCTGCTGGAGCTGGTGCAGCAGCATGCTCTTGCCGCGCGCCAACAAACCTATAAGCGGCTTAAACGCACATTACACAGCCAGCGCTACGCGCGGCTGTTATTGCACCTGGGTGCGATACTGACGGCAGAAGACCATCCGGTTAAGGGCAAGCTGGTCAAACTGGCTGAGCATGCATTGCAAAAAGCCCATGAAATAATGCGCAAGCATGGCGACAACTTGAATGAGTTAACTGCCAGGCAACGGCATAAATTCAGGATACGCAGCAAACACCTGCATTATGCCGCCGATTTTTTTGCCTATATTCAAAAGGGCAAGAAGCAGGTACTTCACACGCAACCGCTTATAGACCACATCAAACCCCTACAAAAATCGCTAGGGCAATTCAACGACATGATAGTCACGGAACGGCTCCTGCATGTGCTTGCGCGCAAACAGGCTGATGCTGATTTGCAGGAGGCAATTAAATTGCTAATGGAATGGAATTCGAACCGCGCGGCAAAAACCAGTATCCAGGTGGGAAAAGCATGGCGCAGCAGCAAACTACAAAAGGCTATTGATGCCCTTGATGCCCTCTGAATGCCGCATTTTGAAATGCAGTTCAAATAAAAGCCGCTAAAACTAGCGGCTTTTTATTTAAGGCTTTCTATTCAATTACGTATTAATCAATCGTCATCGTCATCGTGCCCATGCCGGCCATTGCCTCTACCCCAGCCATGATTTCTATCGCGTCCCTTACCCCAGCCAGGAGGGGGGCCAAAATTACGGTCATAAGCTGGATCCAGATAACTGATGCGTTGCTCAGGGTAGCCATAGCCAGGGGCGATGGCAACGCGCACGCGGATATAATCTCCAGGGTCATTATCCATTACTTGCGAATAATCGCGGCCATTGTAACGATAGGTCACCAGATAACCGCGGTTCACGGCTTGCCAGTTATCCACGGTATAGCAGCTCTCTACCGGACGCGTGCCGTAGGTCGTGGTCGCCTGACTGTTGCCAACGCGGTCACCCACTACCGCGCCTACACCGGCGCCTACCGCAGCGCCTGCCACACGGCCATTGCCCTTGCCAATCTGGCTGCCGAGCAGACCGCCTGCTACGCCACCTATAATCGCCCCCACAGGAGAACGGTTGCTATAACTTTCACGCACATATTCGGTACGGCATTCCTGGCGTGGGTAATTGACCCGCTCGGTCTGTGACGTCACGGCGATCACGCGGGCATTATCGTAGTATTCATCGGCTATCGCGGGTAACGACAGAGTAGCTGCCACCAAGGCGGGGATTATTATTTTCACTCTACGCATCTCAAGTTTCCTCTCATTGAACTGGCTCTCGTTTTTTTAGAGCCTATCCACAGTTATTGCGGATGAGCATTTAACGCAATGTCATTGCAATGAGTTGACGTGAAGATTGTCTACTTTATGTAATTGGCGCTTGTACTGTGTGACTGGCGTTACTGCACGATGCTTGTTGCAAGCGGATACATGCAGTCAAATACGCTGAATCAAGCGTAGACTGAACAAACCAGGAGAAGGAGAACAAGATGAAGCCCTTACATTTTATTGTGGCATCTGCGCTGTCACTATGCGCCGGATTGGCAGTCGCCGGGCAGTTTGATGACAACTGCACAACCAGCCTGAGCGGTGAGCGTCTAATAAAAACGGATTGCTCCATTAAAACCGTGTATGAAGGCAAAACCTATTGCTTCGGCAGCGATGCTTCTAAAGAAGTTTTTATGGCAAACCCGCAAGCGACCATTATGAAAGCCGAGGCTTTCTATGCCAAAAATGCAGAACCAACACGTCAGAAAATAAGCCAGGAAGCAGCGCTGAAGCAGATCAACAGCAAAAATTGTGATTTATCCAATAAAGACCTGGGCTACCTGGAATTCAACAAGATGGATTTGCGTCACTGCAAAATGGTAAATACGAGCTTTTTTGGCGCTTATCTCATGGGCGCTGATTTAAGTGGCGCCAATATGCAAGGTGCTTACCTCAATCTGGCACGACTGGAAAATGCTGATTTGAGCGGTGCAAACCTGACCGACGCCATCATCTTTCAAGCTATTTTCAGCAAGACCAATTTCAAGGGTGCCAACCTGACCAATGCCCGCGTGATCGGTACGCTAGGTAATGTTGACATGAGTGGCGCCACTATCAAGAAAGGCCGTTTTGGTTTGGATGTTGGCAACCAGCCCATGGGGCAAATGAAATTTGACTCCGTTGGCGGCAATTTTGCCAATGCCAACTTTGAAGGTGCAGATCTAAACATCGCCAGCTTCCGTTTTGCTGACCTCACTGGCGCTAACTTGCGCAATACCAATCTATACCGTGTCGATCTGAGCAAAGCAGATTTAACGGGAGCCGATCTTACTGGCGCCGTGATGACAGATGCTGATGTAGATGGGGCAATTATGAAAGACGTGAAGGGCCTGGACACAGTAAAAGGCTTCGATACGGTCAAAGGTAAATGCGTGGATTGCGTAGTTAAAACCCCCACGTCAGTGCATGAAAAAATGCAAGGCACACTCAGCCTTGCTGCAGCCGTACAGGCATCAGCCTGCGCCGCTATGCACTAAGCACAGCCAGCAAGTTACTCCACCGCCATCTTGAGAACCACCTTGCGGATGCTTCCTGTGCTGACCAAAGGCGCATGCACATCCTCCGGGAAGAAGATACAAAAAAGCCCCGAGCTAACGTAACCGCCCAGTTTGCCGGAGCATCGTGGAAAAACTGAATATCGTTCTTTTCGCTATAAGTCAGCGACCGGTTCATGACAGTCGCACACCTTGCACCATGAAAGAATTCGTGGCTGGTTGCCCCTGGCGGCCGCCTGGCCCTGCTGTAATTGAAGCGATACCGCTTAAAATCGTCTAGACTGCATGGGCGGATAAACGCAAGACATTGAACTCACGAGCAGGAATATCATGAATCTGGAAAAAGTAGTATTCGGCTTTTTTATCGTACTAGCGATGACGCTCAATTTCGGATTTTTCATCGGCGATATTGATAATCCTAATCACCATCATGTCTACGAACTGTTTGCAACCATCGTGGTAAATTTAATCGCTACCGTACTCAAGTTTGGTGACCGCACGCAAATCGGCGCAATCCACTTATCTACCAGCCTGGTCGCTGATCTCCAACTGATCGCGGCGGCGACATTGTGGGTAAGCTTCAGTGGCAGTGTTGATGGAATCGAAATGACCAACTACATCGTATCGCTTTCTGGCGGAGCGTTACTGGCCAATATCACCTCCGTCATCATCCTGATCGCAGAAACCATCAGCCTGCGTCGCTAGATTGCGGTGAAAGCCGCTATCTGACCGAAAAAACTACCGTGAATAGCATCTTTTTTATTATTCTACAGCGCATGCGGGTGCCGCTGATTACTGTGATTATCAGCTTTGCCATTGCGGTAGGCGGCATGACACTCATGCCGGGCGTTGACGACCATGGCCAACCATGGCACATGAGCCTGTTTGAGGCGTTTTACGTCATTAGCTATACGGCCACCACAATCGGGTTTGGTGAGGTACCCTATCCTTTTAGTGCTGCACAACGTTTATGGATGGTATGTTCCATTTACATGACTGTCATCCCGTGGTTTTACGCCATTGGTAAAATCATTTCACTTCTGCAGGATCCAGCCCTCAAGCTTGCACTCACCACCGCCAGGTTCGCACGTGCCGTCAAGAATATGTTCGAACCGTTCTTCGTGGTCTGCGGCTACGCTGAAACCGGTAATATTCTGGTTAGAGCGTTAGACCGCCGGGGAATGCGCGTGGTAGTAATCGAACTGCAGCAGGACCGCATCAATGAGCTGGGACTTGAAGACTATCAGCTCGATGTCCCCGGCCTCTGCGCTGATGCTAAATTACCGGACATTCTGTTGAAGGCGGGGCTGCTACACCCCATGTGTCAGGGTGTAGCAGCGCTTACTGACGATGACCACGCGAACCTTGCCATTGCCATTGCGGCAAAGCTGATGAACCCTACGCTGCCGGTATTGGCGCGCGCTGAAAACAACGAGACTGCAGCGAATATGGCATCGTTCGGCACCGACCACATCATCAATCCCTATGATTTGTTTGGCGATCGGCTTGCCATGGAAGTACAAGCGCTTGGCACCTATCTATTGCATGAATGGCTGACTGGCGTAAGCGGCGACTCATTACAATCACCTACCTGTCCACCAACGGGCAAATGGATCGTGTGCGGCTATGGCCGCTTTGGGAAATCAGTAGTAGAAAACTTGCAGCGCGAGCATATGAGCACAGTTATCATTGAGGCCAATCCCGAACTCACCGGCTGTGAAAACTGTATTATAGGCACCGGTGCGGAAGCAAAAACCCTGCGTGAGGCTGGCGTGGAAGACGCCGTTGGCATTGTTGCCGGGACTGACAATGACATCAACAATCTTTCCATTGTGATGACAGCGCATGAAATGAACCCCAATCTCTTTGTCGTCGTGCGCCAGAACAGACGTGTTAACGACCTTCTGTTTGAACATTTCAACGCCGACATCACCATGCAACCCAGCGATATTATTGCGCATGAATGCCTAGCCCATATTGTTTCACCGCTGCTGGCACAATTTCTGGCGATGGCGCGCACACAGAGCAATCTCTGGGCAAATCAGCTGATCAGTCGACTTGTAGGCATAGTCGGCGAAACCGTGCCGGAAACCTGGGGCGTAACAATCCATCACGAGCATGCGCCCGCGGTCACTGATTTATTATCATGGAAAGTGCATGTCAGTCTGGATAATCTGACACGCGACCCGGACGATCGAGAGAAACAACTAGAACTGGTCCCGTTGCTACTGATGCGCAGTAATCGCTACGAGTTACTGCCAGAACCCGCAACCACATTAGAGCATGGTGATCGCATCCTGTTCTGCGGCTCTCCCGACGCAAAACATACCCAGTCCTTGCTCCTGAACAACGACAAGGTGCTGACTTTCATCATAGATGGAAAATGTGTTGCCGACAGCTATATCTGGCGCTGGTTTAGCAAAAGACTGGGCAAGCCTGCATAGAAACCTTCTTGCCTGGCACGGCTACCCTGCCAGGCTACTTTTGGTTGACCAGAACCCGTGGAGCAGCTTGAACAGTTACCGAGTCTGGCCTGGCAACCAGGTTAGTTAGTGCTCTTGAGTTCAAGTTTGGGAAAATTCTCATGGAAGTGTTGCTCGCTTTCCTGCATGAGCTTGCGACCTTCGGCGATTTCCTGATTCCCTTGCTCAACTTGAGCCTGGCCGTCCTTCAGATCATTTTCGGCAGACTTAACTTTCTTTTCTCCGTTTTTTACCCGTTTTTCGCCAGACTGCACCATCTTTGCGCCACGGCTCCAATCCTTGGCCAGCTGATTCTTCAGGTCGACCTGGTCCTGCGCATCAGCGGCATGCGCGCGCATGATGTCGGCAGTATTCGGCGTGCTCGCACAACCTGCCAGCGTGATCATTACAGCTCCAGCGGCTAAATAACTTGATAAGTTGCTCATAAACCACCTCATCCATTTAATGACTAATGACGCTTCAAGTCTAACATGCATGAATACAAGTTACTGTAAGTGCCATGGGTATTGCTGTTCTAAGGGGCTGCAGGGGGAGACTGGCCAAAACCGATCAAGACAGATGGAGTTGTCAGGCTGTTCCGGATATCTAGCTTGTAAGACGTGTTGTAGCGAGAGCTTGATAGAAGCCTCTCAGAGATTAGGGCATATAACGAGGAGCTTGATAGGCGCGAACGGTACTGAAATAAGAGTTCCTGACTATTGCGAAGAGGCCCACGCATTAATACGCGTTTTGGTTCGCGGAGGCGTGGGTGTCCCGAATTTTGTGTAATCGCGGCTTTGCCGACCATTAAAAAATTACCTTGAATAGCACGTATATAAAAGCCAATATCAGCAACAACGAGGGAATGCCTACTACCAAGCCAACTATCAATGTCACAAGGCTTTTAAAGAGATTCATATATCTTTCCGTGCTGCATAGAGTGCCAAAAATTACCAAACCTACAGCCGGAAGCTAACTGGTTCCCTTGCCGAATGTAAAGCTAACCGACACATTCTATTCTAGAACTCAACCAGTTTCTTAAAGCCACCGTAGATCATGCGCTTGCAATCGAAGGGTTGAAAACCCGGTTCCATCATTTCCGCAAAACGAGGGTCTGCCATTACTGCAGCGTTGACCCGGTCACGGTGTGCACGCGATTCGTACACGATCCAGGAAAATATAACAGCCTCCCCAGATTTGGTTTTTGCTGCATTCTTGAACGAGATAAGCCCCTCAGCATCGAGATCATCACCCAGGCATTCCCAATACGCCAAGGCGCCATGCTCCATCCATATTGCGCCTGCTTTTTCTGCTTTAAGCCGGTATTCGATTACTTTTTCCTTCGATATGGGGATGACAAACCCATCGACATATTTTTCCATGTTAATCCTCCTGCAGAGTGAAATAGCTGTACTTCGTGACACCTGCATATTGCAAGCTAAAGTTGCGCATCATCGGCTTGCAGAACCGCACAGCGGTGAGCAAGCATGCGGTGATGCGCTGGTTATCGGATAAAGCCTTATTTTGTGTCGGCGATCATCTGTATGACTTTCCCTTCAACTTCCTTGCGGTTTGAACGCCGCATCCTGAAAAAGCGTCGCCAGCATTTACGTGGCCTGATTAGTCAGATTTTTGTCTTCCTCTTACCCACAAACACCGAAATACAGCAAGGTAGTGCCATGTTCAGGCGCATGTCGGCAGATAAAACCTGCGCCGCCTGTTTTGAGGTCTGTTGCTGCCTGTGCAAACGATTTTGCTGTTTCAACAATACAGCACATGGCTCGCCTCATGCCTACAAACCGACATATCACGTTCAACGCAGGGGAATCGGGTTTGACATACATCCATGCGCCCCTCAAACGGATGTTAGGCTATTTGCTTGCTAGCCACTTTCGCCACATGGGCTCCCTGGAAACGGGCGATTTTTATTTCGTTTTCTGACGGTTGGCGACCGCCATCGCCACCAGCTAGAGTACTTGCTCCATAGGGTGATCCGCCGCTGATTTCACTCATGTTCATGATTTCCTGGCAGGAATACGGAACCCCAACGATGATCATGCCGTGATGCAACAGAGTGGTGTGAAACGAGGTGATCGTGGTTTCCTGTCCACCGTGCTGCGTGGCCGTGGATGTAAACACGCTGCCCACCTTGCCAATCAAGTCGCCATTCAGCCATAAGCGGCCGGTCTGGTCGAGAAAATTGCGCATCTGCGCGCACATGTTGCCGAAACGTGTTGGCGTGCCAAAGATGATGGCATCGTAGTTCGGCAACTCGTCCACCGTTGCGATCGGCGCCGCCTGATCGAGCTTGGCACCGGCCTTTCGTGCTATATCTTCCGGCACCAGATCGGGCACGCGCTTGATGGTAGCCTCGGTGCCTGCGACGCTGCGTGCGCCTTCAGCCACCGCTTGCGCCATGGTTTCGATGTGGCCATACATGCTGTAGTAAAGAACAAGAACTTTAGCCATGATGTATCTCCTCATTGTGAGTGGTCGTGCAGTGAGCCTACCGTCAACCTAGACATCCTAATTGACGCAATATCTTGCGTCAAAACGCAGTTAGAGTGGTAACTTCCCAGCTACTTTTAGTTACATACAACCGCCTCTTCAATACTCGTGCAGCCAGTGCATATCCACCATCACCGCCATCGACAAAATGCAGGTAATTGCCGTTGCAGGATGGGACTGTGCAGGTCAGCGGTACTTCGCGCGATTTGTCGCATGCAGCTTCGAGGCAACCCCGCAATTGCTCAGTCCGGGTACCTTTACCATCCATGACCATGCGCAACATGCGGTCAAATTTATGACAGCCGGCATTTTCTACCAGTTCGTCGCGGTAATGGCCCCATTTTGCGGGTCAAGCACCGCTATATCATGCCGGATCTTCGCAGACCTTGTTCAGCATGGCCATCCCAAACCCGACCCCAAAACCGGTCACGTCGCTACCTACCGCGCCCAGGCCGCCCTTGCGGTTGCAGGCGGATAAATCCACATGCAGCCAGGGCACGTCGTTCTCGATGAACTTAGCCAGGAAACGCGCCGCCAGTACATGGTCGGCCTCGGAGTCGAGCGTACATTGCTTGATGTCGGCGATGCCGCTCTCAAGGTCTTCCTCGTAATCCTCGTCAAACGGAAACGCCTGCACGCGCTCACCCACTGCCGCGCCCACCATCATGGCCTTGCACAGCAGCTCAGGACGGTTGCCCAGCACGCCACTGTAGCGTGTGCCGACGGCGCCAACCATGCTACCGGTCAATGTGGCGAAATCCATCATGAACTGCGGTTTCTCGCGCGATGCCAGCGTCAGCGTATCGGCCAGCACCATGCGACCTTCGGCGTCGGTATGCACAATCTCGATGGTTGTACCATTGAGCGCGGTCACCACGTCATTTTGCTTATAAGCCAGTGGACCGATGTGGTTCTGGGCAATGGCCAGCCAGCAATCGATCTTGATCGGCAATTGGCATTGCGCCGCCGCCAGCAGAACGCCCAGCGTCACCGCCGAGCCGTTCATGTCTTCATGCATGCCGTGCATATAGCGTGCAGGCTTGAGGTTGTGGCCGCCGGTATCAAAGCAGATGCCCTTGCCGACCAGCGCAACGTGTTTTTGGGCGCCTTTCGGTGCATAGGTGAGATGCACAATCGCCGCATCCTGGGGCTCGGAGCCCTGCCCCACCGCGACAAATGCGCCGGCTCCCATCTTGCTGAGCTTCTTCATATCGTATTCTTCATGCTTCCAGCCATATTCCTTGGCCAGCTTTTCTATCTTTTCCCGGTAGATAGACGGCGTCAGATCGTTCGGCGGCAGCATTGTCAATTGACGCGTCAGCGTGTTGCCTGCCACCAAGGCCTGCACATCGGCAAAATCATTCGCCTCTTTCCAGCCATGCAGGGCAATGGTCTTCAGCGGATGAGTTTTTTGCTTGCCCTTTCTGCTGGGTAACTCAGACGCATTAAGGGCTGCGACATAGAAAGCATCGCGCGCGGCCTGCTGGCGAGCTCCATCATCTCCATAGAGTGCAATCGCCAGCGCTTGCGGCTTTTCATCCAGCAGACTTTTCAGCGCCTTGCGCAACAGCGTGTGGCGTTGAAAGGGATTAAGCTTGCTACCTAGCACCACCCAACTCGCCACGGCGCCATTTGGCAGATCACTGCTTATTGGCGCCTTGGCCAGATCACTATATTTACTGCGACCGCGTTTCAGTCTGGCTTCCAGCACTGCGTCAAAAGGTAATTTGGCCGGCTTGCCCGCGGGCAGTACAAACAGGATGTGGCTGGCAGCAGTCAATGCTTCTTCATCTGCAGGTGCTGTTAATTGCTTCAATTGCGTGGACATAAGATTCCTCTGGTTTGCAGCATGGACGCGGCCTGGAAGACAAAATCACTCCCATGCAAGCCGCGCTTAAACTTGACCTAAACAGTCAAAAAAGCGCAAACTACGCGCTTTATTTAATACCCATAAGCAGACACTACCCATTAATTTGGCTGCTTGATTTCAGTTCAGGCTTGAATTCAACTTATTCAGGCTGATTATACCCATAGCAAACGATAAAAGTTTCCTGGAGATCCCTACATGGCATTGACCCCCGATACTGACCCGCAAGAGACCCACGAATGGCTTGAAGCCATCGAAGCGGTGCTGGAACATGAGGGAACCGAGCGCGCGCATTTTCTGCTGGAAACACTGATCGATAAAGCGCGGCGCTCCGGCGCTTATTTACCCTACAACGCTACCACAGCGTACGTGAATACCATCCCCGTCCACCTGCAGCAAAAGCTGCCGGGCGACCCTTCCATGGAGCGCCGCATCCGCGCGCTAATTCGCTGGAACGCTATCGCCTGCGTGATGCGCGCCAACGAAAAATCGCCCGATGTGGGCGGCCATATCGCCAGTTTCCAGTCGGCAGCGACGCTGTACGATGTTGGTTTCAACCATTTTTTCCGTTCACCAGACCACCCCTCCGGCGGCGATCTGGTACTGTTTCAGGGCCACTCTTCGCCCGGCTTCTATGCCCGCGCCTTCATCGAAGGCCGCCTGACAGAAGAGCAGATGTCGAATTTCCGCATGGAAACCGGTGGTAACGGCCTGTCCTCCTACCCGCACCCGTGGTTGATGCCGGATTTTTGGCAGTTCCCCACCGTGTCCATGGGATTGGGGCCGCTGCAAGGAATTTATCAGGCGCGGTTCCTCAAGTACCTGCACGACCGTGGCATTGCCGACACCTCCGATCGCAAGGTATGGGTGTTCTGCGGTGACGGCGAAATGGACGAGCCGGAATCGCTGGGCGCTATCTCGCTGGCGGTACGTGAAGGTCTGGATAACCTAATTTTCGTGGTCAACTGCAACCTGCAGCGACTGGATGGCCCGGTGCGTGGCAACGGTAAGATCATCCAGGAACTGGAAGCCGCTTTCCGCGGCTCCGGCTGGAATGTGCTCAAGGTACTCTGGGGCTCCTACTGG
Organism: Methylophilaceae bacterium; assembly: GCA_039933015.1. Classification (GTDB taxonomy): domain Bacteria; phylum Pseudomonadota; class Gammaproteobacteria; order Burkholderiales; family Methylophilaceae; genus JBDTOX01. Next base: position 30,780 of record JBDTOX010000173.1, read on the forward strand.
GATCCACTGCTCGCCATGGACAGCAATGGCCTGCTGCGCCAACGCATGGAGGAGGCCATCGACGGCGAATACCAGAATTTCAAGGCCAAGGGCGGCGCCTACACGCGCGAACATTTCTTCGGCAAGTACCCGGAACTGAAGGAAATGGTCGCCGCCATGTCCGATCAGGACATCTGGCGCCTGAACCGCGGTGGTCACGACCCACACAAGGTGTATGCCGCCTATCATTCGGCAGTCAACCACAAAGGCCAGCCTAGCGTGATCCTGGCCAAGACTATCAAGGGCTACGGCATGGGCGCCGCCGGCGAGGCGCTGAACCCGACCCATGGCACAAAAGGCCTGGATATGGAATCCTTGCGCGCCTTCCGCGACCGCTTCGAAATCCCGGTTTCCGATGCTGATCTGGAGCATCTGCCATTCTACCGCCCAGCGGATGACAGTCCGGAAATACAATACCTGCAGGAACGCCGCGCCGAGTTGGGTGGCTACATCCCGAAACGGCGGCGCAAGGCAGCATCGCTGCCAGCGCCGCCGTTGTCGGCATTCGAAAACGTCCTGGGCACTACCGGCGAGCGGAAAATCTCGACCACGATGGCGTTTGTGCGCATTCTGTCGACGCTAGTCAAGGACAAGATTCTCGGCAAACACGTGGTGCCCATCGTTCCCGATGAGGCGCGTACCTTCGGCATGGAAGGCATGTTCCGTAGCCTCGGCATCTACTCCGCGGTCGGACAGTTGTATGAGCCGGTGGATTCCGACCAAGTGATGTTCTACAAGGAAATGAAGAACGGCCAGATTTTGGAAGAAGGCATCAACGAAGCCGGCGCATTCTCCTCCTGGCTGGCTGCCGCCACGTCTTACAGCGTCAGCGGCGTGCCGATGATCCCGTTCTATATATACTATTCGATGTTCGGCTTCCAGCGTATCGGTGACCTGGCTTGGGCGGCGGGCGACTCGCGCGCGCGCGGCTTCCTGCTCGGCGCCACTGCTGGCCGCACCACGCTGAACGGTGAAGGCTTGCAGCATGAGGATGGTCATAGCCATCTGCTGGCGGCAACCATCCCTAACTGCGTGTCATACGACCCAACCTTCGCTTACGAGCTGGCTGTCATTATTCAGGACGGCATGCGCCGCATGATGCAGGAACAGGAAGACGTGTTCTACTACCTGACGGTGATGAACGAAAACTACAGCCACCCGGAAATGCCCAAGGGTGTCGAGGAAGGCATCATCAAGGGTATGTACCAGTTCACCAAGTCCAAGGCCAAGGGACCAAAGGTACAATTGATAGGCAGTGGCGTCATTCTGCGCGAAGTCATCGCTGCCGCCGCACTGCTGGAAAAGGACTGGGACGTGTCCGCCGACATCTGGAGCGCGACCAGCTTCAACGAACTGCGTCGCGAAGGCCTGGACGTGCACCGCTGGAATATGCTGCACCCGGACAAGCCACAGAAGGAAAGCTACGTCGAGAAGTGCCTGAAGCAAGCGGAAGGCCCGGTAATCGCATCGACCGACTACATGAAGTCGTTCGCCGATCAGATTCGCGCCTTTGTGCCGCAACGCTTCGTCACGCTGGGCACCGACGGTTTCGGCCGCAGTGACAGTCGCGAAGCGCTACGCAGCTTCTTTGAGGTAGACCGTTACTATGTAGTGGTCGCCGCGCTGAAAGCGCTGGCTGACGAAGGCAAACTACCTGCTGCCAAGGCCGCTGAGGCGATCAAGAAGTACAAGATCGGCGCAGACAAGCCGAATCCCGCAACGGTTTAACCAGGAAACGACAACCATGGCAATTAAAGACGTACTCGTCCCTGATATCGGCAATTTTGATAGCGTTGATGTCATTGAAGTACTGGTTAAATCCGGCGATAGCGTAAACAAGGACGACTCGCTGATTACGCTGGAATCCGACAAGGCTTCGATGGACATTCCCGCGCCTTTCGCAGGCATCGTGCAGGAAGTCAAAATCAAGGTCGGCGACAAGGCCGCCCAAGGCATGCTGATACTGACGCTGGATGCGACAGAAGTGGAAGTGCCGGCTGCCAAGCCAGTTATCGAATCCAAGCCAGCCCCAGCAGCGCAGGCGGTTGCAGCTCATGTGCCAGAGCCTACGCGTCCGGCACCGGAACCGTCCAAACCGATTGCGCCCCAAGCAACAACCAATCCGATTGCTGCCAGCACAGCAACTGCCCCCGGCAAGCTTGCGCACGCCAGCCCTTCCGTACGTAAATTCGCGCGTGAATTAGGTGTTAATCTGGCACTGGTTAGCGGTAGCGGCCCCAAGCATCGTATTGTGCAGGCAGACGTGCAGGCTTTTGTTAAAGGCGAACTAACCAAGCCTCGCACCGAAGCTGGCAATGGCGGCATGGCGATAGCGCAAGCGCCTGTCATCGATTTCAGCCAGTTTGGCGCAGTCGAAACCAAGCCCTTGTCGCGCATCAAGAAACTGTCAGGTGCCAACCTGCACCGTAACTGGGTGACGGCTCCTCACGTCACGCAATTTGATGAAGCGGACATTACGGATCTGGAAGATTTCCGCAAATCCATGCAGGCCGATGCGGAAAAGCGTGGCGTCAAGCTCACCATGCTGGCTTTCCTGATTAAAGCCTCTGTCAACGCGCTCAAGGCTTATCCAAACTTCAACGCATCGCTGTCACCAGAGGGTGACAGCCTGATCATGAAGCAGTACTTCAACATCGGCTTCGCTTGTGACACGCCTGACGGACTGGTCGTGCCCGTGGTGCGGGATGTCCATCAAAAAGATGTGCTGGATATTGCACGTGACCTTGGCGAACTCTCTACCAAGGCCCGTGAACGCAAGCTCAAGATTGAGGAAATGCAAGGCGGTTGCTTCACCATTTCCAGCCTCGGCGGCATTGGCGGTACAGCGTTCACGCCCATCATCAATTGCCCTGAAGTCGCAATCCTTGGCGTCTCCCGCTCCAGCTTCCAGCCGGTCTACGATGCCAAAACCAAGGGCTTCGAGCCACGCCTGATCTTGCCGCTTTCACTTTCCTATGACCATCGCGTGATTGATGGTGCGGATGGTGCACGCTTCACCAGCCATATGCGGATGATGTTGTCAGATGTCCGTCGTTTGCTCCTGTAAGGAATCTGGATGAGCCAAATAATTGAAGTAGTAGTGCCGGATATCGGCAATTTTGACAGTGTGGATGTCATTGAAGTCCTGGTAAAAGCTGGCGACGTCATCGCCAAGGAAGACTCGTTGATTACGCTGGAGTCCGACAAGGCCTCGATGGACATTCCATCGTCGCATGCCGGTACGGTGAAGGAACTCAAGGTCAAAGTGGGCGACAAGGTGGCTAAAGGCACGCTGATTCTGACGCTGGAAGCGGCAGCGAGCGATGCGCCGGCCAAGGAAGCAGTACTTGCCACAGCTGCTGCTCCGGCAGTCGATACTAAGTCATCTGTGGCAACACCTGCGCCCACACCTGTTGCTGGCGGCGCTGCAGATCTGCACGCAGAAGTGCTGGTTCTAGGCTCAGGGCCAGGTGGTTACACAGCTGCATTCCGCGCCGCAGACCTGGGCAAGAAAGTCATCTTGGTTGAGCGCTACCAGACACTTGGTGGGGTTTGCCTGAATGTCGGCTGCATCCCATCCAAGGCGTTGCTGCACACGGCCAAAGTCATTACCGAAGCTGAAGAAACCGGCCATCACGGCGTGAGCTTCGGCGCACCCAAGATCGACCTGGAACAGTTGCGCAACTGGAAAGCCAACGAGGTGGTGGCCAAACTGACCGGCGGTCTCGCACAGATGGCAAAACAGCGGGAAGTAACTACGGTAACCGGTGTCGGCCAGTTTACGTCGCCCAACCAGCTCAAGGTAACCGCCGCTGACGGCAAGGTCACTACGGTTTCATTCGATAACGCCATCATCGCTGCCGGCTCCCAAGCCATCAAGATGCCAGGTGTCGCTGAAGATCCGCGCATCATGGATTCCACAGGTGCGCTGGAGCTATATGACATCCCGAAACGCATGCTGCTTGTCGGTGGCGGCATCATCGGCCTGGAAATGGGTACGGTATATGACGCCTTAGGCAGCAAGGTCACTGTTGTGGAACTCGCCGACGGCCTGATACAAGGCTGCGACCGCGACCTGGTACGTCCACTGCAAAAACGTATGGAAAAGCGCTTTGAGAAGATATTACTGAGCACCAAAGTTGCCAAGATGGAACCACAGAAAGACGGTATCCATGTCAGTTTTGAGGGCGAGAATGCCATCGAACCCCAGGTTTATGACCGCGTACTGGTGGCTATCGGCCGTCGCCCTAACGGCAAGAGTATTGGCGCCGAAAATGCAGGTGTAGCCGTAGATGAGCGCGGCTTTATTGCGGTCGACAAGCAGATGCGCACTAACGTGCCGCACATTTTCGCAATCGGCGACATCGTCGGCCAGCCTATGCTGGCACACAAAGCCTCGCATGAGGCCAAAGTGGCCGCTGAAGTCATTGCCGGCCACAAAGTTGAATTCCAGGCCCTGGCAATTCCTTCCGTGGCTTATACAGATCCGGAAGTGGCTTGGGCAGGCGTTACCGAAATCGAAGCCAAAGCCCAAGGCATAGCCATCGAAAAAGCCTCATTCCCATGGGCAGCAAGTGGGCGTGCACTATCGATTGCACGCACCGAGGGCGCGACCAAGCTGATTTTCGATAAGGAAACGCATCGTTTGATTGGCGCAGGTATTGTCGGCACCAATGCAGGCGAATTATTGGCAGAAACCGTGCTGGCGATAGAAATGGGCGCGGATGCTGAAGACCTCGGCCTCACTATTCATTCGCACCCGACATTATCCGAAACCGTGGGCTTCGCCGCTGAGATGAAGGAAGGTACGATTACCGACCTTTATATCAAAAAGCGCTAAAGGAATTAAGCAGCGGGGGGTTCCGGCTTGACTGTTGGAGCCTCAGCTGCCACTTCCGTTTTCGGCTTGGCTGCGGCCCTGGGTTTTGCGGGTGCCTTCGGTTTAGCAGCTGCTTTGGGTCTGCTGGTAGCCGAACCAGCTTTGGTGCTTAGCTTGGCCGCTGCTTTCACCGGGGCCTTGGCTGGTCCCGTAGACGTCTTCCTAGCATCTTTGCCTGTAATTTTAGCCCACACACGCTGACCAACAATAACGGCTGCGGCCACTCCCACGTTCTTCACGATCGCCCTGAGTAATCCCATATCAACTCCTATTGGCAAGTTACCTGTTTAAGTTCGCTCCCGGGAAAATCCGGCTTCAGTTTATCGATTTCACTCGCCATGACGGATGACATTTGGTCGATTAACAAACTGGCCCGGCCGCTTTCCTGATTGCGCATCCCTTTTACAGCAGAAACCACACCTCGAGCTTTCAACTCATCTAGCAGTTTAGTCGCTAATTGCTCATCCTTAAAGACTCCCAGAGAAATCGCATAGCGCCATTGCAGCTCCAGTATGACAAAACTTTCTTGCACACCGAGCTTGCGCAATTCTTCCACCTTGGCTTGCGCCGTCTGCAAAGATTGTTGGCGAGGAATGTATACCCACCAACGCGTCGCTTCCTGCGAGGTTTTTTGTTTGACCGCAGAATTCAGCGAGAATTTTGCAAGAATATTGCGCGCCCTGGGCAAGGAGGCTGTAGAAAAACTGCCCCATTCATAACAGCCATATTGCACCGGAGCAGCTGCCAGGGGCTGGGCGTCCGCAGCTTCGGGGGGGGCAGGCAGCGCTTCAATTTCGGCCGGGGTCAGTAGTTTGATTTTATCCGGCTGCATTGCTTGATGGCTAGTCGTGATCCCAGCCGGGTGGGTCGTAGCTAAATTAAAATAAGCCACAAGCAAAGCGTTAATTAACAATAAACTCCATACAACCCACTTCATGAAATCTCTCTTTCTATTAGCAGCAAGCCCTGCAGCACGAGATTATCAGCCATGACCAAATGCTTGGCTATATCCCCCTGCAGCATGTCGGCCAATAATGCCGCATCGCCACCGGTCAGCACACAATAGGGCGGCTTGCCTTCATGCTGCTGCAGGCGGCTATACATAACTTGAACAGCACCAGCCATAGCGCTCAAGGCGCCGGTATAAAGTGCTGCATGAGTATGGGTGGGGAAATCCTGCCAGCTGTCCTGCGGCTCATGCTGCGAGCGCGCCGAGACGTCAGCCGTGCCATGCGTGAGGCTGTGCTGCATGAGGCTGAAGCCAGGCAGGATCATGCCGCCAAGGAAAATACCGATACTGGATTCGGTATCCAGATCCCAGGTATCGAACCCAAGCGCATCTATAGTCAGCGCAGTTCCTGCATTGGCAACCACACAAGGCGCGTGATAGTGCTGCCACGCAGCCACCAACGCCGCCCAGCGGTCCGTGCCAAGATGCTGAGGGGTGGCATAGCCATTTTTAACGCCACAGGCCTGGGCCGAAGCGGATGCCCAGCGAACCGGCGCGGCCAGTGGCTGCAGCAGGCGCTGCAGTAGATTTTTGACTTCATTCCCGGCCACGTTCGACACTACAACGCGCTCACAACTGCGCCAGGCAACCGGCGTAGCGGCTTTATCCAATTCGGCATTGAGGAATGCGCCGTGAGTCTTGAGCTCGCCAGCCTCATCAAACACACCCCATTTGGTACGGCTGTTACCTGCGTCTATCGCCAATATCATCCAGACACCTTTAAACATGTAGACTTCGTTGCCATACGTGGTTGCTCAGTCCACTCCGCGCAGGCTGATCTCACCGGCAGAAAAACGCTGCGGGCCCGTCGCCGTATCCACCAGTAAAACGCCATCTGCTGCGATACCGCTGACCACACCCTGGGTTTCGCGGCCATCCGGCAATAACAGACGCACCGCCTGATTCTGGTATGCGTGATGTTGCATCCACTCCTCACGCAACTGGGTAAAACCGCTGCGCTCAAATTCGCTCAATACATCGGCCAAGTGCTTCAATAGCGCCCCCAGCAGTGCACTGGGGTTGGGCAATAGCTTCGCTACAGCCTGCAGATCGGTAGCGGCCTGATCGATATGTTGGCGCAGATGCTGCGGCAGGCGCAGGTTGATGCCGATGCCGATCACTGCGGCAGTTGGGCCCTCCATATCGCCCTGCAATTCAATCAGGATGCCTGCCAGCTTCTGGTACTGGCTTTGATGGTGCACTAGGACATCATTTGGCCATTTGAGCTCAGCCTCCGCCACCCCTAACCCATGCAGGGCACGAATAAGCGCAACCCCCACAGCAAGGCTCAGGCCGGAAAGCGCGGAAGCCCCCGATTGAAAGCGCCACAATAAAGAAAAAGTTAAACTCGCCCCCAGCCCTGCCTGCCATGCACGCCCACGCCTGCCCCGGCCACGCGTTTGCAATGAGGCGGCGACACAGGTGGCATGCGCAGCGCCATCGCTAGCCTGCTTCACGAGATAGGTATTGGTTGATTCCAGCTGATCATGTATCTCGAGATTAAACCCGGCGTGCTGCTCGCCAATCGCGGCTAGCACACTGTTATGGTCGAGCAGCTGAATCGGTTCCGGCAGACAATAGCCGCGCCCACGTACCGAAAAAAGTGGCACCCCCAACGCCTCAGCCTCCTTCAGCGCATTCCACACCGTAGCGCGCGTCACGCCAAAGTGTTTGGCAATAGCCTCGCCGGACTGAAAACGGCCATCGGCAAGCAAACGCAAAATAGGAAAAGTAAGATTGTTCACAAATGGGTTATTAACAATATGCAAAGGTATATTAGCATAGCAGGCACCCCACCCCGAGCGCCCGCCACAGTGTAAAATAGCGTCAAATTCACTGAGTTAGCTTACATGTCATCCGAAAAAACTCCAGCAGCACCCGCTTCCAATTTCATTCGCAACGTCATTGAACGCGATATCGAACAAGGCACTTATGCCAGCCGCCACTGGGCAGGCTGCCCCGGGGATGCCGAGCAGCAGGCCGCAGGCCAGCCGGACCCGGCCAGGATCCGCACGCGCTTTCCGCCCGAGCCCAATGGCTATCTGCACATTG
>JBDTOX010000174.1:0-6495 GCA_039933015.1 Methylophilaceae bacterium
GCGCTGTGCGCCGCATCGACGGCGATATTGACCGACGATGCCATCTCCGATGCGGTCGAACATATCGGTGCATCCATTCACGAGATTGGCGGGAACGAAAGCCTGAAGCATCTCGTCGCACCCAATTCCCAGCGCGAGGCAATGGCCACGGCGACTTACGCGCTCGACGCCATCAAGGTTCGCAAACAGCCGGGCGAATATCACTATGTGCCTGCTCCTTCCCTGGCGTTTTGCATACCGCCGAACCCGGTCATCCAGGCGGCGCGCAGCCACGCAGAGCTTTGCCTTCAGAAGATCCGCACGTGTCTCAACATCGCGGGAATGGAATTGCGCGTGGAGCCCTACGCGGCCCCGACTGTGGCCAACGCGGGCCTGCAAGTGCTGGGGGACGGCGATCGGCTGCCCTCGGGACCGTCGCGGAACTTCCAGCCGCTGCCTTATCGCTATGCGGTCCTGATCGAGAGAACCAAGCAGCTCGTGGAGCTCGCCCGGCAGATGGAGAATTCCATGCTCTCGTTCCTCGCGAGCGCCGACCAGGAGAAGTACCAGGAGCTCAAGGCCCGCCAGGACCTGGCGCTCACTCAGGCGGGCGTGCGTCTCAAGGATCTTCAGCTGACGCAGGCCGACGACGGCGTTGCAGGAGCCAAGCTGCAGCGCGACCGCGCCCAGTCGCAGGTCGCTACCTACCAGGGACTGCTCGACGCGGGCTTGAGCACTTGGGAGACGATGGCGCTGGTCGCCCAGCACGCCGCCGTCATGCATCTGCATACCGCCGCCGCCATCACGGAGGCAAGCACGTTTGGATTAGGAGGGATCGGTGAGGTCGGAGGCGCCCTGGTGGCGTCGTCGCAGGTCTTTCAAATGCACGCGAGCTTCGAGAGAAGGGCCCAGGAATGGGGGATCCAGAAGGGACTTGCCGAGCAGGATGTGCGTATCGGCCAGCAGCAGATCCGCCTCGCGCAGGATCAGGTGCGGGTAGTCGCTCAGGAGCGGGCCATCTCCGCGCTCCAGGTCGACCATGCGGAACAAATGCTGGACTTCCTGGCGACGAAGAAATTCACGGGCTACGACTTGTACGAGTGGATGAGCGGCGTGATCGAGCAGGTCTATCGTTTCTTCCTCCAGCAGGCGACCTCCATGGCGCAGGCGGCTGAACGGCAGCTAGCCTTCGAGCGCCAGGAAATCTCCTCTGCCTTCATCCAGGCCGACTACTGGGAGCCGCCGTCCCAGGGACAATCGCCAGACTTCAGCGCGCCGGCCGCCAATGGGCAGGCGCTAAATTTGCGCGGCCTGACCGGTTCTGCGCGCCTGCTGCGCGACGTCTACGAGCTCGACCAGCACGCTTTCCTCAAGAACCAGCGCAAGCTGCAATTGACCGAAACGATTTCCCTGGCCCAGCTCGACCCGTTCGCCTTCGAGCAGTTCCGCCAGACAGGCGTGCTCCTATTCGGCACGCCGATGAGCCTGTTCGATCACAAGTTCCCGGGACATTACTTGCGCCTGATCAAGCGCGTGCGTGCCTCCGTGATCGCGCTCATACCGCCGACGCAGGGCATCCGCGCTACGCTCTCGACCACGGGTACTTCCCGGGCCGCCATCGGCAACGACCTCTTCGATGACGTTTCGATCCAGCGCGGCCCCGAAGCGGTCGCGCTTTCCTCTCCGGTCAACGCGACTGGCCTCTTCGAGCTCGATCCGCAGCCCGAGCTGCTCGTGCCCTTCGAGGGTATCGGGGTCGATACCAATTGGGAGTTCCGCTTGCCTAAAGCGGCGAACCAGTTCGATTACGGCACGATCGCGGATGTTCTGATCACGATCGAGTACACGGCGTTGGACAGCTTCGACTACCGGCAACGGGTGCTGGAGGGATTGGATCGCAGAGTCAGCGTGGATCGGGCGTTCAGCTTCCGCCAGCAATTTCCCGACCCGTGGTACGACTTGCACAATCCGGATCAGTCAACGCCTCCGGCGATGACCGTCCACTTCAAAACCGTGCGGGATGATTTCCCGCCCAATCTTGAAGACGAGACCTTGAGCATTCGGCAGGTGGTACTCTATTTCGCGCGTGTAGGCGAGAAGCCATTTGCTGTTCCCTTGACCACGTCGCTGCAATTCATGGAGGAAAAGACTGGAGTCACTGTCGGCGGGATAGTCGCCACTTCAGAACTGGCGCTGAGCACCCGTAGGGGCAATGCCGTCGGCTGGATATCTATGCTGGGAAGATCTCCCATGGGGGATTGGACTTTGACGCTACCTACCGATCCGCGTACGAGGGGCTATTTCGACAAGGAAGAGATCGAAGACATCTTGTTCGTCATCACTTATTCAGGCCGGACGCCGAAATGGCCACTCTAATTTAGTGCAATCAGTCGTGCGCCCCCGTGATGAGCACAGCTGTGCTGGGTGCGGCCATCACATCCGAGCGCGGAATACCACTTTCAACCACCATCAAAATGAGACCAAGTTAATAAGCGAGACCGCATGAATCCAGATGACTTACAACGCTTGGTTAGCTATGTGATGCCTTACGGCAAATACAAAGGTCGCCTCATTGCCGACTTGCCAGGGAATTACCTGAATTGGTTTGCACGTGAAGGCTTCCCGTCCGGTGAGCTTGGCCGTTTATTGGCACTGATGCAGGAAATGGATCACAACGGGCTGTCACCGCTGCTAGATCCACTTCGAAAGCGCTATGACTGAAACAGGCTGGCTCGCAGTAGGCAGAAATGATCTGGCACCTGTAGCTGAACCGGACTCCTTCGATTCATATTGAGGATTTATGTGAGACAGCGCCCTCTATAAGATAGAGTTAAAGAGATCACTATTGAGACAATGCCACATTTAAGTGTTGCAAATATCAACACTTAAACTCAAATGAGAAACTCTCACTGTTAAGCTCTCTTTGCCAGGTGATGAGATTTGGTGGCTGGATGTGCAAGGTCCATGATTGTTGATTGTTACGGTAGGGGTCTTTCGTGTTTTTAAACATTTGTGGAGTCATAATGGCCAGGCACCTCCCTCCTGGATTTCTCACGGATTCATACCTGATTAGCTCAATACCAGCTGTTCTGGCGTCTAATCCAAGCGCCTGTGTCGCACCATAGCTCTCAGGGTGAGCCCATAACTCACGATCAGCCGAAAGTGGGGTTACAGATAGGTCTATGGCAAGCTCGGTTGCAGCATGGAACTCAAAGAGGGTAAGTTGCACTGTCTTTGCCTGATATTGCAGACCTTCACTGTCCATCCAGAACTTCCAGCGCCAAAAACCAACTTCAGCACATGCCGTTTGACGATCTTCTGCACCATAGAAGACTCCTGGGTCTGCTCTCTTACGGAACCTTGAGCCGCCTGGTAGCGGGAAATAGCGAAATGGCGTTGCTAGTAGCCAATGCAGGCCTTTTGCTTCTTCAGGCAATAAAGGCTTCGCTTCTTCCAGAATGCTTTCTAATACAGTCTGGTCATTGAGGTTGCCGTGAGTAAGCGTCATGGTCGATATTTTGTGCTGTGCTTCCACAGCCCGCCAACCGGAGCCTTTCCAAGGCCTAGCCTCAGACGATAGCGCGGTGGGCGTCCAGGTATTCGCAGGCATGGATTAGGCCGTCAACTCGCTTGATATAGCTGATAGGTGTTTGTTGATTGAATGCACGGTTGGGTGAAGTGAGCCAATCTTTTGCTAATTCATCATCTCCACCAACCAGAGAGGACAATGATCGATACAGGCGCACAAAATGGGCGGACAGCTCCCATTCCTTGCTGTCTTCCGGAATGGCATATTTCTGATTAAGCAGCCGGGATGATGTGGGCTGGCTAAATCCAAGAATGGCACCCAGCTCGGTTGAGTTTACTTTCAAGCGCTTTGAAGCCTCTGCAACCGCTTGGCTTAATACTCTTGAACGATCAGAGGCTCGTTCTAATGCGATGGTACTCATCTCATTTCCTCCTTACTAACGAAATTATATTCTACAGAATATAATAAGCAATGTAACGCTGTTGTGAATAATATAATAGATCGACAGTGAAGACGCGCATGAGGCGTAAGCCGATTACTTTTCGGAGACCAATGACGACCGCAGGGCGGGAGTATTGGCATTCAATTTAATCGAAAGGGTGCGGCACCCATAATTCCCAAGCCCTTATACTTCAATATATTGTTTAATTGACTTAAAAGTCCTGAGATCCGCCCACTAAAAATTCCACTAATCCCAATTTTGACAACTTTCCCCGGCCCTGATGAGTCATCATTGATTGCATCTGCCTGCTCGTCAAAGCCACTCTTTCTGAACACTACAATGTAGACAAAATAATCACCCATAACTATTGCACCCTAATGTTTTTATAAGTCAACGCATAATCAGAGCGTTAAACTCGCAGAACTACTGCTCCAATCTCCAATACAGAACCACGGAGACCTTTCAGCCAATTCGCACGTAGCAAATTCCAGCACCTTGAATCTGCTGTGTATACGAGTTCGTTGTCGGCTATTTCGCGGATTAATGCACCCACCTCACCCCCACATACAATCAGGTAAAAATCAGGTGCTGCGTGGTGAATCATTAATGTTTGCACACTTACTCCACGACATTGGCTACGGGATGAAATGTATCAACTCTAAATGAAAAAAAGTCTATTGAAAATATATTTTTATTTAAAATCATGTAATTGGTATTATTCTACCTGTTATCCTTATGCGTCAATTCATCAACTCGAAAACAAACTTTATGCGTAATCTCCCCCTGATATACATACATATGTAAATTAATAGGTGATTCACCTGAATTTATTTAGTTTTTATTTATGTAAGTATGTATCCATGGAAGCAACATTCAACGCTCCGAATTTGTAACCGCGAATCAGCCACTCGCGCTAGACATCGCGCGAACAGCCCAGAGCAGGGCGATGCGGGCGTGGACACCAGTTCAGCCAGCCACCGCATGTACTCCAGAAGCGTCATCACCAGGCGCGTGGTGCGGTCGCGTCAGGGCGTCTGCAGCTTCAACAAGACTTGTCCGGCGTTGCATTGCACCCGGTCGTTGGCCAACGCCGGCCGGGTGTTGTAGCGGTATAGCTTCTCCAGCACGCTGCAGTCGGCACCGCCGCAGCGTCCAGATTATTGGCGCGCCAAAGACCTCATATGCTATCGTTGAAATGGTCCACATCCACGTCAGTAGGCAACCGTCATGAATCCACCCCAAGCCCCTCTACGCTCATCGATTCGTGTTGCACTGAACCTACCCTTCTGCGCCGTCGAAGTGGCCGAATACCTGTTTCGATCCGACGTTCTGCCGTACTGGCTGAGCAAGGATACGCTGCTGCAGCCCAAGTTGGCATCGCCCGCCCGATTGCCCCAAGCAGTCTTCAGAGGGACGGGATGCCGGTATCCACTGAGCGGAACGGTGACCTCACTGGTCTGGCCCACAGCCTCCACAGCAGCAGACACACCTGCCGGCCCTGCGCCCGTCGGCGAGACATTCGAGTTGGTCGTCACGCTGGATTCAGCACCCGCGGTCGGTCGCGTCACGTTCAGGTTGGCACCCCGGGCGGGGCAGACCTGCCGAGTCCGGATCGAGCACAGCGGGCTCACAGGCGCCGGTGAAGTGCATTCCAGCGTCAAGCTCTGGCAAAGCGCCCTGAACAGGATCGGCCGACTGATGGCCCAAGCAGACAGGAGTCGCCGCCGCGAACGCCAGGCCGTGATCGTGGTGCACGGCATCGGCGAGCAGCGACCGGGGCAGTTACTGCGGCAGTTCGTCACGAACGTCTTCGACCGAGCCGGCGAAGTGCACTTCGTCAAACCCGACTACGTCGCCCCGCTGTTCGAGATGCACATGGCGACCGTGCCTCGCAACGAAGGCACGCGACCGACGACGGATGTGTATGAGCTCTATTGGGCCCATCTGATTCGCGATACCACAGTGGCGCAGGTCTATGGCTGGATGTTCCGGCTGATGATCTCGCGTGGCGACAATATCCCGCAGACCTTGATCCATCTTGTCTGGGGTCTGAGGGCCACGGGCATCGCCGCGATTCTGGGCCTTGCCTGGCTGATGACCAAGGACGTGTCCGGCTGGCTCATCAGCCTGGGGCTGGGTTCACTGGCTGCCCTGCCGGCGCTGGCCACGATAGCACTGAAGGCCTTCCGGGATCAGTTCATCGTGGGGTATGCCGGTGATGCGGCCCGTTATCTCGAGCCCAGGCCGGAGAACATCGCCAGGCGGCAGGAAATACGCGAAGCCGGCGCGCAGCTTCTCGACGCTTTGCACGACAGCGGGCGCTACTCGCGGATCATCGTCTATGGGCACAGCCTCGGGAGCGTCATCGCCTATGACATGCTCAGCCATGCCTGGACCCGGAGATCGCGGCGCCGTGACGCTCAATCGCAGACAAGCAGCCGCGCGCTGCGGGCGCTCGAGGATCTGCTCAATCCGCGCAGCAAGGTCACGGCCGCAGTCAGCGCCGAGGACGTGCAGCCCATGCAGCATGCCGCGTGGCTTGAGT
>JBDTOX010000175.1:0-8509 GCA_039933015.1 Methylophilaceae bacterium
AGCCCAGCGCATCCATCTCGGCGCGACTCATGGGCAGGATAGGCGATGCGCCAAAACGCTTTGCCCAGTAAGGACGATAGTTGTGAATAGAGCGGGTTATTTCCATAAGGCGGACATTTTACTCTTTAAATGGGCCGGAACGAAATGCAATTAAGCCAATTCCATTAATAAAGTTAGATACTTAGCATCGCGGCGATGCATCGCAGGCGGCGGCTACTTATGTAGCCGGTGTTAAGTGGTGACCCTGCTCTAACTGCAGGAAGATGGCAGGCAGCCTAAATCAATAACCAGTACGAAAAACATGCTTGTCATACGGCGCTTTGATTCCAGATGAACGTGCAATGTCTCGGCAAATGCTCGCCACAGAAGAGGAAGCGCCAAATTGCCTGTCAGAAACAGGCGTCACTTGTGTGAAGCGGAAACAACGCTCGCATTGCAAAATCGTCGTCCCACTCGCGCTTGATTCCCTATATTATTTACACTCTTCAAGTGCCTGGATTCAGGCTGGCAGAGCTGACATGCATAGCGTACTGATTTAAGGATGAATTTCTCAAAAAGATTTTTAGGGTTCTTAATGCTATCCCTGTTGTCGGGATGCACGATTTATCAGCCCAAACCTTTACAGACCGCAGATCTTGACCTGCGCATGCAGCCTCCCAGCCACGAGACCATAGCGCTTGATGCCGCAAAACTTCAGCACCCCCGTCTGAAACCGATCAAGCTTGATTTCTCGGCACCGCTTACCGAAGATGAATTAGCCGTTATTGCCGTTCTCATCAACCCCAGCTTGAAAGCCTTGCGCGTGCGCGAGCAGGTGGCCGAAGCGCAGGTTTTCGCAGCTGGGCTGTTACCCGACCCGCAACTATCGATCGGGCTGGATTTTCCATCCAGTGGCGGGCCCAATCTGGTCCCCGCCTACGCGCTTGGCTTGAATTGGCCTATTGCTGCGTTGTTTACACGCCCGGCAGAAAAGCATATTGCCGAGGCGCAAGCCCGCCAGGTTCATTACGACATTGCCTGGCAAGAGTGGCTTATATCGAATCAGGTCCGCTTGCTGGCGCGGCGCATAAGTTATTTGAAACGCCAGCTACTGCTCGCACAACAGGCAAGTGAGATTGCAAAACACCTGTTCGATATCACCAAGAAAAATGTAGATGCAGGCGATGCCAAGATAGACGAGCTCGCTTTGCGTAATGTCGCTTTTCTGGACGCAGAGGACCGTTCGCTGAGTCTGGCGCGGGATGTAGAAAAAACACGCCAGGATCTGAACCTGGCCTTGGGTTTGCCGCCGGGCGAACCAATTGAACTCGCTGAAATACCATCTTATCCATTGCAACTCAATAATGCAGCTACGCTATTTGCCAGCGCCAAGGCGCAAAGGTTGGATCTGCTGGCGCTGCAAGCCGGTTATGAAAGCCAGGAGGCGAGCTTGTACCGTGCCACTTTGGCACAGTATCCCGGCTTCAGCCTCGGCCTGACCCGCGCGCGCGACACCAGCGATGTGCATACGCACGGCGTAGGCATTAGCCTGGATATTCCCCTGTTTAATCGCAATCGCGGCAATATTGCCATGGCCAGCGCTACCCGCGAGCAACTGCATGAGGAGTACGTGGCCCGCCTGCAACAGACTCGCGGGGATATTGCCACGCTGGTGGCAGATATCGAGCACATTGATCAGGAGCGTATTGCCTTGAGTATGCAGCTACCAGAATTGGCGCGTGAGGAAGCAGTGTTACGCAATGCCGCGCAAACCCGCGATGTGACCCTGACTGCCTACGAAGCCGTGCGCGGAACTTTGCTGGATAAGCAACTCAAGCTACTGGGTCTTGAACAACTGCGCGCGGAACAGCAAATAGCCTTACAGCTCAGTGTTGGCGCATCCCTTAACCCTCGAGACCAGCCATGACATATCGCTATATATCGCCCGGATTCTTGTTACTTCTATGTCTTTACGGCAGCCAGGCCAATGCCGACTCATCGGCCTCGGCACCCAGGCCGCCTGCTGTTTCCGCCATGGTCCAGACCAGCACGGCCAAGCTCAATCGCATGAGCGACAGCATGACAGTGTATGGCACCGTCGAATATGCGCCGGAGCAGTCGCGTGTGCTTGATGTGCAGGGTGAGGGCATTATTAACAAGGTGATGGTCGCCGCCGGCCAGAAAGTTCGCAAAGGCGATGCCCTGCTGGAATTAACAGCTAGCGTGAATGCGCAGACAGAGCTCGACAACGCCCAGATTGCTGTCAAATTTGCCCAAAAGGATCTGCAGCGTCTGAGGGATTTACGCACGCGCCAACTGGCTACCAACCTCGACGTACAGACCGCAGAAGAAACCCTGGCCAAAGCGGAAACCACATTTTCCAGCGCGCACAAACGCCAAGGCGGCGGCAACGTGCGCGTACTGAGAGCTGAAATGGATGGCATTGTCGACCAGGTGAATGTACGTCAAGGGGAAATAGCCGCCGCTGGCGCGCCTTTGATACGCCTGGCCAAGGGCGATCAGCTGCGCGTGCGCCTGGGCGTTGAGGCAGAAGACCTGTCGCGTCTGCATGAAGGGTTGCTGGTGCATATCATGCCGCTGCATCATGGTGCGCAGCCTAGCTCTGGTCGAATACAACAAATTTACCGGCAGATTGACCCGAAAACACGCCTGGCCGAGATTGTTGTCACTTTACCAAGCGCCCCTGGGCTTTTCCCTGGCGCCATGGTTAAAGGAGAAATCGTGCTGGCCCAGCAAACCGTATTGACTGTGCCCAGAAGCGCTGTATTGTCGCGCAATGGCAAAAATTATGTGTTCCTGGCCAAAGACATGCGTGCCACATTACGCTGGGTAGAGACCGGAAACGACAATGGCAGCAATATCGAAATCCGGCGCGGCCTGAACGCCGGAGATGTAGTGGTCAGCCTTGGCAACTATGAGCTGGAAAACGGCATGGCGCTGCGCGTTCAGGAGCAACATCCGTGAAAGACTGGCTGCAACTACATCGCCTGTCGCTGCTGTTTTTACTGCTGATTGCTGCACTGGGTGGCGGCCTGGCTGCCTGGAATTTGCCCGTAGGCCTTTTTCCCAACATTGATTTCCCGCGCATAGTAGTCAATATCGATGCGGGCGACCGCCCCGTTGACCGCATGGTGGTGGAGGTCACGCAGCCCCTGGAGAAAGCCTTGCGGGCCGTGCCGGAAGTACAGGGCATACGCACCACCAGCTCCCGTGGTAGCGCCGATCTGTCCATTAGTTTTGCCTGGGGCACCAACATGGTGACTGCCCTGCTGCAAGTGCAGGCGGCGGTAAACCAGTCCTTGCCGGGCTTGCCTGCCGGAACACGATTTCTGGCAAGGCGCATGGATCCGACGGTATTCCCCATGCTGGGCCTGGCCTTAACCTCAAAGAAAACTGATCTGGTGTCGTTACGTGACTTTGCCTATTACCGTTTACGGCCCAGATTAACCGCCATAGAAAATGTCGCCAGCGTTGAAGTGCTGGGCGGCCGCCAGACGGAATATCAGGTCATCGTCAATCCCGCCAAGCTGCAGGCGATGGATTTGACGCTGGCAGATGTAGCGCAAGCGTTGACGGCCTCCAACATCCTGACAGCCGTAGGCCGGTTGGAAGACCATTACCGCCTTTATCTGACTTTGTCCGACACGCGCCTGCACAATCTGGAGGAAATAAAACATACCATTTTGCGCAGCGGCGCCAATGGCGTAGTCGACCTCGCCGATGTGGCGGAAATCCGCGCGGGCGAACTGCCGGAGTGGACACGTGTCAGTGCCAATGGACATGACGCGGTATTGGTCAATATCCTGCAACAGCGTGGTGCCAATACTCTGCAAATAGCCAAGGATGTAAAAGCGGCCTTATCTTCTTTTGCCAAGCAGACCCCGCCTGACACAGACATCAGGATTTACTACGACCAATCTGAGCTGGTTGCCGCAGCGGCCAGCAGCGTGCGCGATGCCATCCTGATAGGCGCCTTGCTGGCCGCGATCATCCTGTTTGCGTTCCTGAGAACATGGCGCATTACCCTGGTAGTTGCCATTGTCCTGCCCAGCGTGCTGGTCAGCACCATGCTGCTGTTACACGCCTTCAACCAGACCTTTAATATCATGACGTTGGGCGGTATGGCAGCCGCCGTAGGGCTGATCGTAGATGATACCGTGGTCATGCTGGAGCACATCATGCGCAGGCTTACCGAATCGGCCCGATCTGGCTATAACACAGTACTAGGCGGAGCCATGGAAATGGCGCGACCATTATGGGGTTCATCGCTGGCAACGCTGGTCGTTTTCCTGCCATTGGCATTCCTGGGCGGTGTTGCCGGCGGGTTTTTCAAGGCGCTGGCATTGACCATGGCCGCCAGCCTTGCCATTTCATTTATCGTTGCCATGCTGGTAGTGCCATTATTGGCCGATGCGCTGCTAAACCGCAAATCAGCAGAAAAACTGGAAGCTGTGGGCCCGCTGATGTCCAGGCTGCGGCATCATTACGGGCACTTCATGGCCCGACTGCTCAAACATCCGCTGTGGGCCTTGCCTGTCATTCTCATGTTCATGGCGCTGGGCTACCTGGCTTACGCCAATCTGGGATCCGGATTCATGCCGCAAATGGATGAAGGCGGCTTTATCCTTGATTATAAAAGCCCTCCGGGCACCTCACTCACTGAGACCGACCGTATATTGCGCCAGGTAGAGGTCATCATCGTGAAGACGCCGGAAGTTAATGGCTATTCCCGGCGTACCGGACTCGCTCTGGGCGGCAGTATTACCGAAGCCAATGAGGGCGATTTTTTCATCCATCTGAAGCCTGCGCCACGGCGAAATATCGAAGCCATCATGGCAGAGATACGAGAATCTGTAGAAACCCAAGTCCCGGGATTTCGTATCGAAACCGCCCAGTTGATGGAAGACCTGATTGGGGATTTAACAGCGGTACCACAGCCCATAGAAGTCAAACTGTTCGGCGATGACAGCGGCGTTTTGAGAAAAATAGCGCCACAAGTTGCCGAGCGCCTGCAAAAAATCTCCGGCGTGGTTGAAGTATTCAATGGCATCAGAATTGCCGGAGATGCCGTTGAAATCCGCGTAGACCGGGTCAGGGCCGCGATTGAAGGCATGGACCCGGACAACGTCACCAGGCAATTACAGGATATGGTGGGCGGCAATGTAGCGAGCCAAATCCAGGTAGGCGAAAAACTGGTGGGCTTGCGGGTGTGGGTCAACCAGGATTTAAGGGATCGTATTTCTGCCCTGCAGAATCTGAGGTTACGCGCGCCTGATGGGCATTACCTGCCGTTGAAACGCATTGCCGAAATCAGCATTGTGGAAGGCCAGGCGCAGGAGCTGCGCGAGAACCTCAAGCCCATGGTGGCCGTGACCGGACGCATTGAGGGACGCGACCTCGGCTCTACCATGCGTGATGTGCAACAGGCACTAAGCTCGCTTTCGCTGCCGAATGGCGTCTATATTGAATATGGCGGGCTCTATAAAGAACAGCAGCGGTCCTTCCGGGATCTGACTATCGTTTTCCTGAGTGCGGTGTTACTGGTGGCAGCGTTGCTGCTTTATTTATACGAAGATATAGCCGTTGTGCTGAGCATTGTCATTACGGCGCTTATTTCGCTCAGCGGCGTTTTCTGCGGGTTATGGTTAACCGGGGTGGAATTGAACATTTCATCCATGATGGGCATGACCATGGTGATCGGCATGGTCACAGAAATCGCAATTTTCTATTTTTCAGAACTCAAGCATCGCGACCATAGCAATGGCGACCCCATTGAAGCAGGCAAACTTCGCATGCGCCCTATCTTGATGTCTTCCATTATTGCAATACTTGCCTTGATGCCGCTCGCACTCGGCTTGGGCGCCGGTTCTGCCATGCAGAAACCGCTTGCCGTCGCCATCATCTCCGGGCTGGTGGTAGCTGTGCCCCTCATACTGTTATTGATGCCCGCACTCCATGCATTGCTAGATAAAAAAGGTCTTGGAAAGTTAAGCACAGATTGAGATGTGCCAACTTACCGGGATGGTTGCTGCAAATGGGTATTATCGCGGTTGCCGAGTCAGCACAGCTAAATCCGGGCGACTTGTGTAAGGCTCACCGGTCAATTCAGCGGAGCGCAAACCTTAATACACGCTAAAACAAAAAAGCCGCAATCTGCGGCTTTTTGATACCAGCTAAAGCTTAAAAAAATCAAGCATGGCTAGCCCTGCCTGGCATTTTCCCGCGCATAGTATGCACGCACCTCTGTCATATCGTAAGTGCGTGCCCATTCGATAATCTTTTCCAGCCCGGGTGCGCCAATTTCACCTACTTGCGCATGTATGCCGGCTTGCTCGCGTATGACGAGGATGCCCGGGATTTTTTCCACTTCAAAATATTCGCCGATTTCCGGGTCGGCTTCTGTATTGACCATGCCAAAAATGATATCGGGATTTTTGTCCGCCGCGGCTTTGAAAACATCGGTAAAAGTAACGCAAGGCTCACACCACGTCGCCCAAAAATCGACAATGACAAAATCATTATTGGTGATGGTTTGCTTGAAATTGGCTTTATTAAGTTCAACTACGGGCATGATGCAATCCTGTTCATTGAGGAACATCAAATACTATCAGATGACATAGCGGATTTTGGATAATTGCTTTGCAATTTTCACCATCTGGAGAAGATCATCCCAGCGGCTGCCCGCGACTTGGCAGGCTAAATGACAGGCTTTCCCCAAGTGCCGCTAAAAAACAACTCCCCTAATTTGCGCCGCGCGCGCGGCGCAGTTTCGCGTTCCAGCACTTCACCACTCAGGGTGGCGATAGCAGCAGGATGCCCCACCGACATCATCGCCATTGGCGTGTATTGCTCGGGCACGGCAAAGGCTACACGCGCCTTGGCAGCGTCGAACCCACCCATCTGATGTGCCATCAAGCCCATGGCAGAGGCTTGCAAACACAGGTTCTCCGCCGCTGCGCCAGTATCATACTGGGCCCAGCGATTAGGCTTGAGGTTATGGCTGAACAAGCTATCGGCTGTGGTTAACAGCAGCACAGGCGCATTTTTGACCCACGCCTGGTTGCTTGGTGCCAGGCAATCAAAAGCTTTTTGCCAGCCCGCGGCGTCGGTATTCTTATCCCAGACAATAAAGCGCCAGGGCTGGTCGCCATAACAGGAAGGCGCCCAGCGCGCGGCCTCCAGCAAGGTAATGATCTGTTCTTGACTGACTGCCTTGCCGGCGTCGTAGGCGCGACCGCTCCAGCGATTAGCAAGGGTTGCGTTGATGGGGGTGCTGGTAATCGCGGGCTTGTTCAAATGATGCTCCTCTAAACTCGGATAAAGGGATTAAAACCACGGGATGGCTACAGGACCAGGCACACGGAACCCCAGCGCTTGCCGTACAAGTATGGCAATACTGCGCGTCATGCATCGTCACAGGCGCTTAATCCAGGGTTGGATAGTCGATATAGCCCTTCTCGCTGCCTCCATAAAAAGTCGCCTGATCTGGCTGATTCAATGGCGCATTCTTTTCAAACCGTTCTACCAGATCAGGGTTGGCGATGAAGGGTACCCCAAAGGCAATCACATCCGCCCTGCCTGCAGCCAGAGCTGCATTGCCGCCAGCTTTATCGTAACCCAGATTGGCCATGTAAGGACCGCTGAAATGCTTGCGTAATTGCACGAAATCAAAAGCTGGGGTCGGCAAGCCGTGGCTACCGCCTTCAACCACATGCAGATAAGCCAGGCCGAACGGACTGAGTAGATCGGCGACATGGTTGAACAAATCCTGTGGCTTGGAATCCGCAATATCGTTGAACGGATTGAGCGGCGAGATGCGCACGGCAACACGGGCAGCCCCTGCCACGGCCACCACATTCTGCACTACTTCCAGCAACAAACGCACGCGGTTGTGCTTGTCGCCACCATAGCTATCAGTGCGCTTGTTGGTGCTGTCACGCAGGAACTGATCGAGCAGATAACCGTTGGCCGCATGGATTTCGACGCCATCAAAGCCGGCTTCCAGGGCGTTCCTGGCAGCCTGCACATATTCGGCAACCACCGCAGGCAGCTCTTCCGTCGCCAGCGCACGCGGCGTGACAAAATCCTGCAGGCCCTGGTAGGTAAATGCCTGTCCAGCAGGCTTGATGGCAGAAGGTGCTACTGGCAAGGCATTGTTCGGTAGCAGAGAGGGATGCGAGATGCGCCCTACATGCCATAGCTGCAATACGATTTTGCCGCCTTTGGCATGCACTGCGTCGACGACTTTTTTCCAGCCCTTGATCTGCGCTTTGCTATGGATGCCGGGTGTGGCCGGATAGCCATGGCCCATTTCGGAAACAGGTGTGGCTTCGGTGATAATGAGGCCAGCCGAAGCGCGCTGGGCGTAGTATTCCACGTTCATGTCCTGCGGTACATTACCCTCGCCCGCCCTGTTCCTCGTGAGCGGCGCCATAGCGATACGGTTTTTTAGCTCCATGCTGCCGAGCTTGATGGGGGTAAATAGATCAACCGTCATACGGTTCTCCTT
>JBDTOX010000176.1:0-12240 GCA_039933015.1 Methylophilaceae bacterium
CTGGCGGTGATCGAAGGCGAAGTCATGCGGGTGATGCTGCTGTTTTATTTATCCCCGCTATGGACACTGCTGCTGGCGCATTTCTGGCTGCATGAACGTACGGGACGGCTAGGCGCCATTGCTATGACCACCTCACTGATTGGTGCATTTATCATGTTGTGGCAGCCAGCAGCGTGGCTGCCCATACCACAGACAGAGGCGGAGTGGATGGCGCTATCGGCGGGGGTTGGTTTTGCCTTTACCAATGTGCTGACGCGTCGCGCCACTCAATTATCGCTCAGGGTCAAGTGCATGGCTGTTTGGGTAGGTGTGGTGATGATGGCACTGCTGTTCATGCCTTTTCAGCAGGAGGTATTACCGCTGCCGCACACCATACCCACTGAATACTGGCTGATTATGGGCGGCATAGGCTTGGCACTGCTGTGTGCCACCTCACTGGTGGTATATGGCATTACCCATACACTGGTGACCCGCGCTGCGGTCATCTTCCTGTTCGAGTTGGTAGTGGCGGCGGTAAGCTCTTATTGGCTGGCTGGCGAGATCATGACGCCACATGAATGGCTAGGTGGCAGCCTGATTATTGCTGCTGCCATATTTGCGGCTAAAGCGGAAGAAACTTAGGGCAGCAACCTAACCGTGGCGAGCTGATATTTGCGATTTAGCCAAAGCCGCCTTTGGCACCTTCTGCAGCAAAGCGCATCTTGAGTGACAGGTCATTACGCGAATCAGCATGAGCCAGTGCGTTTTCATCGCTGATCTTGCCTGCTCCATGCAGGCGGAACAGGGACTGGTCAAAGGTGCACATACCAATATCGTTGTTGTTAGCCATGACTTCCTTGATTTCTTCCAGTTTGGATTTCTGAATCAATTCGGAGATGTAAGGCATGTTGATCAGCACTTCCACTGCGGCGGCACGCTTGGCCTGTGTGCCGGGTACCAGCCGCTGGGAAACGATGCCAACCAGGTTCAGTGATAACCCCAGCAGCAACCCAGCCTTACTTTCCTCGGGAAAGAACGAAATAATACGTTCAATGGCTTGATTGGCGTTGTTGGCATGCAGCGTGGCCAGGCATAAGTGGCCGGTTTCAGCATAAGCCATGGCATGTTTCATGCCATCCATATCGCGTATTTCTCCAATCAGGATCACATCCGGTGCCTGACGCATGGCGTTTTTTAGACCGTTCTCGAATGAAAGCGTATCAATACCCACTTCACGCTGATCGACGACACACTTTTTATGGTCGTGCAAGAATTCAATGGGGTCTTCAAGCGTCAGAATATGGCCGGTGCTTGTTGCATTGCGATGATCGATCATCGAAGCCAGCGTGGTCGATTTTCCGGAGCCTGTAGAGCCCACGACCAATAGCAGGCCGCGCTGGCGCATGGTCAAATCCTTGAGCACATTGGGTAAGCCCAAGGTTTCAAATGATGGAATATCACTTTTGATGTGGCGGATGACCATTGCCACTTCGCCACGCTGCTTAAAAACATTGATACGGAATCGACCGAGATCGCGCTTGCCAAAGGCAAAATTCATTTCCAGGGTTGCTTCAAATTCTTTGATCTGGGCATCACTCATCAAGGCATAGGCAATTTCCTTGACCATGCCCGGAAGCATGATCTGGTTATTCACCGGGAGCGTATTACCTTCAATCTCAATATGAATAGCCGCACCAGTACTGAAAAACAGGTCGGACCCATTTTTTTCCACCATGAATTTGAGCACCGGAGTGATGTCGATAGCGGCCATTTTTGTTATCCCTGAATTATTTTTTTCACTTTACCATAACCCTTTGCCCGGTGAGCAAGCCGTGCATTCAGGCACTTAGTCCCAAGGCCCTGCATGGCGCTGCCGTCTCCCCGACGGTTATGGCGCCAGAATAAAAGACTGCGGCGGATTACCAGGCTGCCAGCCTTGCCACATGCGCAGATAAGCCTGTTCGAGGCTGCGCGCGAAGCAGGCAGTATCGAACAACGGCAGTGCTTCCCGTGTTTGTTGCAGTTGCTCACGTAGCGCTTGCAAGCTATGCGGCTGTGTTGCCAGTTGCACTGCCAGTGCTTCGTAGTGCTCCAGCGACTCTGTGACCAGTTCAGGCAGATGGGCTGCATGCAGCAGGCTGCCGGCGACTCTTGCCGCAAACGTATTGCCTGTGCAGGTCAGCAGCGGCAGGCCCATCCACAGAGCATCGCTGGCCGTGGTATGCGCGTTGTAGGGCAGGGTATCGAGGAACAAATCCGCCAGCACATGCCGCGCCAGATGCTCCGCAAGCGGCACGCGCGGGGCAAAAATCAGTCGGCTGGCATCCATGCCACGTGCTGCAGCCTCCCGTCTTAAATTCTGTTCAGCCCAGCGGTTGCATTGCAGCAACCACAACACGCTGCCCGGCACGGCCTGGAGCAAACGCATCCATATTTCAAATATCTGCGGCGTGATTTTGAACGACTGGTTAAAACAGCAGAAAACAAAACCTTGCGCCGGCAATCCAGCGTCCGCGCGGGTTGGGGTTGCAGCCAAGGGGCGTTTGCGGTCATTGGGCTGATAGCTATAAGGCAGCAATGCCAGCTTTTCCGTGTAGTGCATAGCCTGATCCAGCGGCGTGATAAAACCATCGCTGAGAAGATAGTCAAAAAACGGCGCGCCCATTGTGCCCGGATAACCCAGCCAATTCACCTGTATGGGTGCGGGCCGCAAAGCCAGAATGCCGCTACGTGTGCTTTGCGTGTAGCCCGTGAGATCCACCAGAATGTCGATCTGGTCGGTATGAATTTTTTTGGCTGCATCAGTCAATGCAAGCGAGCGGATATCAACAAAATGATCAAAAGCCTTTTCCAGTCGCCGGCGCTCCGGGGTTTTGTCATCCACTGAGTAAGAATAGGCAAAAGTCTCAAACTGGCTGCGGTTGTGCAGTTCAATCAGCTCAGTCACGAGAAATGCCAGCGGATGCAGGCGAAAGTCGCCGGACAGGTAGCCTATGCGCAATTTCTTCCGGGCCTGGCGTGCATGAGGCAAGGCGAGCCTTTGGCCCTGCTTGATCAGAGGCTGGTAACGGTTTTCCACCCAGTGCTCGGCGCAGCGGCGCTGCTCAGCGGCCGTGGTGCCGGGCATGGCAAGAAACGCAAAAGGGGAAATTTGCGCCTGCGGTACTTCAGCTACCCAATGCCGGATGTCCTCAATGTCGGCATCCAGACCCTGCCAATCGCAGGTATGCTGCTTTTGATGCACCAGATGCACCTTGGCGTGATAGAGCGCAGGATTCAGGCGCAAAGCGGCTTCATAACTTGCAATGGCCTCATCGAGCCGGCCCAGTTCGCGCAATACATTGCCCAGGTTATTGTGTATATCCGCATCATCCGGCGCTAATTGCAACGCGCGTTTGTAACTGGCCGCAGCTTCAGTGGATTTACCCAGTTCGCGCTGGGCATTACCCAGGTTGTAATACAGGCTGGCATTGTTCACGCTGAGCTGTATCAGTTCCTGATATGCGGCCTCTGCCTGCACATACTGCCCGGCCTCGTGGCCTTGATTGCCCAGCGCCTGCAATGCGTGACATAACGCATTTCTTACATCAATATCCTTGGGGAAGGCATGCAATACACGACGATAGCAGCCGGCAGCATGTTCAAAACGCCCCAATTCCTGATACACGTTGCCCAGGTTGTTATGCAGGTCAAAGTCTGCGGGTGCAAGTTGTAATGCACGCTGGTAGCTGATAACCGCATCGTCGAGGCGGCCTGCTGAACGCAATGCCAGGCCGTGATTGTTAAGAAAGTCCGCACTGCGCGGATTGAGCGCAATCGCCTGGGAGATCAGATTGACGGCCTCGGTATGGCGCGCAGTTTGATGGCACAGCACACCTAGCAGGTGCAAGGCATCGGCATGCCTGGGCTGGCTTGCCAGCAGCTGCCGGTATTGCTTTTCGGCCTGGTCCAGCAGGCCATTGCGATGCGCATCGAGGGCGCTTTGATAGAGCTGATTTGCATTTACCATAGTGGAGATTTTACAGCAGCGGATAAGCGGCCAAGCCCTGCACTAAACGCTTCAAGCCCAGTTTGCGCAACATGAACCGATTAGGGTCAAGCGCGGCGAGCAGTTGGGCATCGACCGGAGCGGGCTCGCCATTGATGGCGCAGGCTATCATCTCGGCACAAAGCGGCGCATTGATAAGACCTTTAGAGCCGTGTCCGGTATTGACATACAAGCCCGCCAGCCACGGCAAAGTAGCGGGGTCTGCGTTATATCTCGGCGGGTTGGCACTCAGGGCGGCGTTGTCCAGCAGTGGCCCGGCCATAGGCAGGTAATCCGGTGTGGCACAGCGCCACGCCACGCGTCCGCTTGGCGGCTGCTGCGCCAGGCTTTGATACAGCTCTGGCGACATTCTCCCTAACATGGCGAGGTTGGCTGCGTGGTCACGCTGGCGTATGTCACTGGAAACATCACTTGGCGAAAAGGTGGCGCCCACGCAATGGATTCCAGCAACGGCAGGGCTCACATAGCCATCCGTACACACCACCACCTTGAGTTTCTGGCTGTTTACATTGGCAGGCAGTATGGAAATTTGTCCGCGCACCGGTTCCAGCGGCAAATGCATGCACTGCTCAAAGTTCACGGTGTCATTGGCACTGGCTAAAATCACCACCGGCGCTTGTGCCAACAGGCGCTTTTCATCCCAGACCTGCCATTGCACGCCATCACGCTGCAAGCGCAGAGCCGTGACAGCAAGCATCACCGAAATATTGTCATGGCAGGCAAGGGCATTGCATAGCGCGGGCGGATTTACCCAGCCAGCGCCTGGAAAATATAAACCCTCATGTGTCAAAGCGATGCCTGCCAGTCGGCTGGCTTCATCTGCATCCACATGGCGCAGTAATTCAAGGGGGAAATCACGCGCGGCGATGGCTTTGCACCTGGCCAGTTCCTGCGCATCAAAAGCCAGCTGCAGAAGCCCGCAAGCATCATGGTCATGTGCATCAAGATTCAGCCGCTGCAACAGCCGTGTAGTGTGCAAATATCCGTGCAAAGCCAGGCGGCTCAACGCCATATCCTGACCAGACAGGCGCGGGTAGAGCACGCCGACCGGATTGCCGGAAGCTTCTTGCGCGAGTAGCGGATGGCGTTCGATTAACGTGACTTGCCAGCCGCGTGATGCCAGGGCGCTGCTACTGGCTGTACCTGCAATACCGCCGCCAATCACAATGGCATGAGGCAATTTCGGATTAAACCGAGCTGCTTCAGCAGCCGTTTTAATGTCGACACCCATTGAGGTTGTATTGCCCATGATATTGGGGAAGACCCTTGCGGTCTGGACAATAGCCTGCCGGTCAGGGATGTGTGCCGGCTTAACGCTTTCGCCAGCATATCGGCCTGCCAGCATTTCACGTTTACGCCCAAAACCCGCCACCTTGCTTACGGCAAACCCCGCAGCTTGCAATCCACGCCTGACTGCACCCGCGCTGGTGAATGTGGCAAACGTGGTTGCTACGTGAGACAGCCTGGCCATGTTGTCGAACAAGGCCTGCTGCCACATTTCCGGGTTTTTTGCGGGAGCGAAGCCATCCAGAAACCAGGCGTCTATACTGGCCCGCAGTTGCGGCAACGTCTCGCGCGCATCGCCAATGATCAAGGTTAATGACACCCGGCCATGCTCAAATACCAGCCTGTGCCATCCTGGCTTTAACCATCGATACTGCGCCAACAACTGGTCACGCAAATGAGCCAGCTGCGGCCACAAACTCAGCGCTTGCGCGAGGTCTGTATGGCTGAGCGGGTATTTTTCCGTGCTGATGAAATGCATGCTGCTAGACAGCGGCGCTGTTTCATTCCATAGCTGCCAGGCACAAAGAAAGTTAAGCCCGGTCCCGAAGCCGGTTTCGGCAATCGTAAATTGCTCATTTGCTAACGCCTGCCACCGTTCCTGCAAGCGATTCCGGGCGAGAAAAACATGCTGCGTTTCCTGCAAACCGGATTCGCGAGAAAAATACACATCGCCGTATATTCTGGAGATTGGCTGGCCATCTTGCCAATCGAGAGTAGCTTGAGAATTGGTCATTGGTCGATTGCGCCTGCTTAACTATGCTTAAAAGCAAGTATTGCGGCGAGACCGGTTGAGCTCACCACAACTTCTTTTAAATAAAGGTGTCAAAATTTCTAGTATCAGCATACCAGCTCGCTGGTAAAGGAGTTATATCATGAATACCACGCCGCGAAATTCCATGGGAGTTGTAACAACCGCAATTCTACTGAGCCTGACCTTAACCGCATGCGGAGGTATGACTACTCGGCAAAAAAATACTGCTATAGGAGCGGGTGTTGGTGGTGTCGCAGGCTCCGTATTAACCAATGGCAGCACTTTAGGGACTGTTGGAGGAGCGGCTGTAGGCGGTTATATCGGGCACCAGACCGGCAATGATAAAAAATAGCCCCGATGGGATGCATTGGTTTGAGTCCATTATCAATAAGTCCCATCATGAATATTCACCATTAAATTTCTGCCAGAAATTACTGCTCCACCCCATGCAGCAAGCAGATCGTTGCTGAGCGAATCCCAATGCTGACCTAGATGTTGTGCTGGGCTTCATTCAATTAGCGTGGCCGATCGACAAGTTATTCGTCGTACTTACCAAAATATCGAAAACTCTACCGGCTCTATATTGGTCTAATAGATGAGGGGGAAAACCAACATGAATCTAATCGCAATAGAAGAACTGGCACAGACCCAAGGCGTGGTAGCCGTCACCGAGTTTTCCCGGAAAGGCTTGCTGGAAAATTTTGCCGGACCATTTTCGGAAGATGAGTTCGACCTGATGGCTAGAATGTGTGCTTCGATTACCATTTTCATCGAAATGCAAGGCAGGATGCTGGCCGATTTCACCACAGATGCCGATTGGGACAGGTGTCAGGGATGGGTGTTGTGGGGTGATGATATTTCGTTGATTACCATGCGCGACACCGTGAGCGTGGTCCATTCGCAAGAGGTATCGTTCAATACATTGATTGATCAGCTTGGCGTCATCGGCGACCGTTCGTACAAGCAATAAAAATTAAGGAGAACCCTATGCCAACTCTAAATGAACTGATGACGCTGCCCAGCGTGTATGGCGCAATTGCATTTACTGACAGCGGCGAGATTGAGGAAATCAAAGGTGAGCTGGATCAGGATTTTGCCGAAATGGTGGCACAGATGTGTACTGCCAATCTGGCGATTTACCGCATGCAGGCCACGGGCTGGCAAAAGCAGACGGGCCAGCACGGATTTTTGCCGGAACGCGGATTTACTTTTCTGGCGCTGGACCACCTGATCATGGGCATGCACGGGAAAGCGGTTGTCGCCCAGCGCAAAGGCTTCGACCACGATCTGGCCTATAAAACCTTCAACGATATGGCGCAGGTACCGGTGCTCTTGCAGGATGCGCCTTGATCATGAGCACACTTTCCCATCTACTCAACTACCAGGGTGTTGTCGGCGCTCTGCGCTTTTATGACGACGGTACCGTAGCGGAATCGATTGGCGAGTTTGAGCCATCGCATTTCCGACTGGCAGCGGACATCTGTTATGCCAATAGCTGTCTCATACTGCAAAGCGCGGATCTGCTCTCGCTTTTTTCGGGCCAGAAAGGCTGGCCATCAGCCGGATGGATCATGACAGGTGAAGAATTGTCTGTATGTGCATTGGCAAACCTAGCCTGTTTTGTCAGAAACAAGGATGTTTCATACAACCAGATCCTAGCTGTCCTGACCGACATCAACGCTTCCTAACGCAGCCGGTCCGCGACATG
The DNA here is from genome assembly GCA_039933015.1 of Methylophilaceae bacterium. GTDB lineage: Bacteria > Pseudomonadota > Gammaproteobacteria > Burkholderiales > Methylophilaceae > JBDTOX01. Next base: position 7,774 of record JBDTOX010000176.1, read on the forward strand.
GCAGTACCGCGTATATGCCATGCTGTTTCACACAAAACCTGTCACCAAAAAAATCAAGGGCTTATTCAATGGTCCCCTAGATTCGGCTTGATTGCTTTACTATACGGCGTATGAAACCTTGTATGAATACCATAATATGAGCCATAACCAGGTAACGGGGCCTTCGGACTGGGTGCGCCGATTTGCGCACTTAATCACACAGGGCGGCCGAGTATTGGACCTGGCCGCAGGCTCCGGTCGCAATGCGCGCTGGCTGGCAGAGCAGGGGTATTTGGTAGAAGCGGTGGACCGCGATGACGCAGCGCTGGAGAGCATGCAAGGGTTAGCCAATATCCGCCTGCAGCTTGCCGATCTGGAAAATGCTGCGTGGCCATATGGCCATCAGCAGTTCGATGGCATCGTCATCTGCCGCTATCTGCACCGGCCCTTGCTGCCGCTTCTGGCTGCAAGCCTGGCAGCGCAGGGTGTCCTGATTTATGAAACCTTCATGGTCGGCCACGAAGCTTATGGCCGCCCGCAAAACCCGGATTTCCTATTGCGGCCCAATGAATTGCTGCAAGCCTTTGTGCCAGAGCTGACGCCAGTCGCTTTTGAGCAAGGCTTGATTACGCAACCCCAAACTGCTGTCATACAACGCATCTGCCTGCTTAAGAATTCAGCGCAAGCAGCTATGCTGTAGCAAGTTCAACTATGCCTGCTGTTCCAGCCAGTGTTTGAAACTCAGATATGACTCGATAAAGCGCCGCCGATATTCGTGCGAGCTTGCAAAGTGCTTGGGGTTGAGCACGCATGAACGATAGATGCGCAGAGTGCGTCGAACCCACTCGATGGCAGAATTAATACCATCTCGATCGATAAGAAATGTAATCCGCGGTATTTCGTCCAATTCTCGTTACCCTCGTTCGTCAATCAAAAAAATTAAAACTATAGGGAATAATCTTATACAACCAGTCAGCACCACTCAAGCGGTGCACGTGCACTTTGCTTTGCGGATTATCTATTAATGAAAACCCCCATTAATGAAAACCCCCATCTTATTGCTCCAGTGGTCCCTTCTCGAACAGGATAAGTCAGAAATTTTCTGTCATTATTGCTAATCGATCCCCATTACATAGTTGCGCAACAAAATTTCTTCGTACTCAACCTCTTTCAAGAGTACCTGCAACGCATCTCTTGCATAGAGCACGCCCACTGGCTTGGAATCGGTGTTCTTGACCGGAATCTGTCGCAGGCCCTTATCTTTCATGATATGCCAGACATCAAGTAAGTTGTCATCGACATTGCACGACATGACGTCACGCGTCATGGTCTCTGAAACCATGGTTGTACAACTGCATCCTTGACAGTGGCTGATTTGTTTAACGACGTCGGTTTTGGTAATCACGCCAATGATCAGACCATCGGGGTCACACACGACCACAAGGTTGGTATGCATTCCACCTAAAAGTCTTGCTGCATCAATGAGTGGAGCGTCGCCGTTAATCGTAACCAGCCGTTTCTTCACGGTAGGCAGGATTGTGCGGATAAGCATCATTTTTTCCTCATCAGTTAGAAGTTACTGGCACACTCTTGCCTATCGTACAGAAAATGAGCAAATTTCTGTTCGTCAATCCCAGACCCAGCTTTGTGCGACGCCGAATTACTTCACGTTCCTGATGTCTTGTCTTTGGCTTGATTCATCGTATCGATGGCCAAGAGAGAATGCGCATAGGCGGCGCCTGCGCGCATCTCCGCGGCAACCCAAATCGCTTCCATAAGTTCCTGCTCTGTAACACCTTTTTGTAGAGCAAGTTCTGTGTGACCGCGAATGCAATAGGGGCACTGGGTCACATGCGCCACTGCGACCGCAATAAGCGCCTTGGTTTTCGACGGTAGTGCGCCATCGGCGAAGACTTGGCGACTGAATGCCTGGAAAGCACTGCAAATTTCGGGTGCAAGTTCCTGTCGTTTTTGTGCCAGATCCTTCGAAGCGTCGGGGAAAATATTATGTTCCATGATGAATACTCCTTCCAGTTTGATCGTGCTCATTCAGTTAGCCGTGTTTTGGTATAATTCCCATCGACGGCTGCAATTTACTGCCTGAATCTCAAGATTCGAAATCACCAAGATAAGTTTTCCAACTATCCCTGCTGCGTCAGCCAATGTTTGGAGCTTAAATACGATTTAATAAAGCCCCGTCAGCCCCTCCTGTTCTGCAAGGGCAACTATCTAAGCCACTGCAAGCCGGCTCTTCACACTTCAAGCCCTTTGGGAACCTTTACCTACTGATTAAAAAGAAATTACCGAAAACGCTGCCTTGTGTCAACGAGGTACGAAGGCTGATCGTAACGTTCGGCAGGTAGCGTACGCGAGGCCGATGTCGAACCCGGTTTCCAAGAGGTCCTGGCTGGAGTTGGAGTGCGTCATCGACGCCACAGCCACGATTCAGGAGTCACCAGATCCGGAAAGCCTGAGCATTTGTGGATGCCGAAATGGGTCTAGCGTTGCAATTCACGCTGCCCAGCAATAATGGATATCTCCTGAAATACTTCACCATCACGCAGAACGAATAACGCATCCATACCTCGCTCCTGTGCTAGTCGAACCCCTGCATCTTCACCCAGCACCAGCAGTGCAGTGGCCCACGCATCGGCGAGCATGCAGCTTGAAGCCATCACAGTGACAGCTGCAATTTGGTTACTCGAAGGCTTCCCATATAAAGGGTTCATGGTGTGGGCATAGTACTTGTCCGCAATTTGGACCCAATGACGGTAATCCCCTGAGGTAGCGATGGCAGCATCGGTGAGTTCCATTACGCCCATTGCTTCACGTACACCTCGAATGGGCTTCTCAATGGCGATTGCCCATGGCCGTCTATCTGGTTTTAGGCCACGTGCACGCATTTCGCCATCAATTCCGACCAGATAACTCGTAATCCCAAAGCTATCGAGACAGCGGGCCATTTCGTCCACACCGAAGCCTTTGGCAATTCCTGAAAGATCCAGTGTAATAGTCGCCAGCTTACGAACTCGGTTGTGAGCGTGATCAATATCCAACACCTCGGTTGCAGGTCGATGCACTTGTTCCTTCAACGCGCTAATATGGTGCGCATCTGGTTGTTGCTTGCCGGGGCCAAAACCCCAGGCGTTGACCAGGGCCCCCACGCCAATATCAAACGCGCCATGGGAATGCTGACTTATACGCAAGGAGGTTGCCAGCACACTAGCGAGCTCTTCAGGTATTGCAAGCCATTGCTGCACTGGAGCTGCGTTGAGGCGACTCAGATCTGAATCTGTTTTCCAGGTGGACATCTGCTGGTCCACCTTGTCTACTGCGGCAAACAAACGGACCGCAATGGCTGATTCATCGAGTCCCGCTTTAGCAAAAAAAACGGCACTATATCGTGTGCCCATCGTCTCTCCACTAAGACTATAGCGTTGAAAAGTAGTGGTAGAGAGGTCCTGTGTTTCAGAAGACATCTTCACGGTAACGCCCCTGTGTTTTTAGCGCCTTTACGTCGAGGTTAAGGGGCGCCAAAATTTCATCCAATGCCTGCATGATGTTCTTCGCCATGGCACGACTACCGCAGACCAGCACTTGGGCCCCATTCACAATCAGTTGGCGAATTTGCGTGGCATCGTCGAGAACCCGATCCTGTACGTAAGCGCCATCCTTAACTCGCGAAAAAGCGGCATGCAATTCGGTCAGCCGATGATCAGCCAAATATTCACTGAGCTCAGGCTCATAAAGAAAATCGGAAGCCGGGTCGCGCCCCCCCCAATACAGGTACATCGGATGTTTTCCTGCATTGTTACGGATAAACCCGGCCAATGGCCCGATCCCTGTACCGGAACCGATGAGAATGACAGGGGCTTTGCCAGAAGCCGGTCGGAAGTCAGGATGGAGCTGAATAAAGGCATCAATACGGTCGCCCAGCTGCAAGCTATGAAGGAATTGGGAGCACAGACCTTCAGGCAGCTTGCGCACACAGATTTCCAGAAAGCCATCATTCGACTTGCTGGCCAGCGAATAGAAACGCGGTATAGGGCTGTCGGGCGGCAGAATTCCAACTAGATCGCCTACTTCGAAATGCGGTAATCCGTTACCCCCAATCAGGCGTATCAGCCGGCCGGTAATGCTCTTCCTGGCTACTGCAGCGAACCGCAGAATGCTGGTCGGCGCTTGCACCTGTTCGCCATAGTTGATCCTGTCAATTAGTTGAAATGAATCCGTGCGTGGACGCCTGGGCGTATGCTGCAATGTCAATTCCCGGCCGATCAACTGGCTAACGACATTGCCCCAGCGAGAGAACGCTTGCGATGACTGCCGATCGATAGTATCGAGTTCGAGCAACCGATGCCAACCGTGAGTGAGCAGAGCGGCTTCAGTGTCCTTGGCAAATTTACAAAACTGTGGGAACTGCCGATCACCAAAGCCCAGCACGACAAAGCCTAGGCTGGGATTAACCTTAACCTTAACCTTAACCTT
>JBDTOX010000177.1:0-7631 GCA_039933015.1 Methylophilaceae bacterium
CGCACGCGGTAAGAATTTTCTGCGCACGATATTACGCCTGGCGGCTGAGCGTGAACAATTGCGCGTCGTGGGTGATCAGTTTGGTGCGCCGACTTGGAGCCGCAGCATAGCTGAAGCGACGGTGACAGCGATGCTTAATTGGCAGCCTAACAAAAGCGGCACCTATCACATGACCTGCGCCGGGCGAACGTCATGGCATGGCTTCGCCCAGGCTATTTTGCGGCAATATCAGACCATGCAAACAGCCCGGAACTGGCCTCCGCTTAAAGCTTCGCCAGACGGCATAGAGGCCATTACTACCGAGCAATACCCGACGCCTGCCAGGCGGCCAGCTAATTCAGTGCTGGATAATACCAGGTTGCGGGAAGCATTCGAGATGGAAATGCCCAATTGGCAGGATGGATTGTCCGAGGCGCTGCAAGAAGCGGTAACCCTGAAAGTCTAAGAAGTGGTGTAGGCAGGGTGTAGAGAGAGGCAGGCCGTAAAAAAGCGTCCTCGGCCAGTAATTTTACTTTTCCCTGGCCAGTGCAATGCGAAATTCCTCAAGCCTGGCTTCGTAGTCTGCAGCCTCGCCATAGTCCAGAAAACGGGCGTAGCGTGCATGGGTACCGAGCACCTTTCGTGCGTGTTTGATGGGGCAAAAGTACTGCTCGGTCTTCGCCACAATTTCGCCTATATAGGCAATCAGCCCGGCGCCGTAAGCGCAGTAAGTACAGTGGAATTTTTCGATGAAATTAAGGTATTCAAGATGCTGCCGATCCATCACGATGTAGTCGGCGCGGCGCACCTTGGCAATGCCGTATATCGGGAAGCAGGTTGCCTGGTAAAAGCTGACGAACAGATCGAGTATGGCCATGGGAATGATCATGCTGTAGATGATGGGCCCGGTAATCAGATTCTGCGGGCGGTTAGTGACAAGCCAGCGGAAAAACCCTACCTTAAGCCGGCGGTGCGCTTGCTTGATGGATCGTTCGAATTCGATACGCTTGCCTTTGATCTTGAAGAATATAGGCTCCTCCCGTTCATGCAGCGCCGTGCGTAGCTCGTCTTCAAGGGCGCTCATCTGGTCAAGCAATTGACGGATTTTATCGTTCATTCAAGACTCCAGTGCCGGCACTGCCGGCCTGCCAGGATTAAAAATTCCCCAACACTGCTTGTATTTATAAGCGGCACGCTGCTTAGCTCAGTGCATCTACCCAGCTATTAGGCGTCTCATATAGCCGTACGCGATCCAGCTGCAAATGGTTGCCATAGGTATCGCGGTAGCAGGCATGAAGAATACGAAAAGCTTCTGCGGCCATGTTTTCTGCGGTTGGCACAGTATTCATCACCACGGTCTTGTGTTCTGGCAAGGTATTGAGGAAATCCAACACGGTGCTGTCGCCTTGATAGACCAGGAATGCGTGATCCCATTTGTCCACCACTTCGCGGCGAGCGATGGCTTTGACGTCGGAGAAATCCATCACCATGCCTTGTTCGGAAGTGCCTTCCTGCTCAATGATGTCGCCCGAGAGGGTGATTTCGATGGCATAGCGGTGGCCATGCAGGTTGCGACACTGGCTTTTGTGGGAGGGGATGCGATGACCCGCATCGAATTCTAGGCGTGTAGTGATTTGCATGATTTGATTATAACAGCTCGGTTATACCCACACCGCACTAGAGTGCGGCGAGGGTGCGGATGTGGGCGGTGGCGCTGTCTGCTAAAGCAGCTAACGCATAGCCGCCTTCCAGCGATGAAACAACGCGGTCTTTTGCATGACGATGCGCGATGTCCTTGATAAATTCGGTAATCCAGACGTAGTCGTTTGTTATCAGTGCCAGTTGTGCCAGCGGATCGTGAATATGGGCGTCAAAGCCGGCTGATACGAAAACTATTTCAGGTTTGAACGCTGCCAGAGCTGGCGTGAATTGTTCCTCTACGGCCTTGCGAAATCCCTTGCCATCCGTGTGTGCAAGTAGCGGAACATTGATCATACGGTCAGTTCTGCTATTTGCGCCGCTATATGGATAAAACGGGTGCTGGAAAGTTGAGCACAGCATGACGTGCGGATTATCCTTGAAAATGTCTTCTGTCCCGTCGCCATGATGTACGTCGAAATCGATAATCGCCACGCGCTCAAGGCCATGCTGTGCGAGCGCATGCGCTACGCCAACAGCTACATGGTTAAAAATGCAGAACCCGGCGGCGCGTTCGCGCCCGGCATGATGCCCAGGCGGTCGAATACAGCAAAAAGCGTTTTTTACTTTTTCGCTCATTACCAGGTCCGTGGCAAGCACTGTCGCCCCGCTTGCGTGCAGGCAAGCCGATAGCGTCATCGGGCCCATGGCCGTGTCTGCATCCAGCCTGACCAGGCCTGCCGGTGGGGCGATGCTGCGAATATGTTGCACATAGCGTGGTGTGTGTGCTCGTAGCAAATGCTCATCGGTGGCCAGCGGCGCCACGTGGGTTTGCAGATGCTCATAAATGTGGCTGGTGATGAGCTCATTCTTGATGGCGGTAATGCGGGCGGGAGATTCCGGATGTCCGCCATCCATCATGTGAAGTAGCGTGTCGGGATGAGAAATGAAAGCAGTAGTCATTGCGCGACTCCGTTGCCTGTATTTCGTCTAGTCTAAGTCTCTTGCGGCAGCTCAACCAGCATAATTCGGTTGGCTCAGTTCGCTTACCAGACCTTGATAACAGGCCCATCGCTCGCGTGATATTGTATTTTCAATCACAGCCTGGCTGATCGCACAGTCAGGCTCTTTCAAGTGACGACAATTGTTGAAGCGGCATTTGCCTAAAAATGGGCGGAATTCAACGAACGCATGCTCCAGTTGATCAATGCTCAAATGGTTGAGGCCAAATTCCTGAAGCCCGGGGGAGTCGATCAGGTGGCTGTCGTTGTCCAGGTGATACAGATGCGTAGCTGTAGTCGTATGCTTGCCGCTGTCCAGCACTTCGGAGACTTCCTGTGTGCGTATACTGAGTCCTGGCACTAGCGCATTAACGATGGTGGATTTACCCATGCCCGATTGTCCGACCAGTACGCTGGTTTGGCCATGTAGCCATTGTCTCAGCGGAGTGATGTCCTGTTTAGCCGATAGTGGCTGCACCTGATAACCCAGTGCCGAATAGAGCTGCAGGCGTAGCAGCGCAGCTGTGTTATCTGCGATGTCACACTTGTTAAGCACTATGAGCGGACGAATGTCTGCGGCCTCTGCAGCAATCAGGCAGCGGTTAAGCAGTTCTTCGTAAAAACTGGGAGTGGTGGCGAGCACAATGACGACTTGGGTAACATTCGCAGCCAGCATCTTGCTGCGATAGGCATTGCTGCGGTAAAGCAGGCTGGTGCGAGGCAGGGTGTGTTCAATGACGCCTTCGCTAGTATCGGTCAGTTTGATCTGCACCAAGTCGCCGCAGGCCAGATCACTTTTTTTGCCGCGCGTGACGCAACCAATGCGGCATCCTGTATCTGGCCCCTCGGTGAGCTCAACGTCATAACGCTTGCCATATGCGGCTACCACTAGCGCGTGCTGCAACGGTTTAACGCTCAATTATTTTTCAAACTTGTAGTAGTTTTTATTGAGGTAACTTGCGACATGCAATTCCTCGTCTTCAAACCACTTAAGGCCGAGCATGGTGTTACAGACGCGGATGCGGGCGAGCAGGCCAGGTGCGCTCGTGACGATACGGTTCTCTCGAGTGTAGATGGCTGAGCCGTCGCCGCCATATTTTGCAGCATGGCAGGCAATACAGTTTTTTTCTACCATGGCCTTGCCAATAGTGGGGTCGCCTTGGGCAAAAGGATCAGCCTGGGCGAGAGTGCTAATCAGCGTTAAAGCGATAAAGCCGAAGAATTTAAACATCATGGCTCTCCATGAATTTATTTCGTAAGTGCTGCCAGTTTGGAAATGCGAATACTGGCAGGCGGGTGTGAGTCATAAAATGCAGAATGCAGTGGGTCTGGCGTTAAGGTTGACGCATTATCGCGATATAGCTTGACCAGTGCTTCGACTAGATGTCCCGCATCGGCATTTTTTGCAGCGTACTCATCTGCCTCAAACTCATTTTTACGCGAGTAGCTTGCCATGAGTGGGCGCAGCAAAAATAGGAATATCGGGCTAATCAGCAGGAACAACAGTAAAGCCATATAGTCGCTGGCTTCGGTAACGCCGAGACCAGTATAGAACCATGCCTGCTGTTTCAGCCAGCCGAGCAGTGCCAGGCCGACAAAGCTCACTAAAAACATTAGCGCAATGCGTTTAATCACGTGCCTGTGCTTGAAATGACCCAGCTCATGAGCTAGCACAGCTTCAATCTCGTTGGCATCCAGGCGCTCAAGCAGTGTGTCAAAGAAAACCACACGCTTGCTGGAACCAAAGCCAGTGAAGTAAGCATTGCCGTGACTACTGCGGGTAGAACCATCCATCACAAACAAGCCTTGAGACTTGAAGCCGCATTTTTGCAGCAGCTTTTCAATACGTATCTTCAGGGATTCATCAGTTAACGGTGAAAATTTGTTGAACATAGGTGCGATAAAAGTGGGGTAGATGGCAAGTATGAGCAGATTAAATACACTCCACACCACCCATAGATATAGCCACCAGTAATCGCTGGCGCTTTGCATCAGCCATAACGCAACAAAGAGGATAGGCGCGCCAAGAACGAGGCCCACGATGCAGTGTTTGATCAGGTCGGTAAAGAACATGCGCGGGGTCATTTTATTAAAACCGAAGAGCTGATCAATTACGAATGACTTGTAATAATCGAATGGCAATTCAATCAGGCTGCCGACTAAAAATGTACTTAATATGACTAAGGCGCCACGAAAAATTTCTTGCTCAGGCATGGCTGTACGCCAAGCGGCATCTATCCATTGCAAACCACCCCCCAGTGTAAGCAGGGCCAATAGAATTGCCTGCGCAACACCCTCCACCATCATCAGCCGCGTTTTGGCTGATGTGTAATCGGCTGCTTTTTGGTGTGCATCTAGACTGATATTCCCATCGAAGGCGGCCGGGACCTTGTCGCGATGTGATTGGATATAGCTTACGTGGCGACGCCCAAGCCAGACGCGCGTCGCAGTGGTGAGCAGCAGCAGACTTACAAAGAGTGTGGTAAAGACAGTAGTCATATTTTTTGGGGATTTTCGGGTAAACTCTGATGCCTTTTAGAAGCGCCAATTTACCTAAGGTTCACCAGCGCAGCTTTTCAGCAATATTTAATGGAAATCATTATGTCACAAGATAGTAATAACCTCATCTGGCTGGATATGGAAATGAGTGGCTTGCAGCCGGATAGTGATCGAATCCTGGAGCTCGCTGCCGTCGTTACCGATGCAAATTTGAATGTGCTGGCTGAATCGCCTGTGCTGGTTGTGCATCAATCTGATGCGGTGCTGGACGGCATGGATGCCTGGAACAAGGGCACGCACGCACGCTCTGGCCTCATCGATAAGGTCAAGGCCTCCACGCTGGATGAGGCCGCCGCGACAGTGCAGATGATTGAATTCCTGAAACAACACGTTCCAGCGGGTAAATCGCCCATGTGCGGTAACTCCATTTGTCAGGACAGACGTTTCATGGCGCGTTACATGCCAGATTTGGAGGCTTACTTTCATTACCGCAATCTGGATGTGAGCGTATTTAAAGAGCTGGCCCGACGCTGGAAGCCTGTAGTTTATTCAGGTTTTAAGAAAGCCAGCAAGCACGAGGCGCTTGCGGATATTTATGAATCTATTGATGAGCTCAAGTATTACCGCGAACACTTTATCAAGCTGGATTAACCGGGGAATTTAGAATCCGGACAAAAACGGGTGTGATATATGCACCCGTAGGGATGGAAAAGTAGAGCTCGGATTTTAATAAATATTTAATAGAACAGCGTGTTTAGGCAGAGGTGGAATCTAAGCCTGTATCAGGCTGGTGTATATATCCAGATAGGCGCGCGCACTCTTATCCCAACCCAAATCCCGCCGCATGCCATTGCGTTGGATCTGACGCCAGAGTTCAGGCTCATGGTAATAATCCAGGGCACGTTGCACGCTGGCCAGCAGTTGCTGCTGATTCGGCTGTTGCATGACAAACCCTGTGGCAGTGCCGTCACGCAAACTGTCCGTATTGGTGTCTTGCACCGAATCAGCAAGTCCGCCTGTATTGGTAACAACAGGTGGAGTGCCATAGCGTAAGCCATACATCTGGTTGAGGCCGCATGGCTCAAAGCGTGAGGGCATAATAAAAATATCAGCCCCCGCCATGATTTGGTGCGACAGCGGCTCGTTATAGCCTATGGTCACACCAACCTGTAGCGGATAACGCTGCGCCAGTTGCTTGAACCCGTCCTCCAGTTCAACTTCTCCACCACCCAGGACTGCCATTTGACAGCCCTGCTGCATAAGTGGCTCTGCAGTCGCCAGCAACATGTCCAGGCCTTTTTGACTGGTTAAGCGACTTACTACGCCCAGCAAGGGTGCCGTGGCATCAGTGGCCAAGCCTAATCTTGTTTGTAGGGCTTTTTTAACGGATTTTTTACCCGCAAGGTGTTCAATATCGTAGGGTTTTGCCAAATGCGGGTCGCGTGCAGGGTCCCATTCAGTGGTTTCGATGCCGTTCAGAATGCCATGAATTTCATGTGCGCGGCTAGCTAGCAAGCCTTGCATGCCAAAACCATACTCGTCAGTCTGTATCTCGTGTGCATAGGTAGGGCTGACTGTAGTGATGCTATCCGCGAAATAAATGCCAGCTTTAAGAAAGGACATCTGGCCGTAGTATTCCACGCCATTCATGTGATAGCTTTCAGCAGGCAGACCAAGTCTGCTTACCCATTCGGCTGGATAGTAGCCCTGAAATATGAGATTGTGGATATTCATCACGGATTTGGCGCGGCGCATTTCCGTGTGGCTGGTCCCCATGTGGCTGGTCCCCATATAGTGCATAAATGCCGGGGTTAAACCGCTTTGCCAGTCATTGCAATGAACAATGTCGGGTAGCCAATCAGAAAGCGGGCTTCCGCTGCAGCTCAATAAGGCAGCAACGCGAGACAGCGTGCCAAAACGTAATGGATTGTCTTCCCAATCACGACCGCTGGCATCCATATAAGGGCCTCCGCTGCGCTGATAAAGGCTGGGGCAATCGATGGCTAACACCGGCACGCCAGTGTCAGGCATTTCTCCCATGATCAGGGTTGCTGAACCGATAATTGGCAACTGCTCAATCGAGGCAACTCGCTGGCTGTGTTTCAGTTTAGCCAATACTGCCGAATAACCTGGGATCAAGAGACGGACATCTGCGCCAAGTCCCCGTAGCGCAGCCGGCAACGAGCCGCTTACATCGGCCAGCCCCCCTGTTTTGATCAGGGGATATGCTTCTGAACTAACAAATAAAATACGCAAACTATTAGGGCTCTTTAGTCATCAGTTATGAGGGTGTTTGGCGCGGTGCTATCGGTGTTGTGACAAACTTCGGCATTGAATCTATTTTTGCAGTCCATCATACTGGCCAGTAGCCCGCTAATCAAGGCGAATCAACCAGTAAATGGCGCATGAAGATATAAGGATCGAGGAATGGGTGCGAGCGGTTTTGTTGCGGTCGGGGTTGGTGCGGCGCTAGGTGCCTGGTTGCGCTGGGTGCTAGGTACGCTGTTGAATTCA
>JBDTOX010000178.1:0-7730 GCA_039933015.1 Methylophilaceae bacterium
GAGTGCGTGTTGTATCAGGCCGCCTGTAGCTAACGTTTCATCGTCAGGATGTACCGCTAATACCAGCAAGCGGTCTTGCCTTTTTAAATTCAGCATTACACTCATATTACCCTTTCTAAGCATAAGGAAACTCTGATGGGCTGGCTACATCAGCAGCTGAGGCATACATTGACGATGTCATAAAATAGACCATGAACAATATGCGCTAGTTTCAGAGTACTGTATTAAGGCTGGATGCGCTATGGCGCAGTACATGGTAAAGATGATGAGAATTGTCAGCACGGGCGGATTATAGGGACTAGAGCTTACAGTTCACTTTCAGCCGAGATGCTTATTAAATACAAGTGAAATCAAACTTAACATCTGTGGGTTTCGGACCACGCCAAGTTACAGCTTACGCTTTGTGCTTAGTCTGAACTTCCCCGATGTGGGCCATGCCGCGTTTGAGAGCCAGTTCCATCTGCTTTTGCCGTTCGGCAGCGCTAGCGCGCTTTTCTTCGCTCAGGATGTCGAAGCAATGCGGGCACGAAACTCCCTCAACATATTGGGCTGTGGCCATGTCTTCCGGTGATACAGGGTGACGGCATGCATGACATTGATCGTATACCCCCAGCTCAAGGCCATGTCCTACAGCAACGCGCTGATCAAATACGAAACACTCGCCTTCCCACAAGCTTTCTTCAGCAGGAACATTCTCCAGATACTTGAGAATGCCCCCCTGCAGGTGATAGACCTCTTCAAACCCCTGTTCCAGCATGAATGAAGACGCTTTTTCACAACGAATACCGCCGGTGCAGAACATGGCGACTTTTTTGTGCTGGGCAGGATCGAGATGCTTGCTGACATAATCCGGAAATTCACGAAATGTGGTCGTGTGTGGATCTATTGCCCCGCGAAAAGTGCCTATGTCGTATTCATAGCCGTTACGCGTATCTATGAGCACCACATCGGGGTCGGATATCAGCGCGTTCCAGTCTTCCGGCGCCACATAGGTGCCTACTTTGATGTTGGGATCGACACCTGACACGCCCAGAGTGACGATTTCCTTCTTCAGCCGGACTTTCATGCGGTAAAAAGGCATCTCGTTAGCAAAAGACTCCTTATGCTCCATGTCCGCAAAGCGTGCGTCTGATCGCAGATATGCAATGAGTGCATTAATCCCAACACGGCTTCCGGCTACGGTGCCATTAATGCCTTCCTCAGCCAGTAGCAGAGTTCCCTTGAGTCCCTGGCTAATGCAAAAATCCAGCAGGCCGGGTTGCATGGCCCGATAGTCGGGTAGCGGAGCAAATTTATATAAGGCAGCAACAATAATATTGGGCATGGATAACTTCTTTTCAGTAACGCTATGATTTCAATCCGACATGATAAGTGAAGCAGGCGAGAAGGGGTAGCTCCTGAAGCTTTTGCAATGTGGCGCCTGAATAGCCCCAGTTGGCTTTCATGGCTTGTCATTTGTAAAGGAAAACCCTAGCATGCGATAGGCTGCCGGGGGTTTAGCAGCCACCCCATTCAAGACACTTACGTCCAAGGCCTGCTCCAAATCTTATGGGTGTTGTGCCCCTACAGAGGAGAGAACATGGACGCTACCAATAATAACCATTCGAATTCACAACAGTCAGGTTTAGCACCGCCCTCTGTTACATTCCCCCAAGCTTTTATTTACTGGCTCAAGCTGGGTTTTATCAGCTTTGGCGGCCCTGCGGGGCAGATTGCCATCATGCATCACGATTTGGTAGAGAAAAAGCGCTGGATTTCTGAACAGCGCTTCTTGCATGCCCTCAACTATTGCATGGTGCTACCGGGGCCGGAGGCGCAGCAACTAGCCACTTATATCGGCTGGCTGATGCACCGTACCTGGGGCGGCATCGTGGCCGGCGGACTGTTTGTGCTGCCGTCCTTTTTTATCCTGGTAGGGCTGGCATGGGTGTATATGGCTTATGGCGCCGTCCCTGCCGTAGCGGGAGTGCTTTACGGCATTAAACCCGCAGTAGTGGCTATCGTGCTGTTTGCCGCTTACCGCATTGGCTCCAGAACGCTGAAGAATGCTGTGCTCTGGGCGCTTTCAGCACTCGCTTTTACCGCCATATTTGCTTTTAATTTGCCTTTCCCAGCCATTATTTTGGCAGCAGGGCTGATTGGTCATTTTGGTGGAAGACTCTATCCCGAATATTTCAGGGTTGGGGGAGGACATGGTGCTGCTCAACAAGATTTTGGCCCGGCATTGATAGACGATGATACGCCCACGCCATCCCATGCCTTGTTTAGCTGGCGCAGATTAAGGCAGGTAGCCGTTACCGGAATTATTATCTGGGCTTTGGCAATGGCGGCCTTGTTTACCATGTATGGCTGGAAGGGCGCTTATACCCAGATGGGCTGGTTCTTCACCAAAGCCGCTTTACTGACCTTCGGCGGCGCTTATGCAGTGCTGCCTTATGTCTATCAGGGTGCGGTGGAAAATTATCACTGGCTTACACCTGCCCAGATGATTGATGGCCTGGCCCTAGGCGAAACCACACCTGGCCCGCTCATCATGGTGGTTACTTTCGTGGGCTTTGTCGGGGGTTGGACCAGCCAGGTATTTGGCGCTGGGGCCGCATTTGTCTCGGCCGTTATTGCGGCGGCTGTCGTTACCTTTTTTACGTTCTTGCCCAGTTTCATCTTTATTTTTATTGGCGGCCCTTTTATTGAAACCACGCACGGTAACCTTAAATTTACCGCGCCGCTTAGTGCAATTACCGCTGCCGTAGTGGGTGTCATCTTTAACCTGGCCTTATTTTTTGCTTACCATGTATTTTGGCCTCAAGGCCTCGCCAGCACAGTAGATTGGTTCTCTGTGGCGCTTGCAGCTGCAGCAACCATAGTAGTGTTTCGCATCAAGGCAGGGATCATTCCAGTCATCTTGTCGTGTGGTGTGCTTGGCATGCTTTGGCGACTGATCGCGTAGTCAAGTCTGGTCAATAATTGGATGTGTCTGAAAGTCGCATTTTGTACGCGCAAGGGCTCTGGATGGGGATATACTAATTAAAAACATAAGCCTTTTTAACACGCACGCAGAGGAGAATAACAATGAATCCACTCACGATGTTCCGGCTGTTTTTTACACCCACCAACGGTTGGAAAGATCTGATGCACAGTCAGCCATCCATCCACCGATTGTATCTGCTGCACGTCATTCCATTTGCCCTGATCCCGCCATTGATGATTTATATCGCGGGCCGCACTCAAAGCATATTATTTTTTGATTTATTGCCGGGCAACAAGCTCATCATAGTCGCGGTGGCTTTTTTCCTGATACAGCTGGTGGTAGTGCCGGCAATGGCTTCAATCGTACGTCAATTGGCTGAAATAGCCGAGATACACCCTTCATACAAGGATGCCTTCATTCTTGCAGCCGTGGCGCCTACACCACTTTGGATGGCCCCTATATTTCTGTTTGTGCCCAATATATTGGTCAATATAGGTGTGACATCACTTGCCATGATGGCCTCCGCAGGCTTTATTTATTATGGTGTTCCGGTAGTCTTCAAAATCAGGGAACAGGGCCATGCGCTGTTGCTGTTTGGGGCTATTTTGATTGCTGGCGTGGTTGCATGGGGATTCCTCATGATATGTACACTGGTGATATGGGGTAGCGTACAGAACCTGCAATTTGCAGTTGGCCATTAACTGCAATTGAGGGATGGAAGAGGCCATGTTTGCATGGCCTTTTTATTTGGCCTTGATAGACGAACGAAGAAGCAAGCGCGCAGTCCTATAAAGCAGTTAATCAAATCCAAATTGCTAGAATCATATATTTGTTTCTGTATTTGTTAGCACGTTAAGGATAGTTGAATTGAAACGGGCATTATTTGCACTTTTTATACTGGTAAGTGCCAATTCTGCGCATGCAGCGTGTACTGGCTTGTACGATTTCAGGTTTACTACATTACAAGGCGGAGTCGTCAATTTGTGTGATTATCAAGCCTACCCCATTCTGGTTGTAAACACAGCGAGCAAATGCGGTTTTGCCCCTCAGTTTGAGAGGCTGGAGGACATGTACAAAAAATACAAAGAGAAAGGTTTGTTGATTGTTGGCTTCCCCTCCAACGACTTCAAACAGGAGTTTGCCAGCAACAAGGAAATTGGCGATTTCTGTAAAAAGAATTATGCAGTGCAATTCCCCATGGCTACAAAAAGCTCGGTGGTGGGGCCTGATGCTAACCCCCTCTTTAAACAGCTAGTCGAGATAACAAGGGAGCCACCGATGTGGAATTTTTACAAATATCTGATTTTACCGGGCGGCAAACAGGTATATACCTATAGCAGTGATGTAGACCCGCAAGCTGCACAAATTATGGATAAGCTAAAACCATATGTTAAGTAACACATGTAATTACAAATATAAGCCACTGAATAATTTATAAGTTATTTTCTCATAACATCCGATTGTAACTTCAAAAAATACTTAACCCGGCCTGATCTTTCAATCAGGCCGCATCACTATATGATTGCCCTGTAAAATGTGGGCATGAATCAAACTACCGCCCCATTTGGAGACCTGAGCCCTGATTGCATTCTGGATGCACTGGATAGCATCGGGTTTCACAGCGATGGCCGCCTGCTAGCGCTAAACAGCTATGAGAACCGCGTTTACCAGGTCGGCATGGAAGAGGGCGCGCCGCTCGTTGCCAAGTTCTACCGGCCTGCACGTTGGACAGATGCAGCCATTCTGGAAGAACACCTTTTCGTGCAAAGTTTGGCCAATGCAGAAATTCCCGTTGTCCCGGCATTGTTGTATGAAGGCAATAAATCGCTGCACAGCTTTAACGGCTATCGTTTCGCGCTATTTGCCAGGCTTGGCGGGCGTGCCCCGGAACTGGATCAGCCGGGCGTACTGGAATGGATGGGACGTTTCATTGGGCGTATCCACGCGATTGGTGCATTAGATACATTTAATGAGCGCCCTGCCTTGGATATAGCCAGTTTTGGCGAGGTGCCAAGCCAGTATTTGCTGAACAATGGCTTTATTCCTCACGATTTGGAAGATGTCTACCGGGGTGTAATTCGCCAAGCCCTGGATGGTGTTCAGCGCTGTTATCAGCGGGCTGGGGAGGTTGCAGTGCTGCGCCTGCATGGCGATTGCCATCTGGGTAATGTGCTATGGACAGATGGAGGCCCGCACTTTGTTGATTTTGATGATAGCCGCATGGGGCCGGCAGTACAGGATCTGTGGATGCTGCTGTCTGGCGAGCGTGAGGATATGGCAAAGCAGCTCATGGATCTGTTGAGCGGTTATGAATGCTTTTATGATTTTAATCCGCGCGAATTACACCTTGTCGAAGCGCTACGCACTCTGCGGCTGATACACTACGCGGCCTGGATTGCCAGCCGATGGGATGACCCGGCCTTTCCCAAGGCATTTACCTGGTTTAACACACAACGCTACTGGCAAGACCGCATACTGGAACTGCGCGAACAGATAGCGCTCATGGACGAACCACCACTATTAGGTGGTCTAAGCGGCAACTTTTAGCGATAGAAGCTATCAATAAATAGACTAACTCCCGTTTACACTTAGGCATAGTTCTAACAAAAAATTATCTTGGCTTACGAGAGGATAGGGATGTTTGAACGTTTAGCACAACGCTTCCAATCCGTTAGACAGCTAACGATGAGCTTGGCAGAGCCTTTATCTGAAGCTGATATGACCATACAGGCGGCTGAGTTTGTCAGCCCCGGCAAATGGCATTTAGCCCATACCACCTGGTTTTTCGAGGAATTCTTCTTGAGTGGCCTTGGTCAGACCTGGCCGCAATCCCAAGCCTATCGTTATCTATTCAATTCTTATTATGAAACAGTCGGCAATAGGCAGTCTCAAGGTAAACGCGGCCTGATTACCCGGCCGGGCCTCTCCGAAATTCTCGATTACCGGCGCACTATTGACCAGGCTGTACTGGAGGCCCTGGACAAGGGAACAAGCCCTGAACTCGCAGAAATAATTGAACTGGGTCTGCATCACGAACAGCAGCATCAGGAATTATTTCTTACGGATACCCTTTACAATTTGGCACAAAACCCTCTTTATCCAGCCTATCACGCTCAATCTGTGATAAATAATTCCCACCAACCTACTGTGAAATCGGGCATGGTTGAATTTTCTGGTGGGCTGGAGTTCATTGGCCATGAAGGCAGTGGCTTTGGTTTCGATAATGAGTTTCCGCAACACAAGGTTTATCTGGAGCCATTCCAGCTAGCCAGTGATCTGGTGACCAATGCCGAGTGGATGGCGTTCATCGAAGATGGCGGATATGAAACCCCATTGTTCTGGCTAGTGGATGGCTGGAAAACAGCCCAGGCTGAAAACTGGAAAATGCCGCTGCACTGGGTTAAAGACGACCATTATCACACCATGACCCTAGCCGGGTTACAGCCAATCCGGCCAGAAGCCCCTGTTAGCCATATCAGCTATTTTGAGGCGGATGCCTTTGCCAGATGGGCGGGGAAAAGGTTGCCTACCGAAGCCGAATGGGAAGTGGCTGCGCGCCAGCAGGAGCTAACAGGCCATTTCGCCGACTCAGGGAGCTATTACCCCAAGCCGCCAAGCGGCAACAGCAGCGGGCCTATACGGCAAATTTATGGGGATGTCTGGGAATGGACATCCAGCCCTTATGTTGCTTATCACGGATTCAAAAGCCTGCCCGGAGCAGTAGGTGAATATAACGGCAAATTCATGAATGGCCAGTATATTTTACGTGGCGGTTCATGTGCCACACCGCTTGGTCATGTCCGGCCAAGTTACCGAAATTTTTTCTATCCGCATCAGCGCTGGCAGTTTACCGGTCTCAGGCTGGCTGCTAATGGCCCGATACAGGCAAAAAATGAATATTAGCAGAGATAAGTACATCAACCTGGAGATCCAGTCTGCTTTCGCGGCTGACACCATCCATAGCCTGTCTCAAACTCCCAAGACCTTGTCCTGCAAATGGTTCTATGACGAAAACGGCTCCAGGCTTTTTGAAGAAATCACTCAAACTCCTGAGTATTACCTGACTCGCGTCGAAACAATGCTATTGCTGGATTTAGTATCAGAACTTGCTGCATTTATACAGCACATGGCAGTCGTAATTGAGCCTGGTAGCGGCTCCAGCATTAAAACCCGTGTTTTGCTGGAATCGCAGCCCCAATTACAGCAGTACATACCCATTGATATTTCAGAAGAATTTCTGTTTGACACAGCACGCCAACTCCAGCGTGATTTTCCAACACTGGAAATAGCGCCATTGGTGGCTGATTTTACCGCCCCCATGCCAGCATTGGCCATGGGTACGGAGATCGAGCGTATGGTGTTTTTCCCAGGCTCTACCATCGGCAACTTTACGCCGCAAGAAGCCAAACAGCTTTTACGCAATATCCATACGATGGCGGGGAAAAATGCCTGGCTTTTAATCGGGGTGGATATGACGCAGGATGAAGACGTACTGTTAGCCGCATACAATGACGTTGCTGGCCTGACTTCTCAGTTCAACAAGAACATTCTCATCCGCGCCAATCGGGAATTGGGTGCTAATTTTGTTCCAACGTATTTTTCACATCACGCCTATTTCAATAAGATAGAACGCCGCGTGGAAATGCATCTGACCAGCGAGAAAAGTCAGGAAGTAGCAATAAACGGCCAAGTTTTTTACTTTGAGCAGGGCGAGACCATACACACTGAAAACTGTTACAAATATTCCCGTACGGATTTCGAG
>JBDTOX010000179.1:0-2701 GCA_039933015.1 Methylophilaceae bacterium
CGCGAAGGTGGCCGTACCGTCGGTGCCGGTGTCGTCGCCAAGATTATTGAATAAAAGATTGTAGGATTGCATTTGGGCTGCGCCGTACATCGGTGTGGCCCTTCTGTCTTCCTGAAAACGTTTTTAGGCCAGTAGCTCAATTGGCAGAGTATCGGTCTCCAAAACCGAGGGTTGGGGGTTCGAGGCCCTCCTGGCCTGCCAGGGATTTAAATTAAACGCAGAAAAGTGCATAACAAAATATGATCGAAAAAATCAAGTTGGTGCTTGCTCTACTGCTAGTAGCGGCGGGTGTGGCTGGCTTTTATATGCTGGTCGACCAAGCCTTGGTGGTACGTATTTTGGCCGTGCTCGGCGGACTGATTGCTGCGGTAGCGGTGCTCTGGACTTCGCCTGTGGGGCAAAGAGCATGGGCGTTTGCGGGTGAAGCTGCAATTGAAACGCGTAAAGTCGTATGGCCGAGCCGCAAGGAAACCATACAAACCACAGTTGCAGTATTTGCTTTGGTGGTTGTTATGGCGATTTTCTTGTGGGTGGTAGATATCGGCTTTTTGTGGATGGTAAAAATGCTGATGGGACGGAGCGCTTAATGGGTATGCGATGGTATGCGGTGCAGGCTTTTTCCGGTTTTGAGAAGTCGGTTCAGCGTGGTTTGGAGGAGCGTATTACCCGTTCTGGTCTGCAAGATATGTTTGGCCAGATTTTAGTGCCTGTGGAAGAGGTCATCGAAATGAAGGCTGGCCAAAAGACCATTAGTGAGCGCAAGTTGTATCCCGGCTATGTGCTGGTGCAGATGGATATGACGGATGACACTTGGCATCTGGTTAAGAGTACGCCGCGCGTAACTGCTTTTATTGGCGGTACGGCGCTTAAACCTACGCCCATCAAGGATAAGGAAGTCGAGATTATTCTGCAGCGTATGGACGATAGCAAGAGCAATCCAACGCAAAAACTCACCTACGAAAAAGGCGAGTCTGTACGTGTTATCGATGGCCCGTTCAAGGATTTCTCCGGTAGCGTGGAAGACATCAATTACGAGAAAAGCAAACTGCGTGTGGCTGTGGTGATTTTTGGCCGCGCGACGCCAGTGGAACTGGATTTCAGTCAGGTCGAAAAAGAGGTCTGATGAAGTTGCCGCGCTAGCAGTGTAATCGCTTTTGCGGCAAACACAATGTTCAAGCATTGTGAGTAAGTAGGTAAATTAACCCAACTGGGGAGCTTTTCGAAGCGCTTGCACCCATCAGGAGCTTAACATGGCAAAGAAAGTTATCGGCTATATCAAACTGCAGATCCCTGCAGGTAAAGCCAACCCAAGTCCACCGGTCGGCCCAGCACTTGGCCAGCGTGGTTTGAATATCATGGAATTCTGTAAGGCGTTTAACGCCGCAACGCAAGGCGTGGAGCCTGGCTTGCCGATTCCGGTAGTGATTACCGCTTTTGCGGACAAGAGCTTTACCTTCGTGATGAAGACGCCGCCTGCGACGATTCTGATCAAGAAGGCGGCCAAGATTGATAAAGGATCTCCGCGTCCTCATACCGATAAGGTGGGCAAGATTACTCGTGCGCAAGCTGAAGAAATTGCCAAGACCAAGATGCCTGACTTAACCGCGGGCGATATGGATGCTGCTGTTCGTACGATTGCTGGCAGTGCACGCAGTATGGGTATTGAAGTGGAGGGTGTGTAACATGGCTATTTCTAAGCGCGCAGCAGCTTTGCAAGCCAAAGTTGATCGTAATAAGGTTTATCCAGTCACAGAGGCGCTTGTGCTGGTTAAAGAGATCGCAACTGCCAAGTTTGATGAGTCTGTAGATGCGGTAATTAATCTCGGTATTGATGCACGTAAATCCGATCAGCTGGTTCGTGGCGCCTTGGTGCTGCCTAATGGTACCGGCAAGACCAAGCGCGTGGCTGTATTTGCGCAAGGCGCTGCGGCTGAGGCAGCAAAAGCTGCCGGTGCAGAAATCGTGGGCTTTGAAGATCTGGCTGAACAAGTCAAGGGTGGCATGCTGGATTTTGACGTAGCAATCGCGACGCCGGATGCAATGCGTATTGTCGGGCAATTGGGTCAAGTGCTCGGTCCGCGTGGCTTGATGCCTAACCCTAAGGTTGGCACGGTAACCCCTGACGTTGCCACTGCCGTGAAGAACGCTAAAGCTGGCCAGGTGCAATACCGTACCGATAAGGGCGGCATCGTACATTGCACCATAGGTCGCGCGTCTTTCACGGTCGAGGCGCTGCAAGGCAACTTGGTGGCTCTGGTAGAGGCTTTGAATAAAGCCAAGCCAAGTTCAGCCAAGGGCATCTATCTTAAGAAGGTTTCGATCTCCAGCACCATGGGTGCAGGCGTTCGTGTAGATCAAGCCAATCTGGCTTAAATTAATTAATCGGTTCGGCGTGTTTGGATAGCAATCACGCCAAACCGACAAAGGGCTTTGGGCTCGTTGGGTTTGGAAAGTCAAATACAGCGAGATCATCAAAGACCGTAGGAGCCCGCAAGGGTTTAATCGTTTGTAAAAGGCGCATGTAAGTCGTGTGCTAAGTAACAGTCGTCCTACGCAGATGGCGTTCCCGAAAACAGGATAAGTATTACGCCTGATGAAAGGTCGCCGTGGGTAGGTTCTCATATTTAGCATGGTTTAGATATGAGGGCTCAATTAACGGAAGGAGGTAAGACCTTGAGTCTTAATCTTGAAGAGAAAAAGG
>JBDTOX010000180.1:0-2430 GCA_039933015.1 Methylophilaceae bacterium
TGGCGATCTCAAGGATGACCTTAAGAAAGATGACAAGCCTTAATTTTAGGGGCTGAAGTAGATTAGCTGTATGGGTATCGTAATAGCAACTTATGCAGTTTTCATGTGACTTACAGCATAACTTGCAGGCCACATCTAAGCAAAATCAATAAATTAAGGGGCTGAAGTAGATTAGCTTATCATCTAAGCTAATCTACTTCAGCCCCTTAATTATTCCTCGCCCAGATTGAAGGAATCATCATGAAAGCCGTAGGCCTGACCCGTTATTTACCTATTGAAGACAGCGAATCATTGCTAGACCTCGAATTGCCTGTGCCAAAAGCCTCAGGCCATGATCTGCTGATACGCATTCATGCTATCGCGGTGAATCCGGTCGACACCAAAGTGCGCAAGCCGAAAGACAAGGTGGAAACGGCCTCTAAGGTGCTGGGGTGGGATGCGTCGGGGGAAGTAGTTGCAGCAGGCGCGGATTGCTCGCTATTCAAAGCAGGTGATCGCGTCTATTACGCAGGCGATATCACCCGTCCGGGCAGCAATGCTGAATACCAGTTGGTGGATGAGCGTATTGTCGGCCATATGCCGCAATCTTCAAGCTTTGAACAAGCGGCTGCTTTGCCTCTGACAGCGATCACAGCCTGGGAATCGCTGTTTGATCGCCTTGGTATCTCTCAGGATCTTGCCAAAAACCGGGGTAAAAGCCTGTTGATTATCGGCGGGGCCGGCGGTGTAGGCTCAATTGCGATTCAGCTGGCCTGCAAGATTGCCGGCCTGACCGTTGTAGCGACTGCATCGCGGTCGGAAACCACACACTGGGTAAAGGAGCTGGGGGCGCATTACGTTATTAATCATCGTCAAGATTTAATGCCGCAAATGGCAGCGATAGATCTATCGCAGGTGGACTATATTCTCTGTGCTAACGATACCGATGCCTATTTCAATATCATGGCCGAGCTTATCAAGCCGCAGGGGCATATTTGCTCGATTGTTGAAACAACCAAACCCGTGAATTTGGACTTGCTCAAGAATAAAAGTGTGGCCTTTGTGTGGGAGATGATGTTCACGCGGGCCATGTACCAGACAGCAGACATGCTAGAACAACATCATATTCTTGATCGAGTTGCTGAATTGGTGGACGCAGGCACGCTGAAAACAACGGTGAATGAAGTTTTATCACCCATCAATGCTGCAAATTTGCGTATAGCCCACGCCCAGCTTGAAGCCGGGACGACCATAGGTAAGATTGTGTTGAGCGGCTGGAATTAACATTTTTATAGCTTTAGGAGATCAATATGGCACGCATCGTTCGTTTTCACAAAACCGGTGGCCCCGAAGTCTTGCAGATAGAAGAAGAGTCAGTAGCCGCGCCAGCAAATGGTGAATTGCAAATCAAGGTTCATGCACTCGGCCTGAATCGCGCGGAATCCATGTTCCGCAGCGGCCAGTATCTGGAAGCGCCCCAATTACCGGCACGCCTGGGCTACGAAGCTGCTGGCACAGTCACCGCAGTAGGCGAAGGCGTGAGTGGTTTTAATATTGGCGATGCCGTCAGCACGATACCCAATTTTTCACAAAACCAGTATGGCGTCTACGGCGAGCTGGTGAATGTACCGGTATCTGCAGTGGCCAGGCATCCGGCATCGCTGTCATGGACACAAGCTGCCGCCATCTGGATGCGATATCTCACGGCCTATGGCGCATTGATCGATATCGCCGATATCAAAGCAGGGGAGTTTGTGCTGATTCCTGCCGCATCGAGTAGCGTAGGGCTTGCCGCAATTGAACTATCCAACATGGTAGGCGCCATTCCGGTTGCGCTGACGCGTTATGGCAACAAGCGCGAGGCTTTGCTCAAGGCTGGTGCCAAACACGTAATTGCCACTGAAGAGCAGGATCTGGTGGCGGAAGTAAATCGCATCACCGATGGCAAAGGCGCGCGCGTAGTATTCGACCCGGTAGGCGGGCCAACCATCAGCAAGCTGGCTGAAGCCACAGCCCAGAACGGCATCATTTTCCAATACGGCGCGCTCAGCACCGAGCCAACGCCATTGCCGCTCTTCAGTGTGATAGGTAAGCAGCTGACCATACGCGGCTATACCCTGTTTGAGCTCAGCAGCAACCCGCAACGTCTGGAGCGTGCCAAGCAATTCATCGTCGACAGTCTGGCTTCTGGCAAGCTCATACCGCTGGTGGCCAAGACCTTTCCGCTGCAACAGATTGTCGAGGCGCATCGCTATATGGAATCCAACCAGCAAGTTGGCAAGATCGTGGTGATAGTCTGACAAGTTCGGAGGTATGGGTAAAATTGTTTTGACAGGGTGGGTGCAGGCTAGCGAGAGCGGTTAAAATAGCGGTATGCCATCTATACGCCTTTTGCCGGACCAGTTAATCAGCCAGATAGCCGCAGGCGAGGTAGTTGAGCGGCCTGCCTCC
>JBDTOX010000181.1:0-7649 GCA_039933015.1 Methylophilaceae bacterium
TTCATGATCAATGGTCTGGTTATCTGAAATCCGTCATCAGTAAACCGTATATACCCTTACCTAAATTCTCTTAGCGCGATGCAAAGCAACCATCCAACGGCTTATCAAAGAGGTATTGCCAGCCGTACAAAAATTCGCTATCTGAAAGGTTTAGTGCCCCGGTATATCAGTTATTTACGCAATAGCTACATTGTCTGGTTAGCCAGAAAGCGTGGCGCGACGATTGGCGAATGTGTCACGATGCCTTACAAATTAGCGCAAAGGGCCAATGCCAATTTGGCCATTGGTAACCATAGCTCAATACAAACAGATCGCCTTGATTTACGCGCAAGGGTTGTTATTGGCAATCATGTCATCATTGGTGCCGATGTCGAAATCATCACCGTAAGTCATGAAGTAGATTCGCCGGGTTGGGAGCACAAGCCCTACGGAATTATGATCGGAGACTATTGCTGGCTAGCCACAAGGGTATTTGTTTTGCCATCATGTCAACGAATGGAGCAAGGCGCAATCTGCGCTGCAGGTTCGGTTGTGGCACGCGATGTTGCGGCTATGGAAATCGTTGCCGGCAATCCGGCTAAATTACTCAGAATGCGCAAGCAGGTGCATACCGATTTGTGCATTGAAGGCTTGCTGGGTAATGACTACTTGGCATACGTTGAAGCGTACAGGCAACGAAATTAAAACTAACATCCGCGCGAATGACAACTCGCAAGTTCTTTGTACGCATTATTAAAATCAACGGGGGTATTACTTATGAATCTTGAAATGAATAATCCCACTTACCCTCGCTCGCCCGCTGTCACCCAAATCAGCATTGGCCGTTTTCACCACTTTCACCTTGCGCGTCAGCTTGAAAAGCGCGGCATGCTTAAGGAAATCTGGACCGGTTATCCACGCTTCAAGCTAAAGTCCGAAGAGGGCATTCCGCCAGAGAAAATTCAGACTTTTCCGTGGCTGCAGACCCCTTATATGGCGCGGGGCCGGCTGGGGTTTAGCATGCCGGCCGCAGTGAACCGCGAATGGGAATGGCTGGCACGCATCACGCTGGACGCGCACGTCAGCAGACGGCTGGCACCTGGCGGCACGCTGATCGCGCTGTCCGGCAGCGGCCTGCGCAGCGGCACCTGGACCAAGCAGAACGGCGGCCGCTATTTTTGCGACCGGGGCTCCAGCCATATCCGTTTTCAGGACGAGATACTGCGCGAGGAATTTGCGCGCTGGAAAGTGCCGTTCGTCGGCATCGACCCGCGCGTCATTGCCCGGGAAGAAGCGGAATATGAGATGGCCGACAGCGTGGTGGTGCCGTCCGGGTTCGTGGCGGACTCGTTTGTGCGAATGGGCTATCCGCGCGAGAAGCTGTTCCTGAACCCGTATGGCGCAAGGCTGGAGCGCTTTCGCCGCGTGGCGGAGCCGGAGCCGGGTGGCTTCAATATCGTGTTTGTCGGCCAGGCCGGCCTGCGCAAGGGTTTTCTGTACCTGCTGCAGGCCTTTGCGCAGTTGCGCCATCCGCGCAAGAAACTCAAGGTCATCGGATCGGTGGCACCAGATATCCAGCCCTTGCTGGCCGGTCATGACCTCAGGCAGGTGGAGTTTGTCGGCAACGTACCCAACGTGCAGTTGCTGCAGCACTACAGCAGCGCTCATGTCATGGTGCTGCCAAGCATTGAGGAAGGTTTGGCGATGGTGATTGGCGAGGCGCTGGCCTGCGGCTGCCCGGTGGTAGCCTCCGAACATACCGGCGGGCGCGACTTTTTTAGCGACGGCGTTGAGGGCTTTATCGTCCCGCCCCGAGCCGTCGATGCGCTCGTGCAGCGGCTGGAAGCGCTGATGCAAGACGAGCCCCTGCGCAAGCGCATGTCCGAAGCCGCGTTGCGTCGCGTTGCCGAAATTGGCGGTTGGGATGCGTATGGGGCGCGGTGGGCGGGGCGGTTGGAGATCGTTAATGTGCCTTCGGAGTCCACGCAGTGATCATGAAGCATTCCACAGTGAAGAGATTTAGTTCAATGCCATCTGTCTTACCTAACTCGTTACAGCTGGCGGGAAACCGCCCTGTCCCGCGTGATCGCTTCCGATACCTTCGATCGGTTCCGCTCATTTGCCTTGCGCCTGTGCCGATCTGGTTGTTGGCCGCTACCCTGGATAATGAGGTGCTTGCCAGCCTGGCGGCCTGTCTGGGTCTGTACCTTGGCGTTGTTTGGGGACGTGCACTGTTCCGGCAGCCGGCACTGATGCTTGGTTTCCTGAAGATTGGCGGCGTGAGCCTGCTGGTCATCATGAGCTTGAGTTGGCTCATGGCGCAATTCTTCAATCTGTTATCGCTTGGGCAGAGCGTGTCCACGGCACTGGTGATGGATGTTGGCACCACACTTCTTGCCTATGCCGGCGCGGTTGCCTATACGCTCGTGTTCGCAGCCGTGTTGGGCGGTCTAGGTGGACTTGCCTTCATCCGGGCCCTGGAAGCCAATGCGGTTGCAAGACTTATGGCTGCACGGGGCATTCGCTTCCGTAAACTGCTCTGGTTGATTGGTCTCATCTGTGTTATTGATGCTTGGCTCATTCTGACGGGTGTCATCAGCTATCGCACATTTGCCATCGCGGGTTTTGACGAAGGACGTATTCCTTGGTACTTGCCGATGCTACAGATCGTGTTTGCAGCGCAAGTCGGTTTGAACGCGCTTGTCATCTTTCAAATGGCTAGTGGCATAGGACGCAGCAAAATATCGATGGGTGTGTTGGCAGTATCGGTATTCCTAATCCTGTTTGTCAATTTTACCCAAGGGCGATCTGGCTTTATTTTCTGTGCGCTGCTGCACGTTTATTGGTCTATATTTTTCATGGGTCGAATGCCGCGGCTGAGCAAGCTTGTGCCCGTTGTGCTGATCGTGCTTCCGCTACTTTACGCTGGTACGCTATTGAATAACTTCATGCGCGGTGATGCGATGCAAGGGGTGGATCTCAAAACTGTTGGCTTCACCGCCTATTTCAGCAGCGCAGTGAAATCATGGCAGACAGATAATGTTCTGCGGGCAAGTGAAAAAGCCAGATCCGCTGAGAACTTGGCCTCACGGCCATTGGTAGCGCATCCGCTTGCAAAAAGCATGGCCTTACCGGAAGCACGAAAGAGTTTTACTTTAGGAGAAAACCTCTTCAACAGCGCAATCTGGGCTATTCCAAGCGTCTTAATCTCTGACAAGAAGCGCTACCCAATCCAGGAAGACCTTCTTTATGCCCACTTCCCAGTAGGGACGGAGGATACGGCAGATTCGCCTTATTTATATGCCTATGTTGATTTTGGATATGCTGGCGTCTTCATTTATCCGGTGCTGCTGGCTGTTTTTTGGGTCGCCTTTTTGTTGCTGGTTCGTCTCCCATATATTTCATCACTGGGTGTATTAGTCCTCGCTTGCGCTTGGATTCCGTTGTTTACTCTTTCTATTGGCGAGATGGGCATGACGGGCTGGTTCACGATGCTGCGAAACAGTGTGATCGCGCTTCCATTTGTGATTGTGTTGAATAAATACTTCAAATTTCCACGCAGCGCTGGTGATCCGGGTGCTATTAAAGCAGCGAGATTTAAGCCATGAAAATTCTCTACCTCGGCCACGCCGCACCACAATCCACTAGCCGCCACCGCGCCGATGCCCTGACGCGGTTGGGGCACGAAGTGATCGTGGCCGACCCATACGAGGCGCTGGCTACGCATCTTCAAGGCCGTCTGCGGGGTGCCCTGCATTACCGCACCGGTTATCGCTTTCTACGGTGGAATATAAAACGCTGGCTGACCAACCGGCTGCAGCAGCTTCATCGTTTTGACATTGCATGGGTAGATAGCGGCGAACTTCTTGGCGTTGATTGCATGCGTTTGTTGCGAAATTCTGCTTCTTTGACTGTGCTTTACAACCACGATGATCCCACGGGAAAGCGTGATGGTCATCGGTTCGATTCATTGCTGAAATCGCTACCGCTCTATGACGTCTGCGCCGTTGTTCGCCAAGTGAATATCGAGGAATTTGCAAGGTGTGGTGCGAAAGCTGTCATACGTGTCTGGATGAGCTATGACGAAGTCATGCACGCGCCGTATCAGGATCTGTCTGATGTACCCGCAAACTATCGCTCTGAGGTTGTTTTTATTGGGACTTGGATGCGGGGTGAAGGGCGTGACCAGTTTGTGCTTGATCTAGTGAAGCGCGGCATACCGGTTTCCATTTGGGGGCAGCGCTGGGGAAAATCACCGCTGTGGGAACAACTGAAAAGCTGCTATCGCGGCGGCAATCTGAGCGGGCGCGATTATGTCGCGGCGATTCAAGGCGCCAAGGTTTGTTTGGGTATGCTTTCCAAAGGTAATCGCGATCTGCATACCACCCGAACCATGGAGATCCCTTATGCGGGGGGCGTGCTGTGCGCCGAACGCACAAGCGAACATCTAGAACTTTATAAGGATGGTGTTGAAGCCGTCTTTTGGAGCGATGTGGATGAATGCGCTCAAAAATGCCGGCGACTGCTTGACGATGAACCGTGGCGGGAGTCGGTACGCCGTGCGGGCATGGCGCGGGTCAGGGCATCACATCTGGGGCATGAAGACATTTGTGGAACGCTCATTGACGCTGCCTTGGAGGTGCGGGTCGCACAAGAAAACCTCCAGGGCGCAAAGGCGCGAATTGAATCCACGTAGTTGTATAGAAATTACCCATGCACATTGTCCAGTTCGTACATCCAGATTTCCTCAATTCCCAAAGCATGCCGCGCTTCGCGCGAATGATTACTGAGGAAATGCGGACCCGCGGCCATTGTGTCGATGAGTGGACCGCAGCGCCGTTGGCTTACAGGCTTCCAGTTCCCGCACGGTTTAAAAAATGGCTGGGATATATTGATCAGTTCATTATTTTTCCGATTCAAGTGCGTTGGCGCTTACGCAAACTGCCTTCGAATACGTTGTTTGTATTTGCCGATCAGGCGTTGGGACCTTGGGTGCCCGTGGTTGCATCCCGCCCGCACGTAGTTCATGTTCACGACTTCATGGCGCTTCGCTCTTCCTTGGGTGAGTTTCCTCAAAATCCAACGGGTTGGACGGGTCAACAATATCAGGCGCTGATACGTCGTGGCTTTGGGCATGGGCGCTATTTTGTATCTGTGTCAGAGAATACACGGAGTGATTTACATCGGTTCCTGCCCGGTTTGCCCGAGGTGTCGGAAGTGGTTTACAACGGGTTGAATTATCCCTTCCGCTCCATGACTCAGCCCGAGTACGAGGCTGCTCTGTCTTCGGTCGGGCTGCCTTTGCCGGCCACCGGCTTTCTACTGCACGTTGGCGGCAACCAGTGGTACAAGAACCGCGAAGGCGTGCTTGAGATATATGAGGCTTATGTGAGGCAAACGGTGAACCCCTTGCCACTTTGGATAGTGGGTGCGTCTCCGTCCGATCGCATGAAAGACATCGCACAGCGTGTTACGGGCAAAGGGGATGTGTGGTTTCTTTCTGGGTTATCTGATAAACAGGTTTGCGCCGCTTATTCGGCCGCACGACTGATGTTGTTCCCGAGTTTGGCCGAAGGCTTTGGTTGGCCCATTGCCGAAGCCATGGCTTGTGGTTGCCTTGTGTTGACTACCGGCCAGGCTCCAATGACAGAGGTTGGCGGAGATGCCGCGTTTTATATTCCGACTAAGCCGGTGCATGGGTCAGGTGTTTGGGCAACGCATGCTGGCGAGCGCGTAGCTGAAATACTCGCACTCTCGCCCGATGAAGTGGGCAGTCAACGTCAGAAAGGGTATGAGCAAGTTGCACAATTTGATGCCGAACAGACCCTGGATGCCTACGAACGCATCTATCAGCAAGCGCTGGCAAAAGCTGTACCGTGAAATCTCACTTCGCTCCCTTGGGTAGATTTGGTGCCATGGTCGAAATTGACTGTTGCGATCCTACTTCGTACCTGGAACACAGAAGATGCTGATTCAGGGGAATGACCCGTATCGCGGGCCGTCTTTTTCACGCTCCCATCGGTTAGGCCGCTTGGCGTGGAACATTGCCTACGCGCTGCTGTTTCGGACAAGTCCCCGTCCCTGTCATGTTTGGCGGGCTTGGTTGCTGCGAATATTTGGTGCCAATCTAGGCCAAGGCTGCCATGTGTACCCCGGCGTCAATATATGGGCACCGTGGAATCTGCGCCTGGGCAACTATGTTGGCGTGGCCGATGGCGTCACGCTGTACTGTATGGATCGTATCGAGATTGGCGACTATGCCGTCATCTCGCAAGGCGCGCATTTGTGCGGTGGAACGCACGATTACAACAGCGCCAACTTCCAATTGGTGATTAAGCCTATCGTGATTGGTGCGCGGGCTTGGGTATGTGCGGAGGCTTTTATCCACCCCGGTGTAGTGGTGCCGGATGGCGCGGTCCTCGGCGCGCGGGCTGTGGTAACCAAGAGCTTGGCACAGCCCTGGGCAGTATATGCAGGCAATCCGTGCCGTCAAGTGGGCGCGCGGAAACAAAATCAGAAAGCAGAAGTGTTATGAGCAACAACCTGGTAAATGAATATGGCTGGCAATCGTCGTTCGGGCCAGAGTCCTGTGGCTACATCACGCCAGAGGTGATGCGAATATTGGGCACCTTGAACGTCAAGCGCGTGTGCGACTTGGGTTCGGGCAATGGTGCGTTGGTTGGGGTGCTGCATGGTGCCGGCTACCAGGCGGCAGGTGTTGAATACGACAGGCAGGGGGTTGAGATCGCAAGAAAAGAACATCCCGGCATCAACTTCTACAACATGGGGGTTCAGGACGATCCCGCGCCGCTGCTGGCAAGCGAGGGGGCGTCGTTTGATGCGATCGTTTCCACCGAGGTGGTGGAGCATTTGTTTTCGCCGCATCTGCTGCCGGTTTTTGCAAGCAAGCTCGTGCAAAAGGGCGGGTACTTGGTGATCTCTACTCCGTACCACGGCTATTTGAAAAACCTGGCGTTGTCTGTCTTCAATAAATGGGACAAGCATCACACGCCGCTATGGCACGGGGGGCATATCAAATTCTGGAGCCGCAAAACTCTGACGCAGCTGCTGGAGGAAAACGGCTTCAAAGTAACGGAGTTTCACGGAGCTGGCCGGTTGCCATGGCTGTGGAAAAGCATGATTCTTGTGGCTCAATCCGTCTAAAAGGTACACATTGATGCAGGGCATCTCCATCCTGATTCTGACCAAAAATGAGCAGCAAGATTTGCCTGGGTGCCTGCAAAGCGTGTCGTGGTCGGATGATATTCACGTTTATGACTCTGGGAGCACTGACGATACTGTCGCCATTGCACAGAGATTCGGTGCCAGCGTGACTGTGCGCACATATGGCGAAAGCAAGCTGGTGTTTGGCGGCGATGAGGCAGTCCACAGGAACTGGGGCCTGCAAAACATTCCCTTCAAGTACCCGTGGGTGTTTGCCATTGACGCGGACGAACGCATGACGCCGGACTTGATCCGGGCGGTTCAGACCGCTGTTGCGGCACCCGGTGACCAAGTGGCCTTTCGTGTCCAGCGGCGTGATTTTTTCCTGGGCACCTGGCTCCGGCATGTGCAGACTTCGCCCTACTACATGCGATTGTTTCGACCAGAAAAAATTCGGCATGAGCGATTGATCAACACCATTTCCATTGCCGATGGCCCTGTGGGCC
>JBDTOX010000182.1:0-33444 GCA_039933015.1 Methylophilaceae bacterium
GAACGCCTGGCTTTATGGCATACCACCTGATAAATCGATATTTGATCCTGTTGAAAAGCATAGGCACAGCCGGCAAGGTATAGCCGCCACACCCGGTATTGCTCCGCATCAATAAGTGGCTGGATAGAGGGCGCATGCTCTTCAAAATTATCGGCCCAGATTGTTAAGGTGCGTGCGTAGTGACGACGAAGGTTTTCCACATCCAGCACTTCTAGACCACCCTCCTGCATATCGTGTAGCGCCCGGCTGATGTGCGGTAATTCCCCATTCGGGAACACATATTTATCCAGGAACTCACCGCCACCGTAGTTAGTATCCTTTTCGTCTGAATCAGTGGCAGTGATGCCATGGTTCATGGCTATACCATCATCCTTCAGCAGGTCATGAATTTTTGCGAAGTACTTGGGCAGCTGTTTGCGCCCCACATGTTCAAACATACCTACACTGGTTACCCTGTCGAACTGCCCGCTAACTTCACGATAGTCTTGCAGACGGATTTCTATCTGGTCTGCCAGGCCCGCAGCTTTGACGCGCTCAGTCGCTAATGCATGCTGATTTCTGGACAGTGTAATTCCCACACAGCGCGCACCAAATTTTTCTGCGGCGCGCAATACCAGAGCACCCCAACCACAGCCAATGTCCAGCAATGTATCCCCAGGGCGTATTTGTATTTTGGTAAGAATATGGTCAATTTTCTTTAGCTGGGCTGTCTCGAGATCCTCGTTACCATGCTCAAAATAGGCACATGAGTAAACCATATTACGGTCCAGCCATTGCTGATAAAACTCATTCGACAAATCATAGTGAAATTGAATAGCTTTTAAATCAGCCTGTTTAGTGTGGGCAAAATAACTTGAAAAACGCTGCAGATTACTGGTGTGAGCAACCGTGCTACGCGCCAAAGTAAAGCCTAGACTGATGATATCACTAATTTTTCCTTCAAAATCCACCTTGCCCTTCACGTAGGCCTCTCCTAGTTTGTCCATGCTGGAGGCAACGAGGTAAGGAATGGCTCCTTTGTCTTTTATATGGATGGTAACTAAAGGGGCAGCGAATTTACCGAGGTCGAAATGCTGACCGTCCCAGAGAACAAGCCGCACTTGAATATTCGCACGTTCCCTGATGTTTGATGCCCAGTGAGTGAACTGTTTATGCAAGATCATCGCTACTCCAATCAAAGTTAATATCATTTGTAACGTCGGCTTTAAAATCGGCGATACGCATGTATTTCAACGGCGTTGAGGTGCGGAAGCGTGCCCGGCATAGTTCGTCTATGCCCCAATCTCACTTCCCGATTACTAACTACAGCTTGAAAGTAAAGTGTATTCCACTCCGTATGCTATTAAGCATAACCTTCTGGAGAGTATATTAATTATGCGCATCGGTAAGGTCAAGTTGACTAGGGTTAGCTGCAGAAAAGCCAAATAAAAAGCCCCGTGAGGGGCTTTTAGCGTTTCATGAATGGCTTATCTGAGAACGGTCTATTTGTTATTAAAGAACGCAATATTCATACAGCGATTATTAACGAAGGTCAGTTCAGTCATTTTGTAGGTTTTCTTTGGTTCATACTCAACCAGGTTGTTGTAATACCACATCTCTACATTGACTGGCTTTGATGTGTCCAATTGCTGTCCGACCACGCTTGCTGCGTTAGAGGGTTTCACTGCCTGCTCTTTTTTCACAGGGGCACCTAATTTTTCCACAACCACTTTACGCGACTTACCACTGAATGCACGTAAAAATTCAACTTCGGTATAAGTGGTGGCTTTACCTTTTGCTACTGGCTCAGCGAAAACTGGCGTTGCTGAAATGGCCAGCACTAATACTGCCATCAACATATAAATTGTTTTTCCGAGTTGCATAATGTTTCCTGTTTCGCATTAAGTGATGGGATTATCGCATTTTAGCGAGGCGCTGCAGCTAGTGAACTGCATCTATATTTAATTTCAGTCCGTCAAAGCCTACATAAACCGATGGTGGTAATTGCTGACTTAAGGCTTCAAACTCCAATTCATGGGTCATATGAATCATATAAGTCGCGCGCGCATTTATGCGACTTGCATACTCCAGACTTTGTTCCAAATTAATGTGTGTAGGATGCGGCTCATAGCGCAAACAATCAAGCAGCAATATATCCAGTCCCTCAAGTAAAGCCAATGATGATTCTGGTATCGCGGATACATCGGTCAAATAAGCCATGTTGCCTATACGATAGCCCAGGATATCAATACGTCCATGTTTAACCAATATAGGCGTGATGGTGGTACCAAATAGCTGGAATTCACCTTCTATCTTATTGATACTTAAAACCGGCAGATCCCAGAAATTGCCGGGCTCACGTAGCGTATATGCAAACTTGCTGGCGATATGCTCCATAGCACCCTGATTACCATACAGCGGAATTTGCTTGCGTTGCAACTGGCAAAACGCACGCAAGTCATCAATGCCATGTATGTGATCGGCATGCGTATGCGTATATAGCACCGCATCTACCCGCTGCAGATTTTCGCGTAGGGATTGCTGACGCAGATCCGGCCCCGTATCAATCAACAACACCTCTCCTCCAGGCAGTGTAAGCACTGCGGAACAGCGTGTTCGTTTGTTTTTGGGATTGGTTGATAGACATGTCGCACAGCTGCATCCAACCGCGGGTGTGCCAGCACTGGAACCTACCCCGAGCAGAGTTAATTGCATGGCTGCGCCTGCTTGAAAAGCGCAAAGAAGTTTTGCGTCGTGGCCGTTGCAACTTCTTCGACTGAAATACCACGCAATCTGGCGACCTCCTCTGCTACATATTTTACATAGGCAGGCTGATTGATCTTGCCGCGGAATGGTACTGGTGCAAGATAAGGTGAGTCTGTTTCGACAAGAATGCGGTCAAGTGGAATACTCTTGGCAACCTCTTTTAATGCCACCGCATTTTTGAAGGTAACAATACCGGAAAAGGAGATATAGAAACCCAGCTCTATCGCCTGCAAGGCAATCTCCAGGCTTTCGGTAAAGCAATGCATAACCCCGCCAACTAGTTGCGCATTTTCCTCACGCATAATGCGTATAGTGTCTTCAGCTGCTGCACGAGTATGGACAATCAGGGGTTTGCCAGCCTTAATGGCGGCACGTATATGCGTACGGAAGCGTTCGCGCTGCCATTCGAGATCGCCAGTCAGGCGAAAATAATCCAGCCCGGTCTCACCAATTGCAATCACTTTCGGGTGCTGGGCCAAGCGCACCAAGTCTTCCACAGTGAACGCATCCTCGTCTTCGTAATCTGGATGCACGCCCACCGAAGCATAGATATTACTATGCGCCTCGGCCACAGCAAGCACTTCAGGGAATTTATTGAGCGTAACCGACACACACAGCGCGTGGCCGACCTGATGGTCCAGCATGGATTGCCTGACGGCGTCCATATTATTAGCCAGCTCGGGAAAATTAATATGGCAATGCGAATCGACCAGCATGTTGCTACTTTGCAAAAATAATGGGGAACAACAAAAAATTATATCGTGTGGGTTGGGCGTGCAGACTTCAGAGCACCGCCCAGCAAGGTCTCGATTTTATTACGGGCTTCAATACCGCCATCCTTCTCGCTGAACTGCACGCCTATGCCTTGTGGTCGATTACCTTGCGTGACCGGGGTAATCCAGATGACCTGTCCTACCACTTTAAGTTTTACCGGATCATCAACCAGACTCAGCAACATGAATACTTCATCGCCAATTTTGAAGCTTTTATTGGTGGGGATGAAAAGGCCCCCGCCTTTAATGAAGGGCATATAGGCCGCATATAGCGCGGCTTTCTCTTTAATTGCAAGAGATAGCACGCCGGGCTTAGGTGCGCCGGTTGTTGTCGCGTCAATTGGGCCAACTTGTGTATTCACGGCAGTGTGTTCATCTAGTCAGGTTTGCGTTGAAAACATTTGTGTATATTGGAGCAAAAGCCCTTCCAGCTGTAACTCATTGTTTAATGGATGGCTGGCAGTTTTACGCGCCTCATCAAGTTTTCGCTGGAAATCCAAAAGCAAACCCAAGTCTACGCTTTTGGTCAAGGCTTGCAAAGCGCTTGTGTGCTGACCGTGATAGCGTACTTCGCCTGTCAAACGACAGTTAATTAAATCGTAAATCCATTTCTGTAAGGCATGTATTGCAATCTCCATACCCGGCGCTACACATAATGGAGCTGCCAAAAAGGGATCCAGCTTTGCGCCACGAGACAACATTTGCCAGACCTCACCCAGTTGCTTGCCATCCCCCGCTGCATCATTTAACGCGGACAATGGCGAACCACCTGCATAATCAAGGCGCTGAACCGCATCTTTCACGCCTTTCTCATTCAACCACTGCAAAACAATGTCCCTTGTCGGTACTGGCATATCTATCTTTTGACAGCGACTGATAATAGTCGGTATAAGGCGTTGCGGCTGGTGCGATACTAGAATGAATATGACGTCAGACGGCGGCTCTTCCAGCATTTTGAGCAGGGCGTTGGCCGAGGCGGCGTTAAGTGTCTCAGCCGGATGAATCAACGCAATACGCAATCCGCCGCTACGGTGACTGGATAACTCCAGGAAACTCCCTAATTCACGTATTTGCACGACGGAAATCTGGCTTTTTTTGCCGGATTTTGCTGCGGGTGCTGCCGGCACATCATCCTCACTGCTTACAGCATCTTGTTCCGGCGTCAGCAACCGATAATCCGGATGATTATTCTGAGCAAACCAGCCACAACTTGGACATGCATCGCAAGCATATCCGTCTGTTGTTGGGGTTTGGCAAAGCAAGGATTTAGCGAGTTGCAAAGCAAAATCAAACTTACCGACTCCCCCGCGTCCACGTAAAAGCAGCGCATGCGGCAAACGCCCGCGAGATTCAGCCAAGCGCTTCCACAAATCAAATTGCCATGGATATATATTCATATACTATATGATTATATTCATATAGATAAAACAACCTCTTCAAGTGATTTTTTAACCAACTCCAGCGGTCTATTTGCATCAATCACGCAAAAGCGTTGAGGGTTTTGTTGGGCACGCAATAGATAGGCAGCACGTATTCGACTAAAAAACTCATCATTTTCCCGTTCAAATTTATCCGGGCTACGCGCATTGGCCAGACGCCGAATACTTACCTCAACCGGTACATCAAATAATAAAGTAAGGTCCGGTTGCAAATCCCCTTGTACCCACTGTTCCAATGCCCGTATTTTATCGGCATTTACACCACGTCCACCGCATTGATAGGCATAGGTAGCATCAGTAAAACGATCTGACAGTATATAAGCACCGCGTGCCAATGCAGGCTCAATTACCTGAGCGATATGCTCACGACGTGCAGCAAACATCACTAGCGTTTCGGTCTCCGGATGCATGACTTGATGCAGCAATAACTCCCGCAAGCCTTCTCCCAGTTTTGTACCGCCTGGCTCACGAGTTGATACCACTTCAATCCCACGAGCTTCCAGAGCGGTAACAATATCTGGAATATGCGTACTTTTGCCCGCGCCATCCATACCCTCTAGCGTAATGAACTTGCCACGCATTAACGTCCCTTTTTTAATTGATATTGGACTACTGCCCGGTTGTGTTCAACCAGCGTTGCCGAGAAGGCATGGCTTCCATCGCCTTTACCCACAAAATAAAGCGCACGCGTGGGAGTAGGATGCAATACGGCTTCAATGGCTGCAAGGCCAGGCATGGCGATTGGCGTAGGCGGCAAACCAGTACGGGTGTAGGTATTATAGGAAGTATCGTTTAGCAGATCCTGCTTACGTAAGTTACCGTCAAATTTCTCACCCAAGCCGTAAATAACCGTCGGGTCAGTCTGCAGGCGCATACCTATGCGTAAACGATTAAGAAATACGCCGGCAATCAACGGGCGTTCGCTAGCTTTACCAGTCTCTTTCTCTACAATTGAAGCCATGATCAGCGCCTGGTAAGGCGAGTCGTAAGGCAATCCCGCTTCACGGCTTTGCCAGGCCTTAGCTAGCTTGGTTTGCATGGCCTGGTAGGCACGCTTGAGTATCTCCTGATCACTCAAACCTTGGCTAAAAAAATAGCTATCCGGGAAGAACAGCCCTTCCGGTGAGCTTTCTTGCGCACCAATATTATTCATTATTTGCTGCTCGGTATAAGCCATCGTTACATGCTTGATAGCCTCATTTCTGTTGAGTGCAGCGCGCATCTGCGCAAAAGTCCAGCCTTCAATGAAAGTAATGCTCGCCTGTGTAGTGCTGCCAGTGGTCAGGATGACGAATAAATCATAAGGCGTAATACCATCATTAACCAGATAGTTGCCGGCCTTAACCTCGCCTGCCTTACCAAAAGTCCGTACCAGCAAAGCAAAACTCCATGGTTCGCGCAGCACACCCTGCTCTACAAGTTGCAGCGACACGCTACGTAGGCTGCTGCCCGCTTTTAAGTCTACCTCCCGTGTTGGAGTATCTAGCTTAATAGGCGTATTGGCGAAATACACCATCCAGGCGCTTAAAAACAAAGCGCCCAGAATCACTAAAATTATTACCTGTCGTAGTAGACGCATGTTATCCCTGCAATATATTACGTAATTGCACGGCCAAGTTCTGTTGCTGCCACTGCCGGCCATTGAATGCCCTGACCTGCCATGCACCATACAGGCTATTGCAAGTAATTAGCTCATCAGCCTGCATCAATTCAGCCAGCGGCATTGATCTGACCTCAGGACGATAACCCAGGGTGGATGCAGCTTCCAGGATGCGCTGGCGCGTAACCCCGGCAACACCACATTTGTCCAGTTTTGGCGTGGCCAAGGTTTTATCGAATCGCGCAAACACGTTACTCATGGTGCATTCTATGGCATGCCCGTGTTCATCGAGCAATAAACCATCTGCAATAGTACTGTCTGTCCATTCCATGCGCGCCATCACATTCTCAAGGCGATTCAAATGTTTGATGCCAGCTAATACAGGTTGATAAGGCAGACGCAAGCGGCATAAATGGAGTTGCACACCCGCATTAAAATTTGCCTGGGGATAATCAGGTAAAGGCGTTTTAATCACCACTCGTGTCGGCTGTGCCAAAGATGGCACCGCATAACCGCGCGCGCCTTCGCCCCGGGTAATGATGATCTTGGCAACAGCTTCCTCACCCGCCGTAAACAGACGTTCGATGTCCGTCAATAAAAGTTCAGCGCCTGGGCAGACAATGCCTAATACATTGCAATCCTCAACCAGTTTGCTGTAATGCAAAGCCCAAGTATCCGGTATGCCCCGATGCACTCGCAGAGTACGAAATATGCCATCCCCATAGGTAAATCCGCGATCAATTGGGGACAATGTAGCTTCACTGCGTCCATTAATCAGAAACTGTTGGGATGATGTCATTAATGCAGCCATGCACGTGGTTAATAAACTTACCAATTATCGTAAAGCATGTTGCATACGGCTGAAAGGCCTTATGTGTGGTAGTCCACAAAAACTGTGGATAGTTTTGTGGATTAACAGCGAATAGTTTAGCTAACTCACGCTTCCAATTAGCTTTTTTGCAATATGGTCATATTTTGCTAAAAGTTTTAATTGTTATTAATCAGCAACTTATAAAATTAACCGCATAAACAGCCCCTAGAGCATGCATCCTATTGCCACATACCACAAACTGTGTATAAGGCGTGCCTCATAACACTTTCTGGCACGCCTTATTAAGGCGCCAAGGCTGATATATAACCAAGCTGCAAAAAATTAGACTATCCGGAACAGCTGATATTGCTAGATTTTTCTAAAGACCAAACTTCCGTTTGTCCCGCCAAACCCAAAATTATTTTTGAGGGCAATATCAATTTTCATTTCACGCGCCGTATTAGCGCAGTAATCAAGATCACATTCCGGATCCTGATTAAAAATATTGATGGTCGGTGGTGAAATCTGATGATGTATTGAAAGTACCGTAAACACGGACTCCAAACCACCTGCGCCACCAAGCAAGTGCCCAGTCATGGACTTGGTAGAGTTAACCACCAGCTTGCTGGCATGACCACCAAACGCAGCCTTGATCGCACTGGTTTCGTTGGCATCGCCGAGTGGTGTAGATGTGCCATGCGCGTTGATGAATTGCACTTGATCCGGATTGACCCCGGCATTATTCAAGGCATTACGCATGGAGCGGCGAGGACCGTCCATATTAGGCGCGGTCATATGATAGGCATCAGCACTCATGCCATAACCTACCAATTCAGCGTAGATTTTGGCGCCGCGCTTTTTGGCGGATTCATATTCTTCCAACACCATAACCCCAGCGCCTTCGCCGATGACAAAGCCGTCCCTATCCTTATCCCAAGGGCGACTAGCAGTCGCGGGGTCATCATTACGGGTAGACAAAGCGCGAGCTGAAGCAAAGCCACCAACACTCAGCTCAGTAATCGCAGCCTCTGCACCGCCAGCCACCATCACATCCGCATCACCATATTCAATCATGCGTGCTGCATCACCTATCGAGTGCGTGCCAGTAGTACAGGCCGTCACAATCGCCACATTGGGCCCTTTAAAGCCGAACATGATGGACAGGTTGCCAGAAATCATGTTGATAATGGTGCCGGGAATGAAAAACGGCGAAATCTTACGCGGACCACCTTCATCGTAGGTGTCGTTGGTTTCTTCAATCAGCCGTAACCCACCGATACCAGAACCGATAGAAACGCCAATACGCTCAGCGTTTTCTTCGGTGGCAACAATACCAGAGTCCTTGACGGCTTCAATTGCAGCCACCATACCATATTGGATAAAGGTATCCATGCGTCGCGCTTCCTTGGCAGGAAGATACTGCGACACATCGAAGCCTTTAACCTCGCCCGCAATTTGAGAAGCAAAATTACTTGCATCAAACTTGGTGATTTTGG
Source organism: Methylophilaceae bacterium (assembly GCA_039933015.1). Taxonomy (GTDB): domain Bacteria; phylum Pseudomonadota; class Gammaproteobacteria; order Burkholderiales; family Methylophilaceae; genus JBDTOX01. The sequence continues at coordinate 8,865 of JBDTOX010000182.1, forward strand.
AAATGCCGGATTTACCGGCAATGAGGTCAGACCAGGACGCTTGCACACCAATACCTACCGGTGACACAACGCCCAGGCCCGTAACAACTACCCTGCGTTTATGCATGCTGTGATTCTGAGTGCGTGCTTGGACAAAGCAACTCCAAGAAAAAATTAAAGAGAAGGGAAATTACTTAAGGTTTGCGCTGACGTAATCAATCGCTTGCTGAACGTTAGTAATTTTTTCGGCTTCTTCATCCGGAATTTCACAATCAAATTCTTCCTCTAATGCCATTACAAGTTCTACGGTGTCGAGAGAATCGGCACCCAGATCGTCCACAAATGATGACTCATTTTTTACATCAGCCTCATCAGCACCCAGTTGCTCGGAAACGATCTTTTTAACGCGTTGTTCGATGTCAGACATCTAATACCCCTTTCAAGTGTTTTAGCTTACAAAAGCTCAGGTCATTCTAACAAAAGTCCTGAGGAATTCAAAAATCTGCGCAGCTTTTAATTGCTTGCACTTAGGCCATATACATGCCGCCATTGATATGCAACGTTTCGCCACTAATATAGCCAGCTGAAGGCGAAGCCAGAAATGCTACGGCTGCGGCAATATCTCCCACCCGACCTAGACGCCCGAGTGGAATGTGTTGTAGCAGGCCGTTACGTTGATCTTCTGACAATGCACGCGTCATATCGGTATCAATAAAGCCAGGCGCAATGCAATTAACGGTAATCCCACGGCTGCCTACTTCGCGTGCCAATGACTTCGTAAAACCCGCCATACCGGCCTTAGCCGCAGCGTAATTGGTTTGCCCCGCATTACCCATGTGCCCTACTACCGAAGAAATACTGATAATCCGCCCTGCGCGGGCCTTCATCATAGGGCGTAGCACTGCCTGAGACATACGGTAGACCGATTTAAGGTTGGTGGATAACACATCATCCCAATCCTCGTCTTTCATGCGCATGAGCAAGGTATCACGAGTAATCCCGGCATTATTAACCAGGATGCTTACATCGCCAAACTGTTCTGTAATTGCTTTGAGTGTTGCTTCAACTTGTGCCGCATCGTTTACATCCAGCGCCATGCCCGCACCCTTAACGCCGGCCTGCTGCAGTGATTGTGTAATTTGTGCAGCGCCTGCAGCGGAGGTCGCGGTGCCAACCACGACGGCACCCAGCTTGCCCAATTCAAGCGCTACAGCTGCGCCTATTCCGCGGCTTGCGCCTGTGACTAATGCAACGCTGCTATTTAATGATAGTCCTTGAAGCATAACTTCCCCCTCTTGAATCTTAAGCAAATATTTATTACGTATTAAATTGTGCTTGCGCTTCAGCGAGCGCTTCCTGGCTTGTAAGCGCAATGCAAGGCAGCTCTGCCACTATGCGTTTGGTAAGCGCAGTCAATACCTTACCAGGGCCGCATTCCGCACTGCTCGTTATACCTTGCGCATGCATAGAGCGTACGGCTTCTACCCAGCGTACCGGGCTATAGAGTTGACGCACCAGGGCATCTTTAATCTTTTCAGCATCGTTGTACGCAGCCACATCTGCATTATGCAGCACAGCAACACGGCCAGCCTGCAAATTCACACTTTGCAAATAGACACGCAATTCTTCAGCTGCTGGCTTCATGAGGGCGCAGTGGGAAGGAACACTTACTGGCAGCAGCAAGGCACGCTTGGCACCTTTGGCCTTGGCAACCTCCATACCACGCTCCACAGCAGCCTTGTGGCCTGCAATCACGACTTGCCCAGGGGAGTTTAGATTTACCGCCTCGAGCACCTGGCCTTGCGCGGCTTCAGCACACACCGCCAGTACAATATCATCATCCAGCCCTAGAATTGCAGCCATCGCGCCTACGCCTTCAGCGACTGCTCCTTGCATGACTCCAGCACGGTAGCGTACCAATGGCAAAGCATCCTTGAATGCCAGCGCGTCTGCGGCGACCAGCGCCGTGTATTCACCAAGGCTGTGCCCGGCCATTAAGCTAGGTTGTGCACCGTCCTGAGATTGCCAGGCACGCCAGACGGCTACGCCTGCCGTCAGCATCAACGGCTGGGTATTGGCGGTCTGATTGAGCGCTTCGTTGGGCTCGGTTGCCATGCACCAGAAATCTTCACCGAGAATATCAGAGGCCTCAACAAAGGTATCGCGTATAACGGCAAGATCGCCAAAACCTTGCATCATCCCAACTGATTGCGAGCCTTGCCCGGGGAAAAAGAATGCGAATTTCATATAATTCTCTTGAGTATTTGAACAGCCTAGTATTTGAGCAACACAGAACCCCAGGTGAACCCACCACCAAAGGCTTCCATCAATATGGTCTCGCCGCGTTTTATACGGCCATCACGTACAGCGACATCCAAGGCAAGAGGAATAGATGCAGCAGAAGTATTACCATGCTTATCCACCGTAACAACCACGCGCTCCATGTCCATGCCCAGCTTTTTGGCGGTGGATTGCAGAATGCGAATATTGGCCTGATGGGGAACTAACCAATCAATATCTGACTTTTGCAAGCCATTGGCAGCCAGCGTTTCATCAACTATGGCATCCAGGGTATTGACCGCGACCTTAAACACCGGATTACCTTCCATCACTATGGTGCTCCCGCCATCACGCTTGGAAACGCCGGAGGGTACATTCAGAAGATTGGTATAACTGCCATCAGCATGCAAATGGGAGGATAGAATGCCAAGCTCATCACTAGCCGTCATAATCACTGCACCAGCACCATCACCCCACAAGATGCAGTTGCTACGGTCAGTCCAGTCGGTAATGCGCGACATGGTTTCCGCCCCTACCACCAGCGCGCATTTCGCCGCACCACTCTTGATAAAGCTGTCTGCCGTAGCCATTGCATACACAAAGCCGCTGCAAACGGCCTGAATATCAAACGCTGGGCAACCGGAAATGCCGAGTTTATCCTGCATGAGGCAGGCTGTACTTGGGAAAACGCGATCAGGAGTTGTTGTTGCCACAATAATCAGATCGATGTCTTGCGCCTGGATCCCTGCGGCTTTAATCGCCTGACGAGCCGCCTGCGTGGACAAGTCACTGGTAAATTCGCCTTCTGCAGCTATATGGCGTTCACGAATACCCGTGCGGGTAAATATCCACTCGTCGGTGGTATCAACCATGTGCTCAAGGTCAGCATTGGTCAGGATTTTTTCAGGCAAATAGCTACCGGTGCCTGCAATACGGGAATACTTCATGCAAAATCTCTCGAGGTAGCTTCTTTCACCGTAGGTGACGCAGCATGGGGTTGTATGTGTTCGATTTCCAACTGTTCGGTAATACGGCGCAAAACACCGCTGCGCGATTCTTCAATAGCCGTATGTATAGCCTGCAGGAAGGAAAAACTATCCGCGCCGCCGTGGCTTTTCACTACAATGCCACGCAGGCCTAAAAAGCTGGCGCCATTATAGCGGCGCGGATCCAGGCGACGCTTGAATGCCTTAAGCACCGGCATTGCTGCCAGCGCCATCAGCTTGGTCAACCAATTGCGCTTAAATTCCTGCATCAAAAATCTGCTCATCATTTGAGCCAGGCCTTCGGAGGTTTTAAGCGCGACATTACCGACAAAACCATCACAAACAATTAAATCCGTGGTGCCTTTGTAGATATCGTTGCCTTCGACGTTGCCATAGAAATTAAGGTGACTGGCACGCAAGAGTTCGCCAGCCTGCTTCACCACCTCGTTACCCTTGATATCCTCGGAACCAATATTGAGCAAACCCACACTTGGTCGCTCCTTGTGCTCTACACAAGTAACCAGCATGGCGCCCATGATGGCAAACTGTAGCAAATGTTCCGGTGTACAGTCGGCATTGGCACCTAAATCCAGCATATACACCATACCCTTTTGACTGGGCAATGTAGCAGCAATGGCAGGACGATCAATACCAGGAAGCATCTTCAGGACAAAACGGGCTGTGGCCATTAATGCGCCAGTGTTGCCAGCGCTCACACAGGCATTGGCCTCGCCGCTTTTGACCAGATTGATAGCTACGCGCATAGAAGAATCTTTTTTATTCTTCAATGCGCTTTGTGGCGACTCGTCCATGGTTACAACTTCACTGGCATGGCGAATGCGCAGGCGAGGCCCGACTGAAGTCTTATGGGCGGTCAATTCCGCCTCAATAGCTTCGGTCAGGCCGACCAGAACGATGTTGATTTCACTGTCCTGCTTTAACGCTTCCAGCGCGGCAGGCACTGTGACATGAGGGCCGTGATCACCCCCCATGGCGTCAATAGCAACGGTAATATCCATGCTCAAGATGGGATACTAAAAACAAAACGCCGACTCACCAAGAGCCGGCGCATTTGTTTTAATACTGAAATTATTCGCCTTTTGCCGGCTGCACTTTGCGACCGCGATAGTAGCCACTTGGGCTTACGTGATGACGCAAATGGATTTCGCCCGTGGTTGGCTCTACAGCCAATGGTGGATTGGTCAGAAAGTCGTGTGAACGATGCATGCCACGCTTGGATGGTGACTTTTTGTTTTGTTGAACGGCCATGATTACTCCTTAAATCTATATTAATTTTGGCTCTTGCCAGTTTTCAGCCCTTGCAAAACTGCAAAAGGACTAGGTTTCTTTAATTCATTCAGCTTACTGCTTGCAGCGCACTGATTCTGAACATGCTTGGGTGCCAGCGGCAAAGCCAACAACACCTCGTCTTCAATCAATTCGATGACTTGCATCTGCGTTTCTGCAACCAGATAATCTTCATCGTCGCGATCATCACTTTCGGGCTGAATCGCCTGCTCATTAGCAACGATAGTAAAATTAGAAGTTATATCCAGCTCAAACTCAAATGGTTCGAGACAACGCTGGCAACTTAACTGGAGTGTACCCTGCACATATAGCTGCAGCCGGGACTTTCCTTCAGAACTAACACCACCCACTAAACGACAATCCAAAACGCCCTCATCAGACGCCAAAATTTCACGTAAACGTGAAAATTGCGAAACCGCGATTATATCATGAATTTCAAGCGCTTTTCGCGCAAACTCAATGTTGTTAATGCTAAGGCCCTTATCAGCGCCATTATTGATTGATGCAGTCATAAGTGGCGCATGATATAATTTGTTGGTTTCGCTGTCAAAGCTCAGCACTTTCAAATCTTTTCAAATCAGGGTTAGCGCGTGATAAAAAAAATTCTCGTAGCCAATCGCGGTGAAATCGCGGTCCGCATAGTCCGCGCTTGTTCAGAAATGGGCATTAAGTCGGTTGCGCTCTATTCGGATGCGGACCGTCATGCTCTGCATGTGAAAAAAGCAGACGAAGCCTACAACATCGGCTCGGATCCGGTCAGTGGTTATCTCAACACACATAATATAGTCAATCTCGCAGTAGCCTCTGGTTGCGACGCCTTGCATCCAGGTTACGGTTTTCTTTCTGAAAATCCTGAATTGGCGGAAATTTGTGCTCGCCGCGGTATTAAGTTCATAGGTCCTGCTGCCAAAGTCATTCGTCAGATGGGCGACAAAATTCAGGCACGCAATGCCATGATAAAGGCTGGTGTTCCTTGCATTCCCGGTAGCGAAGACAATCTGAAAAATGTGGAAGAAGCGCGACTTCTTGCCAAAAAAATTGGCTACCCTGTCATGCTCAAGGCCACCAATGGCGGTGGTGGGCGTGGCATTCGTCGCTGTAATGACGAAAAAGAATTGCTCAGCAACTATGATCGTGTCATTTCCGAAGCCAGCAAAGCTTTTGGGAAGCCGGAAGTGTTTCTGGAAAAATGCGTGGTCAACCCGCGTCATATTGAAGTGCAGATTTTGGGCGATAGCCACGGTAACGTGGTACATCTGTTTGAGCGTGATTGCTCCATTCAACGCCGTAACCAGAAACTTATTGAAATTGCACCCTCCCCTCAGCTAAGCAAGGCGCAGCGTGAATATATTGGCAACCTGGGTGTGAAAGCTGCCAAGGCGGTCGGTTATGAGAACGCGGGCACCATAGAATTCTTGCTTGATAAAGATAACAATTTCTATTTCATGGAAATGAATACACGTCTGCAAGTGGAGCACACTGTCACCGAAACCATTACCGGCATTGATATTGTACAGGAACAAATCCGCATAGCCGATGGCCTTAAACTGCAATACAAGCAGGCTGACGTACATTATCGCGGCTTTGCCATGGAATTCCGCATTAATGCGGAAGATCCCAAGAATGAGTTCCTGCCCAGTTTTGGTAAGATTACCCGCTATTACGCTCCAGGCGGCCCCGGCGTGCGTATGGATGCAGCCATGTACAGTGGTTATGTGATTCCACCCTATTATGATTCCATGTGCGCCAAACTCACAGTCTGGGCGCTAACCTGGGAAAGCGTGATAGCGCGTGGTCGCCGCGCTTTGGATGACATGGTAGTTTATGGTGTAAAAACCACGACTCCTTATTATCAGGAGATACTCAAACATCCGGATTTTAGAAATGCAAAGTTTGATACAAGTTTTGTTGAATCACATCCGGAACTGATTAATTATGCAACAGAATTTCCACCTGAACTGATTGCTGCTGCTATTTCAGCCGCAATTGCAGCGCATGAAGGTATGTAAGTTTTTAAAATTTAATCGAATTAATCTAAACCGATAAGTTAAAAATATGGCAAAACTATATGTTACTGAACTAGTTTTAAGAGATGGGCACCAATCATTAATAGCGACGCGCATGCGTACGGATGATATGTTACCTATCTGTTCTAAGCTTGATGCTATCGGTTTCTGGTCACTGGAAGCTTGGGGCGGTGCCACCTTTGATACCTGTGTGCGCTATCTGAAAGAAGACCCGTGGGAACGCCTGAAAAAGCTGCGTAAAGCACTGCCTAACAGCCGTATCCAAATGTTGTTACGTGGACAGAATCTGCTCGGCTACCGCCATTATTCGGATGATGTCGTACGTGCTTTTGTCAAGCAATCTGCTGATACGGGTGTTGATGTCTTTCGTATTTTTGACGCCATGAACGATATCCGCAATTTGCGGGTTTCGATTGAGGCCGTTAAAAAAGTCGGCAAGCATGCCGAAGGCACGATTAGCTACACAACCAGCCCTGTACACAATATTGCCTATTTCGTTAGCCTGGCTCAGGAAATGGAAGCTATGGGCTGCGATACCATAGCCATTAAAGACATGGCGGGATTGCTAACACCACAAATTACCAGCGACCTAGTCAAGGCTTTGCGTGCCGCAATCAAATTGCCGATTCATTTGCACAGCCACTCCACTTCCGGACTGGCCAGCATGTGTATGCTGAGAGCCATTGAAAATGGCGCAACCATGATTGATACCTGCAACTCCTCGTTCTCCGAGGGTGCAAGCCACCCCACAACGGAAAGTGTTGTCGCGGCGCTACAAGGTACCGAATTCGATACCGGCCTGAACCTGGAAGCATTGCAGGAAATCACCGCCTATTTCCGCGAAGTACGCAAGAAATACTGGCAATTTGAGAGTGATTTCACCGGCGTGGATACTCGCGTGCTGGTCAACCAAGTGCCGGGGGGTATGATTTCCAATCTATCCAACCAGCTTAAAGAGCATGGTGCTCTGGGCCGCATGGATGAGGTACTGGCTGAAATTCCTCGCGTGCGCGAAGATTTGGGCTTTCCCCCATTGGTGACCCCAACCTCACAAATTGTCGGTACACAGGCTGTGCTGAATGTGATGACTGGTGCACGTTACAAATCCGTCACCACCGAGGTCAAAAATTACCTGTTGGGTCATTATGGCAAGGCGCCTGGCACGGTAAATACCGATGTGAAAAATCTTGCTGTAGGCAACGCTGAGGTCATTACTTGCCGCCCGGCTGACCTACTGGAAGACGAAATGGATAAGCTACGCTCGGATTCCGAAGGACTGGCTAAGAGCCAGGAAGACGTACTGACTTATGCGATGTTCCCGGACCTGGCTCAAACCTTTCTGCAAGAGCGCAATGCCGGCACACTTAAGCCTGAGGCGCTTATGCCGAAAGAAGCCGTCTCCACTGGCGGCGCCCCTCGCTATGCACCTAACGAGTTCAAGGTGACGCTGCATGGCGAAACCTTCCACATCAAACTCACTGGCAGCGGGCACCGCGGCGAAGAACAGCGCCCATTCTATGTGTCAGTGGATGGCATAGCAGAAGAGGTTGTCATTGAAACCTTGAACGAAATCGAAGTTTCGCGTGGCAAGGGTAGCGATAAGAAAAAGACCAGCAATAATGGCAGCCTGGTTAATGGCCGCCCACGCCCGTCACACGAAGGCTGTGTGACTACCGCCATGCCTGGCAGCATAGTGGAGGTTAAGGTCAAGGCAGGCGACAAGGTTAATGCAGGTGATGCAGTGCTGATCATCGAAGCCATGAAAATGGAAAACGAAATCCAGGCCCCCAAAAGCGGCATTGTGGTGGCTGTCCACGTTCAAAAGGGCGATAGCGTCACTCCCGACGAATCGCTGCTTGAAATTCAACCAGACTAACCCCTGTAAGGGCCGGCAGTAAAAGCTGCCGGCTTTTTTATTTGTCATGAACACGTTACAACTTATCCTGGCCTCCTCCTCTATCTATAGACGTGAGCTATTGGAGCGCCTGCAGCTTCCATTCAGCATAATTTCACCAGATGTTGACGAGACGCCATTGCCTGACGAGGCACCTGAAGACACCGCCTTGCGTCTCGCCCAGAAAAAAGCGCGCAAGGTTGGCCAAAGCCATCCGCAAGCGCTCATCATCGGCTGCGACCAAGTCGCCACGCTGGATGGCCTGCAACTGGGTAAACCGCTCATTCATGACAATGCCGTCAAACAGTTGCGCATGATGTGCGGACGTAGCGTCACCTTCCACAGCGCACTGTGTCTTTACAACGCCAGTACTGACCTCATGCAGGCTGAGGTCGTGCCCTATGAAGTGGAATTCCGTAATTTGAGCGATGCTCAGATCGAAAACTACCTGCACAAAGAGCAACCCTACCATTGTGCCGGTAGCGCCAAATCTGAGGGCCTGGGTATCGCGCTTATTGCTGCCATGCAAGGTAACGATCCTAATGCACTGATAGGCTTGCCTCTAATCGCACTTATCACTATGTTGCAAAACGAAGGCGTCAACGTAATATAGCGGCAAGCATTTCCTAACGTCGTTTATCCCGGAGAATTTGCCCCATGTTCAAACGCCGTCTTATTGCCTGCTGCACCCTTGCTGCCCTTGCGACCTCCAGCTTTGCCGTCGCATCAGACGAAGTTTGCAGCACCTTGCAAGATCAGCAGAATGTCGCTGTCACAATTTATAACGATAATCTGGCACTGGTTAAAGACCAGCGCAACATCAAACTGAAAAGCGGTCTTAACAGTCTGGCGTTACGCGATGTCAGCGCGCAAATACGTCCAGAAACCGCACTGCTACGCAGCCTGACTTCTGTTGGCAGTCTCTTGGTGTTAGAACAAAATTTTGATTTTGATCTGCTCACCCCGCAAAAACTCCTGGAAAAATATGTAGGTAAAATCGTCGGCATTATCAGAATGAACCCTGTCAGCGGCATGGAAACTACAGAACAGGCACAGGTGCTTGCTGCTAATAACGGGGTTGTACTCAAGATCGGTGATCACATAGAAACCGGGATTCCCGGGCGCATGGTTTACAGCGATGTGCCAGCCAATTTACGAGACAGGCCTACCTTGGTGGTTCAATTGCAAAACAAGGGCGCTACTGAACAACATGTAGAGCTAAGTTATCTCACTGGCGGCTTGGGCTGGAAAGCTGATTACGTAGCTGAATTAAATGCCAATGAAGACAAGCTCGATCTTTCAGGCTGGGTGACGCTAACCAATACCAGCGGCACTAGTTACCGCAATGCCAGGTTGCAATTAGTGGCTGGAGACGTCAACCGCGTTCATGCGCAACTACCAGCAGCAATGGAAACCATGCGCGCCAAATCCATGGCGATGGCAGACGCTACACCTATGGCTGAAGAGTCGTTACTCGAATATCACCTCTACACATTAGACCGGCCGACTACCATCGCTGAAAGCCAAAGCAAGCAGGTAGCCCTGCTTTCAGCCAGTGGCGTGCCTGCCCACAAGGAATTCGTACTACGTGGCGCTGATTACTATTACCAGTCCAGCTATGGCAACCTTGGCCAGAAAATGAAAGTTGGGGTCTTTATTGAATTTGACAATAAAGACAGCACCCACCTTGGCATGCCATTGCCCAAAGGCATACTACGTGTCTACAAAAATGATAGCTCGGGCCATGCACAATTTGTTGGTGAAGATTCAATAGACCACACGCCTAAAAACGAAACAGTACGCTTGAAACTAGGCGATGCGTTCGATGTAACAGCAGACAAAAAACAGACTGATTTCAAAAAACTGCCTAATCCAGCCAAAGGCAATAGCCTGTTTGAAAGCGCCTATGAAATTGTGCTGAAAAACGCCAAGAAGGAGCGTGTGACTGTCACAGTGCAAGAGCCTATTCCTGCTGACTGGAAAATCATCAGCTCCAGCCACGCGGTCGAGAAGGCTACCAGCAATACCGCTGTTTGGCGCATCGATGTTCCAGCAGAAGGCAGGACAACACTGACTTATCGTGTGCAGGTGAAATATTGAGCACGGGCGTTTTATACCTGATTCCGGTAACTCTGGGCGACGACGTCATTGCCAAGGCCTTACCGCCTGATGTGGTCAGCATCGCACAGAAGCTGGATACTTTCATCGTTGAAAATGAGAAAACTGCGCGGCGGATGCTTGGGTTAATCAAAACGGCAAAACCTGTACGCGAATTAATTTTGCTGTCGCTCAATGAACACAGCACAGAAAAAGAATTGCCAGCCCTGATTGCGCCTTTGTTAGCTGGTAAAGATGTTGGCTTGATGTCTGAAGCGGGGTGTCCAGGCATAGCCGACCCCGGTGCAAAATTAGCAGAACTGGCGCACCGCAAGGGAATCCGCGTCGTCCCCTTGGTTGGGCCCTCCTCCATTTTGCTAGCCTTGATGGCGTCTGGCTTTAATGGGCAGCGCTTTACTTTTTTGGGCTACCTACCTAGCGAGAAAACAGCACGAGCACAAAAACTGAAAGAAATTGAGAAAAACTCTCAAAAAAATTTCGAGACGCAGATTTTTATTGAAACGCCTTATCGCAATCAGCACATGCTGGAAGCCATACTGGCCGCATGCCATCCTGCAACCCGGCTGTGCGTAGCCTGCAATATCAGCATCGCAAGCGAAAGCATCATCAGCAAGCCCATCAGCGCCTGGCGCTCTGCAGCACTGCCCGATCTGCACAAACAGCCCTGCGTATTCTTGCTGCTGGCACCAAGCTAATCCCGACAAAAACGCTTCATATCCATCATGCTATGATGTACAAGTGTATCCTTGCAGAACAAGGTCAACATCATGTCCATCTCTGCCAGATGTTGTAGTAAATTTCGCGGCGTTAAACAGCGTCCTGGGCTTTTGTGTGGCTGGCCATGGTGCCAACATTCCTGTCAACGCCCATTAACATGGCTGATAAAACTCGCTCTGCTAATGGTCGCGCTGGCTGGACCTATCCAAGCTTTGGCAACGCCCGTGACCGTGCTGCGGGTTGACGGCGCAATCGGCCCGGCAACTTCTGATTACATCCTCCACGGGTTGGCCCTTGCCGCCAAGGACAACGCACAGCTGGTTGTGCTGCAAATGGATACGCCCGGCGGGCTTGATACCTCCATGCGCGACATCATCAAGGCTATCGTCGCCTCGCCGGTGCCTGTGGCAAGCTATGTTGCACCCGGTGGCGCGCGCGCCGCTAGTGCAGGAACCTATATCCTCTATGCTAGCCATATCGCCGCCATGGCACCGGGCACCAATCTTGGCGCGGCCACGCCCGTACAGATCGGCGGCGCGCCAGAGCCAGGCAAGGTAAAAAAGCCGACCTCCACCAAGCCGGACAAAGAGGCTAAAGAGACTGACGAAACCAACCAGGACAGGTTGTCCAGAAAACAAATAAATGATGCGTCCGCATACATCCGCAGCCTGGCGCAAATGCGCGGGCGCAATGTGGAGTGGGCTGAACGCGCGGTACGCGAAGCCGTCAGCCTATCCGCCAGTGAAGCGCTCGACCTCAAGGTAATCGACTATGTTGCTACAGATACGACTGACCTGCTCCGGCAAATAAATGGAAAAACCGTCAAGCTAGCCACAGGAGAACGCGTCTTATCCACTGCGGGCGCTGCCATCATCGAATATGTGCCGGACTGGCGTACACGCCTGCTTGCCGTTATCACTAATCCGAGCATGGCGCTCATATTGATGATGGTCGGTATCTATGGCCTGTTTTTTGAATTCAGCAACCCAGGCCTCGGCGGCCCTGGAATTATAGGCGCCATCTGCCTGCTGCTGGCTTTATACGGACTCCAACTGCTGCCAGTGAATTATGCCGGTCTGGCGCTGATTGTTCTGGGTGTCGGTCTGATGGTGGCAGAGGCTTACCTGGCCAGCTTCGGCATCCTCGGAGTAGGTGGCATTGTAGCCTTTGTGATCGGTGCCATCATCTTAATTGATACCGACTTGCCCGCTTTTGGTGTCCCGCTACCGCTTATTCTGCTGATTGCGGCAACCAGCGCCCTGATAATTGCTGTTATAGGTCACATGGCACTGCGAGCGCGGCAGCGCCCGGTAGTGAGTGGCGAGGCATATCTGATTGGCAGCATGGGCGAGATGCTGGAAGATATAGAGACCGAGGGCTGGGCACGCATCCATGGCGAGCAATGGCGGGTACGGTCTGTAAAGCCATTGCGGCGCGGCCAGCGGGTTCGGGTGATGGCCCGGTCTGGCTTGATCCTGGAAGTCACCGCCATCAACGATTAGAGAAAACGGACGATGCTGGTTTAATCCAGGCGCTGTAGTTTCCTTACTGGGCCATAGCTGAGCCTGTGCACCGAGGATACGCCATGCTCTGAGAGCAGAGCTAAATGCTGGGCTGTCGGATAGCCTTTATGCCTGGCAAAGTCATATTGTGGATAAAGCGCATGCAAGCGGTACATTTCTTCATCACGTGCTGTTTTCGCCAGTATTGATGCAGCGGCAATCGCCTCTACTTTGCTATCGCCTTTTACAATGGCTTGTGCCGGGATAGTAATTTTTGGGCAATGCAGTCCATCGACCAATACTCGCTGCGGCACTATATTTAATCCTTCAATGGCACGTTTCATTGCTAGCAGGCTTGCCTGCAGAATATTGATCTGATCAATCTCCTCCACACTGCTACTCGCAATCGCCCATGCCAGTGCATGTTCTTTAATCTGGATGGTGAGGCTCTTACGTTTTTTTTCAGAAAGGGTCTTTGAATCTGCCAAGCCCTCAATGGGACATTGTGGATCGAGTATCACCGCAGCCGCATAGACAGCCCCCGCTAGCGGCCCGCGCCCGGCTTCATCAACACCACAGACTAATACTATCCCTGACATTTTTAAAGATAGGCCAGAATTGCCTGTGCTGCCTTCTCTTCAGTATTCTGCTGCAGGCTTTCGTGTATACGCATAAATTCCGCACGTATCTCATCCATCATTGCGCGATTACTTATCAGCTTGAGCGTGGCTGCAGCCAGTTTTTCTGGCGTAGCGTCATGCTGTAACAGTTCTGGCACCACAAATCTTCCCGCCAAGATATTAGGCAATCCGACATAGGGCAGGTAATTCATGCGCTTAAGCAATTGCCAGCTTAAAGCCGGCATACGGTAGGTGATCACCATAGGCCGCTTGATCAGTGCGGCTTCCAGTGTAGCAGTGCCAGATGCCACAATAACTGCATCAGCGGCTTCCATCGCTAGATGCGAATGACCAAACAGGATTTGTATAGGTAGTGCTGCTTCCGGATTTTCATGAACCGCCTGCTCGTCATATATGGCCCGCTCGAAAATCACACGCGTTTCGCGTGTGATTAAAGGCACCAGAAACTGGATTTCTGGTTGTTCTTGCGTAATCAGCCTTGCTGCTTTTACATACAAAGCAGCAAGTTGCTGTACTTCGCTCTGGCGGCTGCCCGGCAGCATGGCGACAATCAAATTGCCCGGCTTGAGTTTGAGATTCTCCCGTGCTGCCTGCATATCCGGATGCATGGGTAATATGTCTGCCAAGGGATGGCCAACATAGGTCACCGGCACCCCGGCCTGCTCATACAATGCCGGCTCAAACGGAAACAGTGCCAGCATATGCGAAACCGCACGCCGGATCTTGCCCATGCGGCCCTTGCGCCAGGCCCATATCGACGGGCTGACATAATGTACCGTGCGTATGCCTTTGCGCTTGAGACTGCGCTCAAGGCCAAAATTAAAATCAGGCGCGTCTATGCCGATAAAGATATCGGGCGGATTTTGCAGGAAAAACCGTAGCAGCTGCCTGCGTATTTTCAACAGCCCCGGCAAATGCCGTAGTACTTCAATATAGCCGCGGACAGACAAACGCTCCATGGGAAACAGGGATTTTGCCCCCTCGCCTATCATCTTGGGTCCGGCAATACCGACAAATTCCAGATCTGGTCTGTGCTTTTTTAAAGCCCGAATAAGATGACTGCCAAGCAGGTCCCCGGAAGCTTCTCCGGCTACGATGCCAATCGTCGGCATATTAGCGAACGATACCGCGAGTTGAGGCGTTGAGAAATTCCAGCAAAATGCCCAGCTCGGGACAACTGGCCAGTTGCTGGTCCAGCTGTTGTTTAGCCTCTTCCAGTGTTAGACCATTGCGATAAAGCACTTTATAAGCGCGTTTAATCTGCAGGATGGTATCGGGTGAAAACCCTCGTCTCTTCAGGCCTTCAGAGTTGATGCCATGCGGTTTGGCGTCATATCCGGCTGCGGTCACATAGGGTGGAATATCCTTAAACACTACCGAGCCAACGGCTGTAATGACATGGGCACCGATCTTGCAGAATTGATGTATCAAGGTAAATCCACCCAGAATAGCGTAGTCCTGTACATCCACATGCCCTGCTAGCGAAGAGTTATTCGCAAAAATGGTACTGTTGCCAATCTGGCAATCATGGGCAATATGCACATAAGCCATGATCCAGTTATCATTGCCGATGCGCGTAGCACCCTTGTCCTGCACTGTGCCTCGATTAAAGGTACAAAATTCACGTATGGTATTGTTGTCCCCGATTTCCAGCGTTGTCGGCTCACCGTTATATTTTTTGTCTTGCGGGGCTTCGCCCAGGGATGAAAACTGGAATATCTGGTTATTTTTACCGATCGTGGTAGGCCCATTAATCACTACGTGGCTGCCAACACGGGTACCGCTGGCAATACACACATCGGCACCAATCACGGAATAGGCAGCAACTTCCACGCTGGAATCAAGTTCGGCCTTGGGATCAATAATGGCGGTAGGGTGAATTCTGGGTTGGGTCATGAGTAAGACGTCATCTTATTTAATAACTGCTGCAAAACACTCGAAGGCAATGTTCTCATTACTTTTGTCTAATCAATGGCCTTGAGTATGCACATCATGTTTGCCTCTGCGACCACGACATCATCAACCAAGGCCTGGCCTGAGTATTTCCAGATGCCACGCAGTACCCGGTCGATTTTCACCTTGAGTATGAGCTGATCGCCTGGAGAAACCGGCTTTTTGAAGCGTGCATTGTCTATACCGGCAAAATAATAGACCGAATCATCACTAGGCTTAGTTTCCATAGTCTTGAAAGATAGGATGGCGGCTGCCTGAGCCATGGCTTCCACAATCAACACACCAGGCATTACGGGATGATAAGGGAAATGACCAGGAAAGAATGGTTCATTCATGCTGACGTTTTTGACGGCCACAATTTCCTTACCCACATCCAGAGAAAGCACACGATCTACCAACATGAATGGGTAGCGATGCGGCAAGTGATTCAGTATTTCATGGATATCCATGCTCGTAATGGCTTTGTCTGTCATGGTTCTTCCTTAGTGTTCACCCTTGAATTTCCATCCATTAATGCTTATCCGTTTTACCTGTTTGCGCTTTGAAGGCACTGAGTTCATTTTCCAGTTGCTTCACACGCTCGGCCAAGCTCCCCAGGCGTCGCACATTCGCTGCAGTTTTAAGCCAGTCTTCATGTGACTGGAATGGCATCAGCGCGGTATAAGTATCTGCTTTAGTTAAAGAACGCGTAATCATGCTGCCGGGCGAAATGGTAACCCCATCCGCAATTTCCAGGTGCCCCAGTATCATTGCAGCGCCACCAATCTTGCAATGCTTGCCCACGCGCGCACTGCCGGCGATACCTACGCATCCCGCGATCACAGTATGCGCACCGATACGGCAATTGTGGCCAATCTGAATCAGATTATCGAGTTTCACACCCTCTTCAATCACGGTATCATCCAGTGCCCCGCGGTCTATGGTGGTGTTTGCCCCTACATCAACGTCATTTCCAATCACGACACGACCAACCTGCGGGATCTTAATCCAACGTCCATCATCTTCAGCATAACCAAAGCCATCGGCACCAATCACACTGCCCGCAAATAATGTGCAGTTTTTTCCGATAATGCAGTCATGATAAACCACGACATTGGCTTGCAAGCGCGTGTCATCGCCTATGGTGACCTGATCGCCTATCACACAACCGGGGCCAATCACCACATTCTCACCGAGCTTAACATGACGTCCGATAACACAATTGGCAGCGACGGTACATGATAAAGGTACCGCAGAAGTGTCATCCACGACCGCGCTCGCGTCTATACCTTTCACAAACTGTGCCACAGGGTTTAGTAACTCGGAAACCTTGGCAAAATAGGCGTAAGGATTTTCCGTGACTATGTGGGGCAGGTCAGTAATACCACGATTTTTATTACTTAAAATAATCGCGCTGGCTTGCGTCGTGGCTAACAAATAACGATATTTGGAGTCCGTCAGAAAGCTGATTTGGCCGGGTTGCGCACTAGAGAGAGAGGCCACGCGCGTAATGATGACATTATCCGCACCAACCAACTCTCCTCCTAGTATGGATACGATCTCCCGTAAGGAATAATGCGCACTCATCCGCTAAAGATCGCTTAATCTTGAATATACTTGAATATGCTTGTTTCTTAACTTACTTCTTACCCAGTGATTTCAACACCTTGTCAGTGATGTCGACTTTTTTACTGGCATAAGCCACGCCGCCATAAACAACCAAATCATAACCCTCCGCTTCGGAGACCGTGGTTACAGCCTTGTTGATCCTGTCCTGCAAGGAGCCCAGCTCTTCATTCTTGCGCAGATTGACGTCTTCACGCAATTCACGTTGCTTACGCTGGAACTCGATTTTAAGATTGGAAGCATCGCGCTCTTTATTGCGGCGGTCATTCTCTGACATAGTCAGGCTATCCTTATCCAAAGAGGATTCCATATCCTTGATCTGTTTTTGCAGACGTTCCAGCTCCTGTGTTCTTGGGCTAAATTCCTTCTCTAGCTTTTTACCGCTTTCCGCTGTTTGCGGAGCTTCCTGCAAGATTTTATCTACCTGGACATACCCTACTTTTAGCTCCGCCGCACTCGCATTCATGGCCAAGGCAAAGACACTTGCCGCCAACAGACTCTTCAACAGCTTATTCAATTGATTTCTCCTAATATACATATCAAATATATCTAAACACCAGGCTTTCAAACCTAGAATTGTGCCCCAAACTGGAATTGCAGGATTTGTGTTTTGTCACCGGACTTGGCATTCAATGCTTTTGCCGCAACCAGTTTAATTGGACCAAATGGCGAATACCAGCTTACACCAAGGCCCGTAGAATAGCGTAACTGCCCAAGATCGATTGATTCATTATTGGCAAAAACAGTACCTGCATCAACAAAAGCACTAAGGCGTAATTGTTTAGAATCCTTCATTCCGGGAATGGGGAAGTAGAGCTCAGCATTACCGAGCAGCAGCTTGGTGCCGCCAACCGCGAAAGTTTGTCCATTCACTAGATCAGTATCGCGTGGACCAATAGCACTGGTTTGAAAACCACGTACTGAGTTCACGCCACCAGTATAAAAATTCTTAAAGAAGGGGAAGTCTTTATTACCATAGGTGTCACCATAGCCAGCTTCACCATTCAAGCTGAAAGTAATATTCTTGGTGAGTTCCTTATACCAGGTATGTTTATAGTCCAGCTTATAGTATTCCAGGTCCAGTCCTGGCAAGCCAACTTCTACAGTAGCCCTTTGTAATACACCATTATTCGGGAATAACACGTTATCACGCGTATCGTGCGCCCACCCCAAGTTCAGCACCAGGCTGGTGTTGTCACAACCCGTGCTATTGCCGCAATATAGTTGATAGCGTGTAGGACTAGACGCATTTAAATCAATTTGAGTGAAATCGAAACCAAGACCAGCGCTGACCGAATCTCGCTCGTTCAAAGGTACGCCGAAGCGAACGCCAGCGCCATAAGATGAGCTCGCATAGGAGCCAGTATTAAGATAAGAGGTATCCACATCACGGCGATATACATCAAAGCCGCGGCTAATACCGTCTGGGGTAAAATATGGGTCGGTATAGGATAGCGAATAAACGGTATTCACCTTGCCGGTATTGACTTGTGCACTGACTCGATTGCCAGTACCCAGGAAATTGTTCTGATTGACCGTTACACCAAAGACCACGCCTTCCGCGCTGGATAGGCCAGCACCGAACATGACGCTACCCGTGGATTTTTCCGTCACGTTGACATTCAGGTCGACCTGATCTGTAGTGCCGGGAACAGCGGGCGTTTCCACATTAACATCCGAGAAATACTGTAACCGCTCCAGGCGCTGCTTGGAGCGGCTAATTTTATCTGCGCCGTACCAGGCTGATTCCAGCTGACGCATTTCCCTGCGTAACACTTCATCACGGGTTCGGGTATTACCCGTCAGATTGATGCGACGCACATAAACGCGGCGGCCTGGGTCAATAAAGAAAGTAAATGCTACCGTGTGTTTTTCTTTATCGACTTCCGGTACAGCATTCACGTTAGAAAAGGCGTAGCCATCGTTACCCAGACGGTCTCCAATGGCTTTGGTGGATTCAGTAATTTTCTGGCGATTAAAGAATTCACCCGGCTGCACGCTAATGAGCTTGCGCGCTTCGTCTTCAGGCAACAGTGTTTCGCCCGCCAATTTAACGTCACTTACCGTGTATTTTTCCCCCTCGGTGATGTTGACAGTAATATAGATATCGCGTTTGTCCGGGGTAATGGAAACCTGCGTCGAATCAATATTAAACTCGAGATAACCTTGGTTCATATAGAACGAGCGTAAGGCCTCAAGATCAGCGGTTAATTTTTGTTTGGAATATTGATCATTTTTACTCCACCATGTCATCCAGCCCGGCGTGGTGAGCTTGAATTCTTCCAGCAATGTTTTCTGGTCAAATGCCTGATTGCCGACAATATTCATACTGCGAATTTTGGATATCGCACCTTCTTCGATATCAAAGCGCAGAGCAACCCGATTACGCTCCAGTGGGCTGACCGACGTTTTGACGGTAGCGCCATATTTGCCTTGAGCCAAGTATTGACGTTTGATTTCCTGCTCTGCCCTATCCAGCATGGAGCGGTCGAAGATCAACCCTTCAGCCAGGCCAATCTGCTTGAGGCCTTCTTTCATCTTGTCGCTGGGAAAAGATTTGTTTCCGCTGAAAGTAATCTGCGCAATGGCTGCACGCTCTTGCACCAGCACAACGAGCACGCCACCATCAGCCTCAATACGTACATCCTTGAAAAAGCCGGTGCCGTAAAGCGATTTAATGGCTTGCGTGGCTTTATCGTCATCCATGGTCTCGCCGACTTTGACCGGCAAGTAATTGAACACAGTGCCCGCTTCGGTACGCTGGATGCCTTCAACACGGATATCTTTGACTACAAATGGCTCCATGGCCAGAGCTGATGATGCATACATGCCGAGAATCAGCAGTGGGATGTGCCTTAACTTCATTAATATCAGCCTGTTATAAGTCGAGTAAAATCGTTGTACAAAGCGCAGGCCATTAACAAACCCAGCAATGCCAGCCCTATACGTTGACCAGTTTCCATAACCCGCTCGGAAACTGGACTCCCTTTAAAAATTTCAATCGTATAATACAACAAATGCCCGCCATCCAACACAGGGATAGGCAGCAGATTGAGCACGCCCAGACTGATGCTAACCAGCGCCAGAAAGCTGAGGAACGACATCCAGCCGATATGCGCGCTTTGACCAGCATAACTGGCAATAGTCACTGGGCCGCTTATGCCTTTCCACGAGGCCGCACCTGTCAGCATATTACCCAGCATTTTCAGGCTGAGTATGGAGGTATCCCAGGTTTTGGCAGTGGCTTTGGACAAGGCCGTAACTGGCCCATACTTGATCTCGACCAGAAATTTTTCGAGCTCTGACTGATCCATTTTATAGGCAGCGCCAATACGACCTACGTGCTGACCATTTTCTGTAGTTGTCTCAGGCGTAATAGGCAAAGTAAGTTCTGCGCCTGCGCGCTGTATTCTTAAACTCAGGCGCTGCCCAGGGCTTTTGCGCACAATACTGACAAAATCTTCCCATTGCCCTACAGCGACTCCATTAACCTGAAGTATCTCATCTCCAGGCTTAAGCCCGGCTTGCATTGCTGGGCTACCGTCAATAATTTCACCCACCTTGGACGGCATACTGGGCTGATAAGGTTTCAAGCCCAGCTTATCCAGCAAATCATGCTCAAAGTCATCTTTACCAAGGTTACCCACGGCCAACTGATGCAAATGTACTTCATCGCTACCACTAATCGCTTCTATATCGATCACTGGTGCTTTAAGCGATTGCTCCAGCAAAATCCAGCGCACGTCCTGCCAGGTGGCAACCGGCTTGCCCGCCACCTTCCGAATCAACTCACCTGATTTCATGCTGGCATGGGCCGCAGGCGTGCCTGCAGCAATCTCGCCCAATATAGGCTTCATGCCCATGACGCCGTGCATGAATAAAATCCAGTAGATGAAAATGGCTAATAGCAGATTGGCAATCGGCCCGGCAGATACTATGGCAATGCGCTTCCAGACCGATTGGCGATTAAAGGCGCGTGGCAAGTCGTGCTCATCCACAAGCGTGTCGGCTGGCGCCTCACGTTCATCCAGCATTTTGACGTAACCTCCCAAAGGAAACGCGGCCACTACAAATTCGGTTTGATCTTTACCAAAACGTTTGCTGAATAGTGGCTTACCAAAGCCCAGAGAAAAGCGTAATACTTTCACACCGCACCAGCGAGCCACCTGAAAATGGCCGTACTCATGCACCGCTATGAGCACGCCCAAGGTAACGATAAACGCACCCAAGGTAAACATCAGTTTGACTGCATCCATTCAACAGCCGCCGCACGGGCGGCCACATCCGCGGAAACAACCTGCTCCAGCGTGTCAGCCGATTCTATATTGGCGTTAGCTAATACTGATTCAATCATGCGCGGAATATCCATAAAGCTAATTTTTTGCTTAAGAAACGCATCAACGCCAATCTCATTTGCCGCATTGAGTACTGCCGGTGCGGTGCCCCCGCATTTTAAAGCCTCAAATGCCAGCCTTAGACAAGGAAAGCGCGTTACGTCAGGAGCTTCAAAATCCAGCCGGGCTATTTTGAATAAATCCAGTGCGCTGACACCGCTTTCCAGCCGATCCGGAAAACCCAGAGCATAGGCAATCGGCGTGCGCATATCAGGATTACCCAATTGCGCCAGCACCGAGCCGTCGACATATTCAACCATGGAATGAATCACACTTTGAGGATGCACAACGACATCAATCTGTTCTGGCGTGGCGTTAAACAACCAGTGCGCCTCGATGACTTCCAGGCCCTTATTCATCAAGCTTGCGGAATCAATAGTAATTTTTGGTCCCATAACCCAATTAGGATGATTGAGCGCTTGTTGCAGGGTTACTGCCTGCAACTCAGCTTCGCTTGCCGTACGGAATGGGCCTCCCGAAGCCGTCAGCAGAATCCGTTTAACACCCCCGTCTGCCAGGCTGGCAAATTTCCGTGACGGCATCACCTGGAAAATGGCATTGTGTTCGCTATCAATCGGCAATAGGCTGGCACCGCCCTGCTCAACCGCCTGCATGAACAGACTGCCTGACATTACCAAAGTTTCTTTATTTGCCAGCAAAATACGCTTGCCAGCCTGAGCCGCAGCCATGGCCGGCTTCAGACCAGCAGCACCTACAATTGCCGCCATTACGGCATCAACCTCCGGATGCGAGGCCACCTTTTCCAGCGCAGCCATCCCACACAGAACTTCAGTAGCACTACCAGCCTTTAGCAGCTTTAGCCTTAACGCTTCTGCCGCATCAGCATCCAGCATTACGGCATAAACAGGTTCGAACTTCTTGCATAGCTCAAACAAGGCATCAATACTGGAGTGTGCAGTGAGTGCATAAGCACGAAAACGCTCGGGGTGCCGTGCAACTACATCCAGGGTATGCAGGCCAATGGTGCCGGTAGCGCCAAGGATGGTGACGTTCTGGCGCTTAAGCATGCGAAAAACTAAACATAATGAAACCAGGCTGTGTAATACAGTGGAAAATAAATAAAGAAAGCCGCCAAGGGTAAGCTGGAAGTAAGGCCATCAATCCGGTCAAGCACGCCACCATGGCCGGGAAGCAGGTTACCGCTATCCTTTACACCGGCATGTCGTTTGATAAGAGACTCCAGCAGATCGCCCATAATACTCACTACCGTGACGCCCCACAGACCGAGAATCAACCAATAATCAAGCTCGAATACCAGGCATAAGGCCAGCCCATAAACACTCACCGCCAGCCACGCGCCCCAGACACCTTCCCAGGTCTTCCCAGGGCTGATCAAGGCAGCAAGCTTGCGCTTGCCAAAGCGTTTACCCACAAAATAAGCTGCAATATCGGCGATCCAGACTGCAACAATAACGCCGAGCAAGAGCCATGGGCTAATTCGGCGCAAACTGATTAAAGCTAACCACATAGGCAATATTACCAGCCAGCCAGCGATGGCCATCAGCACGACATTCTTGATATGGAAACGTGAAATCAGCCAGATAGGTGCCAGCAACAGCCAGAACAAAGTCGCCGCAAGAATGCCCCAGAACATGCCTTTTTGCTGAAAATAAGCCATCTCGACACTGGAGCCGAAAGCCAGTGCCAAGCCCGTAACGAGAGTGGCCAGCAAATAGAATATGCTTTGACTGGATGTGAATTTGGCCATCCCCGCCCATTCCCAAATACCTACTGATATTGCCGTGAGCATGAGCAAAGACCAATAAATGTCCGGCAGCAGAAACAAGGCCGCAAGGAAAATAGGAACAAGTACGATGGCCGTCAGGAAGCGCGTTTTAAGCATGCTGGTTACTCGTTAATTGTTCACTGGTGCGGCCAAAACGGCGTTCGCGCTGTTGATAGGACTGAATGGCAAGATTAAAAGCGGCATGGTTGAAGTCTGGCCATAAGGTATCGGTAAAATAAAGTTCGCTATAGGCCAATTGCCACAGCAGGAAATTACTAATGCGCTGCTCACCGCCTGTACGGATGAACAAATCAGGCTCAGGAGCGTAATGCATGGCGAGATAAGGCGCAATATCCTGCTCCTCAAACTTGCCGGCAAGCTCAGGTTGAGCTTGTTGCATGCGATTCATGGCTTGCAGTAAATCCCAGCGGCCGCCGTAATTGGCAGCGATGGTTAAGGTGAGGCCGGTATTAGCCTGTGTGAGTCTTTCCGCAGCTTCAATCCGGGCACATAAAGCGGCATCAAAACGTGATCGGTCGCCTATCATGATCAAACGAATATTATTTTGATTAAGTTTGCTTACCTCTTGCCTGAGCGCATCCATGAACAGCCCCATCAGAAAGCTGACCTCTTCTGGTGGGCGGCGCCAGTTTTCACTACTAAAAGCAAAAATAGTGAGATATTCAACGCCCAGACTTGCACATTGTTTAACCATAGCACGCACAACTTCTACACCACGCTTATGGCCGGCAATTCTTGGTAGAAAGCGTTTTTTTGCCCAGCGCCCATTGCCATCCATGATGATAGCTATGTGGCGCGGGATGTTGCTAGCATTCGGAATGGACTTGGTGGAGCTAGTAAAAAGGGCCAATCCATGCTCCAGATGAATAAATGAAAGAAATTTTCAGCAAAGCTGTAGCCTTAAACCGCCATCAGCTCGGCTTCTTTCACTTGTAGCATTTTATCGATTTCGGCGACATATTTATCGGTGAGCTTTTGAATTTCGTCTTGGGCACGACGTTCATCATCCTCACTGATTTCTTTGTCTTTAATCAGCTTCTTCAGCGCGTCATTCGCGTCACGACGTACATTGCGTACCCCCACTTTGGCATCTTCGCCTTCGGTTTTAACGACTTTAATCAGTTCCTTACGGCGCTCTTCCGTGAGCATAGGCATGGGAACCCGAATAACATCGCCATTGGTGGCAGGGTTTAGGCCCAGATCGCTGTCGCGAATGGCTTTCTCCACCTTGGCAACCATGTTTTTTTCGTACGGCTGCACGTTGATGGTGCGGGCATCGCCAAGGTTTACATTAGCAACCTGGTTAACCGCAACCATGGAACCATAGTACTCCACCATCACATGATCCAACAGGCCAACATGCGCACGCCCTGTGCGGACTTTCCCCAAATCACTTCTCAGTGCTTCC
>JBDTOX010000183.1:0-12708 GCA_039933015.1 Methylophilaceae bacterium
CAATCGTGCCTACGTTAACGTGCGGCTTCGTCCGCTCAAATTTGCCTTTTGCCATGATTGTCTTCCTCTTGTAATCTAAATATTCAATTATTTCTTGTTGATAATGGCATCTGCCACGTTTCTTGGCGCTTCGGAGTAATGCTTGAATTCCATGCTGTAGCTAGCGCGGCCTTGTGACAAGGAACGCACTACTGTGGCATAACCAAACATTTCAGCCAATGGCACTTCAGCGCGGATCACCTTGCCACTCGCATTGTCTTCCATACCTTGAATCATGCCGCGGCGCGAGGACAAGTCACCCATCACATCGCCCATGTAGTCTTCTGGCGTCTCCACTTCAACCGACATCATAGGCTCAAGCAGCACAGGATCCGCCTTACGCATACCGTCCTTGAAACCAATGGAAGCGGCCATTTTAAATGCGTTTTCGTTAGAGTCCACATCATGGTAGGAACCATCGAATAGCGTGACCTTCACATCAACGACAGGGAAGCCCGCCAAGATGCCGCTAGGAATGGTTTCCCGCAAACCCTTCTCTACCGCAGGGATGAATTCACGCGGCACAGTACCACCTTTGATCTGGTCAATGAATTCAAAGCCCTTGCCTGGCTCGTTAGGCTCCATGATCATCCACACATGACCATACTGACCCTTGCCGCCCGACTGCTTAACAAACTTGCCTTCGACTTCAACCTTCTTCTTGATCGCTTCGCGATAAGCCACCTGTGGCGCGCCAACGTTGGCTTCCACGCCAAATTCACGGCGCATGCGATCCACCAGAATTTCCAGGTGTAACTCGCCCATACCGGAAATAATAGTCTGGTTGGTTTCCTCATCAGTACGCACGCGGAATGATGGATCTTCTTGAGCCAAACGGTTCAGGGCAACACCCATCTTCTCTTGGTCAGCCTTGGTCTTTGGCTCCACAGCTACGTGAATAACCGGCTCAGGGAATATCATGCGCTCCAGAATAACTTCATTATTCAAATCGCAAAGCGTGTCCCCAGTAGTGGCTTCTTTCAAGCCAACTGCAGCAGCAATGTCGCCGGCAAACACCTCTTTAATTTCCTCACGCTGGTTAGCATGCATTTGCAGAATACGGCCCAGACGCTCCTTCTTACCCTTGATTGGGTTATAGATGGTGTCACCAGACTTAATGACACCAGAATAAACCCGGAAGAAAATCAATTGACCGACAAACGGATCAGTCATGATTTTGAATGCCAAGGCGGAGAACGGCTCTTTATCATCAGCCTTACGGAATACTTCCTGGCCCTTGTCGCCTTCGCCCCTAACAGGCGGAACGTCGGTTGGGGCTGGCATGTACTCGATCACGGCATCCAACATGGCCTGCACGCCCTTGTTCTTGAACGCAGAGCCACACAGCATAGGCACGATTTCGAAGGCAATGGTACGTAGACGCAGACCCTTCTTGATGTCTTCTTCTGACAAATCACCATCTTCGAGGTATCTGTTCATGAGCTCTTCATTGGCTTCAGCAGCAGCTTCCACCATTTTTTCGCGCCACTCGTTACAGGTATCTACCAGATCAGCAGGGATATCGCGGTAGTCAAACTTCATACCTTGACTAGCTTCATCCCAGTAAATGGCCTTCATCTTGACCAAGTCAACCACACCCTCAAACTTATCTTCAGCACCAATCGGCACCTGCAGAGGAATCGGGTTAGCCTTGAGACGCAGGCGCATCTGGTCATAGACCTTAAAGAAATTCGCGCCGGCACGGTCCATCTTATTCACGAAGGCCAGACGTGGCACTTTGTACTTGTTGGCCTGACGCCATACGGTCTCAGATTGCGGCTGCACACCGCCAACTGCACAGTACACCATGCAAGCACCATCCAACACGCGCATGGAACGCTCAACTTCAATCGTGAAGTCTACGTGGCCCGGGGTATCAATAATATTGACACGGTGCTGTGGAAACTGGGCAGCCATGCCTTTCCAGAAACAGGTGGTAGCTGCAGAAGTAATGGTAATGCCGCGCTCTTGCTCTTGCTCCATCCAGTCCATGGTGGCCGCACCATCATGCACTTCACCGATTTTATGGTTTACGCCGGTGTAAAAAAGGATACGTTCAGTTGTCGTTGTCTTACCAGCGTCAATGTGCGCACTAATACCGATATTACGGTAGCGTTCAATGGGAGTTATACGAGCCACAGCGATTACCTTTTACTTAAATTACTTAATTATTTAGAAGCGGAAATGCGAGAAGGCCTTGTTGGCTTCAGCCATACGGTGCACTTCTTCACGCTTCTTCATGGCAGAGCCACGTCCTTCGGAAGCTTCAACCAACTCGGCAGCCAAACGCAGGCCCATGGACTTTTCGCCACGCTTGCGCGCTGCATCTCGCAACCAACGCATTGCCAGCGCGCTACGTCGGGTAGGACGTACCTCAACCGGCACTTGGTAGTTAGCACCACCTACACGGCGGCTCTTAACTTCAACCACAGGACGCAGATTGGTGATCGCCAGCGTAAACACTTCCAGCGCATTCTTGCCACTCTTGGTGGTAATTTGATCGAACGCACCATAAAGAATGCGCTCAGCCACTGACTTCTTACCGCCAGTCATGAGCACATTGACGAACTTGGAAACCTCTTGGCTACCGAACTTTGGGTCAGGAAGGATGTTACGTTTGGGGACTTCTCTACGTCTTGGCATGGCTTTCTCGATTCCTTGATCTTAACGAATAGCCGATTAAGCGGCTTTAGGGCGCTTAGCGCCGTACTTGGAGCGGGACTGCTTACGATCTTTAACGCCAGCAGTATCCAGGCTACCGCGCACCATGTGGTAACGCACACCTGGCAAATCCTTTACACGACCACCACGCAGCAGCACAACAGAGTGCTCCTGCAGGTTGTGGCCTTCACCGCCGATATAGCTAATGACTTCGTAACCATTGGTCAGGCGCACTTTGGCAACCTTACGCAATGCGGAGTTAGGCTTCTTTGGTGTCGTGGTGTAAACACGAGTACATACACCGCGTTTTTGCGGGCAACTTTCCAGCGCTGGCACCTTGCTCTTGGTAACCACTTTTTGGCGCGGCTTGCGCACTAATTGATTGATGGTTGGCATAACCTGTAGTCCCTAAAAATTACGGGACGGCGAAACTCGCCATCCCGGAAAACATAGCATTTTATTTAGCGTTGCATTTAATGTCAAGACATGTATTGTCAAGCAACTTCGGCATTACCCGCCGTTTCTTCTGGCTGGACTGCCGTTGCATCTTCGATCACCGCCGGAGCAGCGTCTATACCGGCAGCCTGACGCCTACGCGTTTCGTGATAAGCCAGACCGGTTCCCGCAGGAATCAAACGACCGACAATCACGTTTTCCTTCAGTCCGCGCAATTCGTCGCGTTTGCCCAGGATCGCAGCCTCAGTGAGGACGCGTGTAGTTTCCTGGAAGGACGCAGCAGAGATGAACGAATCCGTGGACAGCGAAGCCTTGGTAATACCGAGCAGCACATACTCGTAGCTAGCCGGGCGTTTGTCTTCAGCCACTACGCGTTCGTTTGCTGCCAACACATCAGCACGCTCAACTTGCTCGCCCATGATGAAATTGGTCTCACCCGCATCCGAAATACGTACACGACGCAACATCTGACGCACGATCACTTCAATGTGCTTGTCGTTGATCTTTACGCCTTGCAGGCGGTACACATCTTGCACTTCGTCGATGATGTAACGTGCCAGTGCTTCACGGCCTTGCAGGCGCAGTATGTCCTGCGGATCTGCCGGGCCGTCAACAATGCTTTCGCCCTTAGTCACAACCTGTCCATCGTGCGCGGTAACGTGCTTGTCCTTAGGGATCAGGTACTCATGGGTTACCCCGTCAAGATCGGTAAAGACCAGACGCTGTTTACCCTTGGTATCCTTACCGAAAGAAACGGTGCCGGTAACTTCAGCCAGCAAGCCGGCATCTTTCGGTGAACGCGCTTCAAACAGCTCAGCCACACGTGGCAGACCGCCGGTAATATCACGCGTCTTGGAAGATTCCTGCGGGATACGTGCCAGCACTTCACCCACGCCCACTTCCTGACCATCCTTCACGGTAATGATACAACCGAGCTGGAAGGTGATATTGACTGGCATTTCGCCACCAGCAATCTTCACTTCGACGCCATTGGCATCCAGCAATTTAACTTGCGGACGCAGGCCCTTGGACTGGCCGGCACGCTGCTTAGGATCAATAACCACCAGCGATGACAAGCCGGTCACTTCATCAATCTGCTTGGCAACGGTGATGCCCTCTTCCACGTTTTCAAACTTCACACGGCCAGCGTATTCAGTAATGATCGGACGGGTGTGCGGATCCCAGGTTGCCAGTGCCTGGCCAGCCTTAACCTGCGTGCCATCCAGTGCTTGCAAAGTAGCGCCGTAAGGCACTTTATGACGCTCACGTTCACGGCCGTTTTCATCTTGAATCATGGCTTCGCCATTGCGTGAAATCACAACTTGTTCGCCGCGCGCATTGGTTACATAACGCATGGTGGAGGTAAAGCGCACCACACCATTGGATTTGCTTTCAACCTGGCTCACAGAAGCTGCACGCGATACTGCACCACCGATGTGGAAGGTACGCATGGTCAACTGGGTACCAGGCTCACCAATGGATTGCGCCGCAATCACACCGACCGCTTCACCCATGTTAATGAGTTTGCCACGCCCCAGATCGCGACCATAGCACTTGGCACAAATGCCATAGCGCGTATCGCATGTCAGGGCAGTGCGCACCTTGACTTCATCAATACCCAAGGCATCAATATGCTCGACTTCGTCTTCGGTCAACAAAGTACCGGCCGGGTAGACCACTTCCTGAGATTCAGGATTCACAAGGTCGATAGCAGTTACACGACCCAGAATACGATCATGCAATGGCTCTATCACTTCGCCACCCTTGACCAGCGCCTTGGTTACCAGACCTTCAACAGTGCCGCAATCATGCTCGGTAACTACCAAGTCTTGCGTTACGTCGACCAGACGACGTGTCAGGTAGCCGGAGTTAGCGGTCTTCAAGGCGGTATCGGCCAAGCCCTTACGTGCGCCGTGAGTTGAAATAAAGTATTGCAACACATTCAGGCCATCGCGGAAGTTTGCGGTAATCGGTGTTTCAATGATCGAACCATCCGGCTTCGCCATCAGGCCACGCATACCAGCCAATTGACGCACCTGGGCAGCAGAACCGCGGGCGCCGGAATCGGCCATCATGTAAATGGCGTTGAATGACTCCTGCTTGAGCAGTTTGCCAGCCGCGTCCTTGGCCTGTTCGCCATTGGCATCGAGCACGGGCTCTTCGCGCAATTGCTTCATCATGGCGTCAGCAACTTTATCACCGGCACGACCCCAGATGTCGACCACCTTGTTATAGCGCTCGCCCTGGGTCACGAGACCGGATACATACTGGTCTTCGATTTCCTTGACTTCAGCTTCGGCGGAAGCAATCAGCTGGCCCTTCTCTGGCGGCACTAACATATCGTTGATGCTGATCGAGATACCGGCACGCGTTGCGTAGGTATACCCCATGTACATGAGCTTATCGGCAAGAATCACCGTTTCGCGGATACCGACCTTGCGGAAACCGGCGTTGATCAGCTTGGAAATTTCTTTTTTCTTCAGCGCCTTGTCTATCAAACTGAATGGCAGGCCCGCAGGCAGGATTTCAGACAGCAGTGCACGGCCAACTGTAGTTTCATAACGCGTAATCTTCTCGCGTTTTTCACCGTCGATGTCTACGTCGTATTCTTTAATACGTACCGTGATACGTGCGTGCAGGTCGATCAAGCCGCCTGCATACACACGTTGCACTTCTGCCACATCGGCAAAGCGCATGCCTTCACCACGTGCAGCAACCTTCTCGCGTGTCATGTAGTACAGACCCAAGACGATATCCTGCGATGGCACAATAATCGGTTCGCCGTTTGCGGGCGACAGCACGTTATTGGATGCCAGCATCAGCGTGCGTGCTTCCATCTGCGCTTCCAGCGACAATGGGACGTGCACAGCCATTTGGTCACCGTCAAAGTCGGCGTTGAACGCGGCGCAAACCAGCGGATGCAATTGAATGGCTTTGCCTTCAATCAGTACCGGCTCAAACGCCTGAATACCCAGGCGGTGCAAGGTAGGTGCTCGGTTCAGCAATACCGGATGTTCGCGAATCACGTCTTCCAGGATGTCCCAGACTTCTGGTCCTTCCTCTTCAACCTTCTTCTTTGCCGCCTTGATCGTAGTTGCCAGACCCAATACTTCCAGCTTGTGGAAGATGAACGGCTTGAACAACTCAAGCGCCATCTTTTTCGGCAAACCGCACTGATGCAGCTTGAGCGTAGGACCAACCACAATCACGGAACGGCCAGAATAGTCGACGCGCTTACCGAGCAAGTTCTGACGGAAACGACCGCCCTTACCCTTGATCATGTCGGCCAGCGACTTCAACGGACGCTTGTTGGCGCCGGTCATGACCTTGCCACGACGGCCGTTATCGAGCAGTGAATCCACCGCTTCTTGCAGCATACGCTTTTCGTTACGCACGATGATTTCTGGCGCCTTAAGCTCCAGCAGGCGCTTCAAACGGTTGTTGCGGTTAATGACGCGACGATACAGATCGTTCAGGTCGGAAGTCGCAAAGCGGCCGCCATCCAGCGGCACTAATGGGCGCAGCTCTGGTGGCAGCACCGGCAGCACTTCCAGAATCATCCATTCCGGCTTGATGCCAGACTTTTGAAATGCTTCGAGCACTTTGAGGCGTTTGGCGATCTTCTTGATCTTGGCTTCTGAGCCGGTTTCAGTCAGGTCGCGACGCAGCTTGTCGATCTCATTGTAAATATCCATCGTGCGCAGTAATTCACGCACAGCCTCAGCACCCATCACAGCACTGAATTCGTCGCCGTATTCTTCCACCTTGGCCAGGTAGTCATCTTCCGTCAGCAATTGACCGCGGATAAGCGGGGTCATGCCTGGATCAATAACGATATAGGCTTCGAAATAAAGCACGCGTTCGATATCACGCAATGCGATATCCAGCACCATGCCTAAACGGCTGGGCAGGCTTTTGAGGAACCAGATGTGTGCGACCGGGCTGGCCAGTTCAATGTGCGCCATACGTTCGCGGCGTACCTTGGACAGCGTGACTTCAACGCCGCACTTCTCGCAGATGACACCGCGATGCTTGAGGCGCTTGTATTTGCCGCACAGACATTCGTAGTCCTTGATCGGCCCGAAAATCTTGGAGCAGAACAAGCCGTCACGTTCAGGCTTGAACGTACGATAGTTAATGGTTTCTGGCTTTTTTACTTCACCATAGGACCAGGAGCGAATTTTTTCAGGAGAAGCCAATGCAATCTTGATTGCATCAAATTCTTCTTCCTGTGTTACCTGCTTAAATAAGTCTAATAGAGCTTTCACGCGGGTTCTCCTTAATTACGATCCAGGTCAATATCGATAGCGAGCGAGCGAATTTCTTTCACCAGCACGTTGAAGGACTCTGGCATGCCAGCGTCAATCTTGTGCTCGCCCTTGACGATGTTTTCATAGACCTTGGTACGGCCGGATACGTCGTCGGACTTGACGGTAAGCATTTCCTGCAAGGTGTAAGAAGCACCATAAGCTTCCAGTGCCCAGACCTCCATTTCACCGAAGCGCTGACCACCGAACTGGGCTTTACCACCCAGCGGTTGTTGCGTGACGAGAGAGTAAGGTCCGGTGGAACGGGCATGCATCTTGTCATCAACCAAGTGATGCAGCTTGAGCACGTGCATGTAACCGATGGTCACGGGACGCTCAAAGGCTTCGCCAGTACGCCCATCAATCAGCTTGACCTGGGTCTTGCCGGCAGCGAACTGCAGTTGTTGCGTACGTGGATCATCATCCGGGAAAGCCAGATCCAGCATCACTTTAATGTCAGCCTCTGTTGCTCCATCAAACACGGGCGTCGCAAATGGCACGCCACGCTCCAGGTTCTTAGCCAGTTCCAGCACCTCAGCGTCAGCCAGGGACTTGATGTCTTCCTTCTTGCCGTTGCTGTCGTTGTAGATCTGGTGGAGGAACTTACGTACATCGGCCACCTTGGTTTGGTTACGCAGCATTTCACCAATGCGCATGCCCAGGCCTTTGGCTGCCCAGCCCAAATGGGTTTCCAGAATCTGTCCGATGTTCATCCGTGAAGGAACGCCCAACGGGTTCAATACGATATCCATAGGCGTACCGTCAGCCATGTGCGGCATATCTTCTACCGGCACGATCTTGGAAATAACACCCTTGTTACCGTGACGGCCGGCCATCTTGTCGCCAGGCTGAATGCGACGTTTAACAGCCAGGTAAACCTTGACCATTTTCTGTACGCCCGCTTGCAAATCGTCGCCTTGCGTCAGTTTGCGTTTCTTTTCTTCAAAGCGATTGTCAAACTCGACGCGCGCTTGCGCCAGGCCGTCTTTCAACTGCTCCAACTGGCGTGCAGCTTCTTCATCGGCCAGGCGAATATCAAACCAGTCGTAACGACCTATATCTTCCAGATATTGTGCCGTCAGGGTCTCGCCTTTTTTCAGCTTCTTGGGACCACCGGTAGCCACTTTACCTTCCAGCAGACGGCGAATACGACCAAATGCATCGTCTTCCACAATGCGCATCTGGTCAGCAAGATCCTGTTTGTAGTGTCCCAATTGGTCGTCGATAATTTGCTGTGCGCGCGCATCGCGGTCTATGCCCTCACGCGTGAAGACTTGCACGTCGATCACGGTACCGGACATGCCGGATGGCACACGCAGGCTGGTATCTTTAACGTCAGATGCTTTTTCACCGAAAATGGCACGCAGCAGCTTTTCTTCTGGCGTTAACTGAGTTTCACCCTTAGGTGTCACCTTGCCCACCAATACGTCGCCTGCTTCAACTTCAGCACCGATGTAAATAATGCCTGATTCATCCAGACGGCCCAGCATACGCTCGGAGAGGTTGGAGATATCACGCGTAATTTCTTCGGCACCAAGCTTGGTATCGCGCGCCACCACAGACAACTCTTCAATGTGAATCGAGGTGTAGCGATCTTCGGCCACCACGCGCTCGGAGATCAAAATCGAGTCTTCGTAGTTGTAGCCGTTCCATGGCATAAACGCCACGAGCATGTTCTGGCCCAGGGCCAATTCACCCATGTCGGTAGAAGCGCCGTCGGCGATCACGTCGCCGCGTGCCAGCACATCACCGATGTTCACCAGCGGACGCTGGTTGATGTTGGTGTTCTGGTTGGAACGGGTGTACTTGGTCAGGTTATAGATGTCCACACCGACTTCACCGGCGGCAGCTTCCGCATCATGCACACGCACCACGATGCGACCAGAGTCTACGTAATCGACGATACCGCCACGACGCGCTTGTACGGTGGTGCCAGAGTCAACAGCCACGGTGCGCTCGATACCGGTACCGACTATAGCCTTTTCAGCACGCAAGCAAGGCACAGCCTGGCGTTGCATGTTGGCGCCCATCAATGCGCGGTTGGCGTCATCGTGTTCCAGGAACGGTATCAGCGAGGCGGCAACAGACACAATCTGTGATGGTGCTACGTCCATGTACTGTACGCGATCAGGCTGTGCCATCGTGAATTCGTTGTGGTAACGCGCAGAAACCAAGTTATCGACAAACTTGCCATTCTTATCCAGCTCACTGTTAGCCTGGGCAATCATGTATTGGCTTTCTTCAATCGCAGACAGGAAATCGATCTGGTCCGAAACCTTGTCACCTTCAATCTTGCGATAAGGCGTTTCGAGGAAGCCGTACTTGTTGGTACGCGAGAATAAGGCCAGGGAGTTGATCAGACCAATGTTCGGGCCTTCTGGTGTTTCAATCGGGCACACTCGGCCGTAGTGCGTAGGATGCACGTCACGCACTTCAAAACCAGCACGTTCACGCGTCAAGCCGCCTGGTCCCAGTGCGGAAACGCGGCGCTTGTGGGTGATTTCTGACAGCGGATTGGTTTGATCCATAAACTGCGACAATTGCGAAGAACCGAAAAACTCGCGGATTGCGCTGGATACTGGCTTGGCATTAATCAAATCATGCGGCATCAGGTTGTCAGATTCAGCCTGGCTCAAACGCTCTTTAACAGCGCGTTCGACACGCACCAGGCCTGCGCGGAACTGGTTCTCGGCCAATTCACCAACAGAACGGATACGACGATTGCCCAAGTGATCGATATCATCAATTTCGCCGCGACCATTGCGCAGTTCAAGCAACACGCCGACTACGGCCAGGATATCTTCATTGGACAGCGTACTGGCGCCTTCAGCGCCTTGCGGGCCCACTTTCTCATAGAAGCGACGTAACCATGTGGCAATGCGCTCTTCAATTTTTTCCGGGTACGCGCGACGGTTGAATTTCATACGGCCAACCGTAGACAAATCATAACGGTCCGGATTGAAAAACAGGCCTTCAAATAGCGCCTGAACAGCATCTTCAGTTGGCGGTTCGCCAGGACGCATCATGCGGTAAATCGCAACGCGGGCACTGTATTGATCAGGGATTTCGTCAATGCGCAAGGTCTGCGAAATATAATCGCCATGATCCAGGTCATTGGCATACAGCGTGTTGATTTTAGTTACGTTAGCTTCACGCAGTTTTTCCAGCAAGGTTTCGGTTATTTCATCGTTGGCATTGGCCACGACTTCACCGGTTTCCTTATCGACAATAGTGCTAGTCAGGGCACGGCCCAGCATGAATTCTTCTGGCACAGCAATCTTGCTGATGCCAGCTTTTTCCATGTCGCGAATGTGCTTAACGGTAACGCGCTTATCTTTAGCCACAACCACTTCACCGTCTTTACCGACGATATCAAACTTGGCTACTTCACCACGCAGGCGTTCAGGCATCAATTCGAACTGCACACCTTTTTTGCCGATGTGGAAAGTATCAAAATCATAGAAGGTTTCCAGAATTTGCTCTGGCGTGTAGCCCAGCGCCTTGAGCAGAATCGTGACTGGCATCTTGCGGCGACGGTCAACGCGGAAATACAGGTAGTCCTTGGGGTCAAACTCAAAGTCGAGCCAGGAGCCACGGTAAGGAATAATTCGTGCCGAGAACAGCAGCTTGCCGGAGCTATGGGTTTTACCGCGGTCATGTTCAAAGAACACGCCCGGGCTACGGTGCAACTGGGAAACAATCACACGTTCGGTACCATTAATTACGAATGAGCCGTTTTCAGTCATGAGCGGCAATTCGCCCATGTAAACTTCCTGCTCTTTTACTTCCTTCACGGTAGGTTTGGACGCCTCTTTATCCATAATGGTCAGGCGCACCCTGACACGCAGCGGGGCCGCATAGGTCAAGCCGCGTTGTTGACATTCTTTAACGTCAAACGGCTCTTGGCCTAAGTTATAACTGACATAATCCAGACGGGCATTGCCAGAGTGGCTGACAATTGGGAAAATAGAGCCAAATGTGGCTTGCAGGCCAGCGTCCAGACGCTTTTCAGCAACAACATCAGCTTGCAAGAATGCAGCGTAAGATTCCAATTGCATGGCGAGCAAGTATGGTACTTCTTGCACGCTCTCGCGCTTGGCGAAACTCTTACGAATGCGTTTTTTTTCGGTAAAGGAATAGCTCATAGCATCTCCTGGGGGGGGTAGAGGGCAGAAGACAGGGAGCTTTGCAGGACCCTGTCTTCTATCTTCTTTAAAAAGGTGAAGGCTGACGGTTGCCCGTCAGCCTGTTTTACGCGTACTACTTGTTACTTGATTTCGCCAGTCGCGCCAGCTTCGATCAGCTTCTTCAGTGCCGCATCAGCATCAGCCTTGGATACGCCTTCTTTGATAGCCTTAGGAGCGCTATCAACCAGATCCTTAGCTTCTTTCAAGCCGAGTGCGGTCAGTTCGCGAACAGCCTTGATCACGTTAACCTTGTTGTCGCCAGCGGCGTTCAAGATAACGTCGAACTCGGTCTTCTCTTCGGCGGCGGCGGCCGGAGCAGCTGCGCCTGCTACTGGTGCGGCTGCAACTGCGGCGGCTGATACACCAAACTTCTCTTCCATGTCCTTGATCAGTTCAGACAGGTCCAGTACGGTCATTGATGCTACTGCATCAAGAATTTCTGCTTTAGATAATGCCATTTGTAATACTCCTGATAATGTAATGTTGAGCTTTAGTTTCAGCTAAGTTCAAGCTGCTTGCTTTTGATCGCGAACCGCTGCCAGGCCACGGACAAAGCTTGTAGGCACTTCATTAAGCGTGCGTACAAACTTGGCAACCGGGGCTTGCATGGTACCGAGCAATTTAGACAGCAACTCTTCACGGCTAGGCATAGATGCCAGGGCTTGAACGCCTTTGGCGTCCATTACCTGATTTGGCATGGCGCCTGCCTTGATTACGAACTTGTCGTTAGACTTAGCAAAGTCATTCAGCACTTTTGCCGCAGCTACCGGGTCGGCAGAAATGCCAAACACCAACGGGCCAACCATCTCGTTTGCCAGGCCAGAAAACGGGGTGCTGTCAACAGCACGACGTACCAAGGTGTTTTTTAGAACACGCAGGTACACACCGGATTTCCTGGCTTCGGCGCGCAACTTGGTCATGTCACCCACTACTAAGCCACGATACTCAGCAAGAATGATTGACTGCGCCTTGGAGACTTGCTCACTGACCTCAGCAACTACTGCCTTTTTCTCTTCAAGATTAAGACTCAAGGTCTTACCTCCTTCCGTTAATTGAGC
>JBDTOX010000184.1:0-16167 GCA_039933015.1 Methylophilaceae bacterium
AGATACGCTGAAACAACATGGGATATTCGGTCACTGGCCGTTCTCCATATTTTTCTGCCAGCTTGAGCATGGCATCCTGCACGATATCCAGCGCAGCGTGATCATCTCGCACAGCATAGGCTGTCTGCCTGAAAGCGCGACGCTCCACCTGGGTGAGAAAATTCGAGAGTTCCTGTGCTGTTGCCATCCTGATTTATAAACGAGTCGCTAGTAGTTTTAATATCGAATGCAGTAAAGCTGTATGCGTGACCTGTTCATCGAACGAGTATAGCAGGTTTGAATTTTGTCCTGCCGCTGGCTTTTCGCTACAATCGGTGCAACATCCACTCTTGTTCAGCTTGGTCATTATGGGAAAAATCTTACTACTCGCGTTTGCAATATGGCTACTGATTGCAGTCCTCAAACGCTACCGGCGCAACATCGAGACCGCAACGAAATCCACAAAAAACCCCGAGATAATCCAGGAAGATATGGTGCAATGCGCTCACTGCGGCGTGCATTTGCCAAAAAGTGACAGCCTCTGCGTCAACAACCAGCATTACTGCAGTAAAGCTCATAGCCAGCAGACAG
Source organism: Methylophilaceae bacterium (assembly GCA_039933015.1). Lineage (GTDB taxonomy): Bacteria > Pseudomonadota > Gammaproteobacteria > Burkholderiales > Methylophilaceae > JBDTOX01. The sequence goes on from JBDTOX010000184.1 coordinate 571, forward strand.
ATGCCTGATGCCTGATGCCATAGTAAATCATGGCTTAAGCTCTCCTCAAACCAGCGCCTACTGGCGCCAGATGGGTTTTCTAAATGTTTATCGCCTGATTATTGCGTGCGTATTCGTAGGTACTCACTTCATCCTGCATGAACGCATCTGGTGGGAAAACTACAATGGCACACTTTACATTGAATCAGCCATTGGCTATCTAACTGCCAGCCTCCTTGCAATCACGTTTACCTGGCTTAGATGGCCGCGATTTAACCATCAACTCACCTTACAAACCATCACCGATATCAGCTTTATTGTCGTACTCATGTACGCGGCCGGTGGCGTGAAAAGTGGACTCGGCCTGCTACTGGTTGTCGCAATTGCAGCTGCCAGCCTGATTAGCCAAGGCCGCCTAGCGCTTTTCTATGCAGCGCTGGCCAGCATAGCCCTATTACTTGAACAGTCCTACCAGATGCTTACCTGGGACGAGCGCTACTCTGATTACTCGCATGCTGTCATGCTGAGCCTAAGTTGTTTTGCCACGGCATGGCTGGCGCATAGTTTTGCCAAGCGTACACATCAGAGCGAGGAATTAGCCTCGCAGCGCGGCGGGGATCTGCAAAGCCTCGCGCAAGTTAATGCACTCATTACGCAAGAAATGCAGGATGGTGTACTGGTAGTTGATAAGGATTTCAAGTTGCGTCACCACAACACACAGGCCGAAGGCCTGCTCGGCATTGCCCAGCAGGCCTGGGATGCGCAAACACTGGATGAATGCGCACCCGAACTGGCAACTTTAATGCATGAGTGGGTTAACGAAGACGGCGAGATAAGGCCTGGCACTAGCAAACTGACGACGGAAGAGCGCGAACTCAGGTTGCGCTTCATGCCAGTAGGCTCAGATCGCAAACAGGGGGCGGTCATTTTTGTCGAGGATTGGAGCCAGATGCAAATACAGGCTCAGCAACTCAAACTGGCAGCACTTGGACGCCTGACTGTCAGTATTGCGCACGAGATTCGTAACCCGCTAAGTGCCATCAGTCATGCCAATCAATTGCTACAGGAAGAAATTCTCAGCCCTTCATCGCAGCGTCTGCTGCAAATTATCGGCGATAACGTGCAACGCATGGATCAAATGGTCAAAGACGTGCTGGAGTTGAATCGCCGCGACCGCACCCGTCAGGAAACCATTGCACTGGAAGAGTTTCTGCGCGAATTTCATGACCAGTTTTGCCAGGTGGAAAAAATCCCATTATCGGGCTTTCAGCTCAATCTGGAACAGGGCGCTACTCACATCACGTTTGACCGGCGCCATCTGCATCAGATTTTATGGAATCTGTGTCGCAATGGCTGGCGCCATAGCAAGCAGGACAAAGCCAGTTTAACATTGTCACTGCATATCTCCGCCAGTAGCCGGATTGCCCGACTGGAAATCCAAGATGATGGTGCCGGTGTAATACCGGAGAATCGCCCGCGCCTGTTTGAACCATTCTTTACTACCGAAGCAACAGGGACCGGCCTTGGCCTTTATATTGCACGCGAATTGTGCGAGGCTAATGGCGCCAGTATTCAATATGTAGCCATGGAAAATGGCAGTTTATTCGTAATCCAGCTAAAAAAGCACACACCTAAATGACGCAAAAACTCAATTGTCTGGTGGTAGATGATGAAACCGATATCAGCGAATTGCTTGTGCTCACGCTGGAGCGCATGGGCATAAGTACGGATAGTGCGAGCGATCTGGAAGCAGCCAAACACCTGCTCACGCAACGCGCATATGCCTTGTGCTTAACTGATATGCGTCTGCCCGATGGCAACGGCCTGGATCTGGTGCGCCATATAGGACAACACTATGCCGGCCTGCCGGTCGCCGTTATTACCGCTTTTGGCAGCGCCGAGAATGCAGTTTCTGCGCTCAAGGCCGGCGCTTTTGACTACCTGACCAAACCTATTTCACTTCAGCAATTACGGCCTTTGGTACAATCTGCGCTTAAGTTATCGGATGCGGAAAGTCCCGCACCTTCTGGTTTGCATTTGATTGGCGATTCTGCCCCTATCAAACATGTACACAGCATGATAGAAAAACTTGCACGCAGCCAGGCTCCTGTCTATATCAGCGGCGAATCCGGCAGCGGCAAAGAATTGGCGGCACGCCTTATCCATATCAACAGCTCACGCCGGGACGGCCCTTTTATCGGCGTAAATTGTGGTGCCATCCCAGAAAACCTGATGGAAAGCGAATTTTTTGGCTATAAAAAAGGCGCTTTTACCGGTGCCAGCCAGGACAAGGATGGTATGTTCCACGCCGCTAACGGCGGCACATTATTCCTTGATGAAGTCGCCGATTTGCCGCTCGCCATGCAGGTCAAACTATTGCGCGCAATTCAGGAAAAGAAAGTGCGCATGGTGGGCGGCACCCAGGAAGAATCAGTGGATGTGCGCATTATCAGCGCTACCCATCGTAATCTTTCCGTAATGATGGAGAACGGACAATTCCGTCAGGATTTATATTACCGGTTAAACGTCATTGGGTTAAAAATGCCTGCGCTACGCGAAATGCCAGAAGATATCCCATCACTCGCACAAAGCCTGCTGGAAAAACAATGCCGCCTCTTAGGCACGCCTGTGCCTGACTTAGATGGCCAAGCACGTACGATGCTGTTACAGCATGACTTTCCTGGCAACGTGCGTGAGCTGGAAAACGTACTGGAACGAGCCTTGGCCTTATGTGATGGCAAGGCTATTACCGCCGAGGATTTATTACTGGAAAGTGAATCGAAATCCAGGCCCGCACCTGCAGAGACTAATGGCTTGGCACTGCCAGACTACCTGGAGAGTATTGAGAAAAAAGCCATCATTGAGGCACTGGAAAAAACCGGTCAGAACAGGACGGCCGCCGCCAAGCTGCTCGGAGTAAGTTTTCGTACCCTGCGCTACCGTCTATCCAAGCTGGGCTTGAGTAAAGAGACTGACTAGCCCATACACCACAAGCCGTCCAGCCTGACCAGGCTGGTTAAACCAGACGGCGCAAACCTTAAGCGTGGATGCTCAAGACAGCACAATCACCAGATAGGTCACATACATCGCACCATTCACCCACAGGTGCCAGACCTTGATAGCACCACGCGCCACCAGTATCCGTAGCCAGATGGCTGCAACCAGCGTCATTATGATGCCGGTCAGCACCTCAATACGCGGCTCCCACGGGGTCAGCATAATACCTATCGCAGGTAATAGCGTTCCTTGAAACACCATAGCTCCGGTGATATTACCAAAAGCCAGGGTATCTTTACGACGGCGCACCCAGAGTATGCTGTTCACTTTTTCTGGAAGTTCAGTCGCTATCGGGATAATCAACAGGGAAAGCAGCAGTGTGGACATACCAATAATCTGCGCTGCCGCTTCAACACCGTGAATAAAACCTTTAGCGCCGCCTACCAGCAAGGCCAAACCCAGCACCAGCTGCGCAATAATTACCGGCATCTTGTTTGGCAAGCCTATGCGGCACAGGAACATGGGGTTATCCGCCTCGGTTACATGACCATCTTCCACCAGGGAACGGGAAGCGCGAATCGTCAGCATGATATAGATGAAATAGATCAACACCATGCCAAAGCCAATGGCTGCGCGCACCGCTGTTTGTGTGTGCGGGATATAAAGAGCGATGGTGGCAAACGCAAAAGCGGCAATGAAAAAGTCAAGATCGCGCGTAAGGCCGGTTTTTTCTGGATGGAAAGCGCCCTTCCATCCGCGCTTGGCAAGCACAGCAAAGGCCATCAGGGAAATAGACAGGGTCGCCAGCATGAGTGGCGCGCCCAAAATTGCACCCACGCCAATTTCCTCATTAGTTTGAACGTTCTGTGTACCAGCCAACAGTGCCAGTAGTGGCACTGAGGTTTCAGGCAGGGCAGTGCCCACGGCGGCGAACAGCGACCCGGTCACGCCTTCGGAGATTTTCAGTTTTTCGCCCAGATGCTCCAGGGCATTGGTGAAGACTTCGGCAGCGATTAGAATCACTACCAACATGAGAAATAATTCCAAAAAAATCATTTGGGTTTGCCCAGACATTGAATTTGCTGCGAATTCTATCGGATAACGCGAGACCGCGCATGAACATCATCACAATTGACACACAAGGCATTGCATCTGGCGCACGTTTCATCGAATCACCCAACCAGGATGAGCGCCCCGCTCATAACGAGACGCCCAGCGAGATTACCTTAGTCGTAATCCACAACATTAGCCTGCCGCCCCGGCAATATGGCGATGGTGGCGTCATTGCGCTATTTACCAATCAGCTTGACCCTGACGCGCATCCCTATTACGCCGAAATTTATCAGCTCAAAGTCTCGTCACACTTTTTTATCAGGCGCGATGGCGGCCTCCTCCAGTTTGTCCCTTGTAGCCGGCGTGCCTGGCATGCCGGCGTTTCCACATGGAAAGGGCGAGAGCGCTGCAATGATTTTTCTGTGGGCATTGAGCTGGAAGGCAGCGATGCCGATGCGTTTGAAACCGCGCAATACATTACGCTCAACAATTTACTCAGTGCCTTGAAACAGACTTATCCTATCAGCGATGTAGTGGGCCATTGCGACATCGCGCCAGGTCGAAAAACCGACCCCGGACCTTATTTTGATTGGGCTCAAATAAAATAATCCGCCTGGCGCTTATACTTTAAAGTTGCAATCCAACTATAAACTTTCAGATCATCTCTTGAACGGTATTAACCACTGCACACGCCTGCTATCTCACGCGGTGCTCTGCCTGAACTTCCGCCCGCAACCTGACCTGAGAGCCACATTTCAATAGCCATGAGGCTTCAAGCGTAATCGACTCTCCAGCCCCCGCCGGTTTTTGTATTTGCATGACTGCGCCGTCAAAAACTCACGCGAAAAATCCCCCCCTCAGCCAGCGGCTAGGACCGCGTAACAAATGGATGCGGCTTAGATATTGAATTAGCCTGAAGCGCCGGATGTATCGCAAAATATGAGACAATTCCGGTTCTGAAAATAAACGATCCACAGCTATTACCAATGTAGTTTTCTGCAACACCCCTAGCTTTTTCCAAACTCTGCATTTTTATATGTAGGCGTTATCTGTATCTAAATTAATCGTTTTGTGACGTGCATTATCCGCGTGTGTGGATGATGCAATTATGTATCGTTACTGGAGAGCGTATTGTCATTATTAAGTATCGGGAAACTGAACCCACAAGAAATCAAGATCAATCTACTGAGTGGGTTAACGGTAGCACTCGCCATGGTGCCCGAAGCGATTGCATTTGCCATGATCGCTCATGTGTCGCCACTTACAGGCTTATACGCAGCCGTAATTGTCGCCTTCATTACCTCAGCCTTTGGTGGTCGCCCTGGCATGATTTCCGGCGCAACAGGCGCACTTGCTGTGGTGATGGTGGCCCTGGTGGTGCAGCATGGCGTTGAATATCTGTTTGCCACTGTCGTGCTGATGGGCGTGCTACAAATGCTGTTTGCCGTAGCCAAACTGGGCAAGTTCATTCGCATGGTGCCTCATCCCGTGATGCTCGGCTTTGTGAATGGCCTGGCGATTGTTATATTTCTGACGCAGTTCGGGCATTTCAAGTCGGTAGCTGCAGATGGCACGGCAATATGGATGAGCGGTGAACCGCTATACATCATGATTGCCCTGATTGCTTTGACTATGGCCATTATCTATCTGCTGCCTAAACTGACCAGGGTGATTCCTTCAACACTGGCCGCCATCATGGTGGTTTCATTCGGTGTGGCATTCCTGGGGGTTGATACCAAAACGGTAGGCGACTTGGGTTCTATTGCCGGCGGGTTGCCTAGCTTCCACTTGCCGGAAGTGCCATTCAATCTGGAAACTCTGCGCATTATTTTTCCGTACGCGCTGATCCTGGCGGCGATAGGTCTCATTGAAACCTTGCTGACACTCAATCTGATTGATGACATGACCGATACCAGAGGCAAACCTAACCGTGAATCGATGGCTCAGGGGATCGCCAATTTTGTGACAGGCATGTTCGGCGGCATGGGTGGTTGTGCCATGATTGGCCAGAGCATGATCAACATCAACAATGGTGCCCTGAAGAGACTCTCGGGAATCACAACTGCGCTGTTCTTGCTTTCCTTTATCCTGTTTGCATCTCATTGGATTGAGATGATCCCTCTCGCCGCACTGATTGGCGTGATGTTTGTAGTAGCTGAAAAAACCTTCGAATGGGGTAGTTTCAGGCTGTTTGGCAAAGTGCCCAAGCCCGATATCTTTGTCGGCTTGTTGGTAGCCAGTGTCACTGTCATTACTGACCTGGCTATTGCTGTGATTATTGGTGTCATTGTTTCAGCATTGGTTTTTGCCTGGGAGCATGCCAAGCAAATCAGCGTGAAGTCCTACAATGATGCAAAAGGATGGAAAGTCTATGAATTGCAGGGAACACTGTTCTTCGCTTCCATTGCCGCGTTCCAGAACCTGTTTTCGCCGCATGATGACCCGCAGGATATTGTGATTGACTTTAAGAACGCAAAGGTCGCGGATCACTCTGCTCTGGCAGCCATCGACTCACTTGCTGAACGATATCAGTCTGCGGGCACACGACTTCACCTAAAACATCTCAGCCCGGATTGTCTGGAACTGTTAGATAAGGCGAAAGGCATGATTGAAGTGAATGTGCTTGAAGACCCCAAATATCACATTGCTGATAATAAGCTGGGGTAATCATTTCTGACTATCACTTAAGCCGAAGGCGGTTGCTTGGATTGTCCGCTTTGGGCCTATTTTGTTGAAAAACTCCCGCTTATTTAGCCCCTATTTTCGGTAAAGGGTCGTTGGTGGGGATGATTAAGTGAGTTTCATTGTGAGATGCTCAAAACACATTAAAGCGATCAATACTGCGCAGCAGCTAAGATGGGGAACGTGATCTTCAAGATTGAATGCCAAGCCAATTTCAGGCATTCGCTTGTTCACAAAACACAAGTTTCCCGGCTATCTGATTCAATCTACATAGCGTCTTCGTCTTGTCACACAAGCACTGACAGCATAACCTCCTCTATTCGCATACCACAATCAAGCAAAAACAGGTAGTCATTTTTTGTATGCGGGGAGTATTATCGATAAGGTGGAAATAGATAGTGCGAGATTGGCATGATCAACGGCAAAGTGTATTGCCCGCCACAGGAAGTATTCCTGAATTGATACAGTGGTATTTTTCTGCCATTTTCGTAGCAGCATTCCACCCGATGCGGCCAGATGGCCGGTTTAATTACTTGAAAGGAGCACAGACATGACTGATCAAGTCCAAATCTCCATCAGCCGGGAGATATACGACCGGCTGCTAATGCTTATGGTACCTCCCATCAGCGATGTCAACGCAGTACTCAAGGAACTGTTGTATCGAGATGGACGTGCCAGCCCAGCTTCCATTGCTCTGGGCGCTGCTGAGCAACACTTCACTATGGAACAGGAACTCGAACGCACCAGGCAAGGCATCTACGATTCAAGTTGCCCCTAAGTTCGTGCGCTATGCGCCAGCAGTTAGCCAAGCGGACATCGGGGATTTTTAGCGGACTTCTCCGATGAATTTGGTTCTGGAGAAGAGCCCGCAGTTGCAAAATATCTGGACCAGCAGCAACCGCGATATATGGCGTTTAGCCAAAGCGCTTTGTGGGCTCGTATCTCGAAGAGTGAGATGCTTAGCCTTTAGTTGTGTCATAGCCCACAGCCTTTACTTCGGGGCGTATATAGCGTCTAGACAGGCTTTTCCAGTATTTCCAGGCGCAGCCCTTGGACTTTGGGTGTCCACACATCGGGATTAATCGGAAATTCCATGAACATGTCTTTGCGCTGATAGCCGCGCCTTTCATAAAATGCGATCAGTTCATGCCTGCAGGCAATGACTGCCATGGCCAGTTTACCGACCGCCCACTCCCTTTGCGCCATCTGTTCCGCCGCAGCCAGCAGCTGCTTGCCTATGCCTCGTCCTTGCAGCATCGGCTGGACCACGAACATGCCAAGATGCGCCTGGTCACCCATCTTTTGCAAGGTCACTGAACCCACCAGTTCAGCGTCGCTCATGCACAACAGCACCATGGCCACATCGCTGGCGATCAAGCGCCGCACTTCTGCGGCATCTGTTCTAAGCCCATCCAGCAGATCAGCTTCAGTCGTCCATCCCTGCCTGCTGGTTTCACCGCGGTATGACTCATTTACCAGACTGGCAATCTGCTCGGCCTCTTCAAGCAATGCTTTTCGGAACAACAATGCAGAACTCATTGCCGTCGCTCAGCGGGCGCACTGGCCAGCTTTTGTACCACCAGGCAGCCCACCATGTCGCCTTCGACATTGACTGCGGTACGGAAAGCATCCAGCAACCGATCTATGGGGAGCAGAATGGCAATGGCTTCCGCAGGTAAACCCACGGATTGCAGCACCATCACCATGGTTACCATGCCGGCGCTGGGAATTCCGGGCGCACCGATGGCGGCGAGCATTGAGGTCAGAAACACTATCAATTGCTGCATCAGGTTCAGATCAATGCCAACCAAATTGGCGATAAACAGCGCAGCGGCGGCTTCATACAGTGCACTGCCATCCATATTCATGGTGGCGCCTAACGGCGCCACGAAGCCGGCAATTTCCGGTTTGACGCGCAAATGCTGTTCCACGCAACGCAGGGTAACTGGCAGAGTTGCGGAACTGGAACTGGTGGCAAAGGCTGTCACCAGTGCTTCGCGCGCGCCTCTCCAGAAGTGCAGCGGAGTTATCCGGGTGACCAGGTAGAGCATCAAAGGCAGAACCACGACTCCATGCAACAGGGTCGTCCCCAGCACGACTACGATGAACTTCACCAGGGTAGCAAGCAACGCCACATCCTGCGTGGCTAGCAGTTTGGCCAGAAGCGCCATGATGCCGAATGGGGCCAGACGCATGATCCAACCGACAATGCGCAGGGTAAGTTCCAGCCCCTCCTGCAACAGTACGAGAATGTTGCGGTAACGCTCGCCGCCTGCTACCAGCGCGATGCCCACAATAAGAGCGAAGACAACGATTGCCAGCACGTTGCTCTGCGCCAGCGCGGCGAAAGGATTGAGGAAGATGCTGTGCAGGAAGCTTTGGGCAAACTCGCCCAGCGTCATCCGTTTGATTTCAAAACTTTGCATGGCATCGCGGAACATCGCCAAATCAAGACCCTTACCGGGTTCGAAAAGGTTAGTGGCAATGAGCCCCAGCGCAATTGCCAGCGCCATGGAGAGCACGAAAAATCCCAGCGTCACCAGCCATACACGCTGCATGTTGTGATGCGCACGCAAATTGGCCACACCGACCACGATGGAGGTAAATACCAGCGGCACCAGCACCATTTTTAGCAGATCTATGAAGACGCCACCGACGAGACCACTGACATACAGCCCTGTCTCGCGTGGCGAGGAACCAGGCTCCAACGCGCCCAGCCCGGCACCCAGCACCAGCCCCAACACTGCCCCCATCAGGATTTGAGTGTTGAGGCCAGGCCATTTCATTCGGCGCTTGCTTCCGCCTCGGCAGCCGCTTCTGCTAGCGCCGCTTTCTTGATCACGGCCTCTTTTTCAGGCGCTGCGGCTAGCTCAAAAACCGCAGCGAAAAAGCCATCGGTTTGGTGTACGTGCGGCAGCAGTTTCAAATATTTGCCGGTATCCAGCGCAATTTGCTGTTGCGCCAGGATCGCATTGGCGTTTACCAGTTTATATTCGGGGTGGGCTGCCAGAAAGGCATCTGCAATCTGCTCATTTTCAGCTTGCAGCAAGCTACAGGTAGCATAGACCAGACGCCCGCCCGCTTTCACCAGTTTGGCGGCGCGCGTCAGAATGGCGGTCTGCTTGGCCGTAAGCTCAACAATATCCTGCGGTGTCTGGCGCCACTTGAGGTCCGGGTTGCGGCGCAAAGTGCCAAGGCCGCTGCAAGGCGCGTCGACCAGCACACGGTCAAATTTACCGTTCAGACGCTTGAGTTTAGGGTCTTGCTCACTGCTAATCAGCTGGCTGTGCAAGTTGGACAAGCCGGAACGCTTAAGGCGCGTGCCCAGGTTCTGTAAGCGTTTCTCGGAAACATCAAACGCATAAATACGACCCGAGTTGCGCATGAGCGCACCCATGGCCAGGCTCTTGCCGCCAGCGCCCGCGCAAAAATCCGCGACCATTTCACCACGGCGCGGGGCGACCAGTTGCGCCAGAAGCTGGCTGCCTTCATCCTGCACTTCTATCTTGCCATCGGTAAATAAAGGATGACGGCTGATAGTCATTTTTTGCGCCATACGCAGGCCATACGGAGAATACGGGGTAGGTGCTACCTCCGTCTTCTCGCTGGCAAATCTGGCGCTTACGTCGTCACGCGTGGCCTTGACCACATTGACGCGTAAATCTAGTGGGGCTGGCTGATGCATACTGCGCGCGATGGTGAGCGCCTGCTCTTCTCCATACTGAGCAGCCAGACTTTCCCACAGCCAGTCGGGCAGATCAGCTTGCATGGCTTTGCTGATGCCCTCGCTAGATTTGACTTTAATCTCATGCGCCCATTCCTTTTGCTGCTTGTTCAGCACCTCATCCAGGTCGCGCAAGCTCATGCCTTGTACGCGCAGCAGCAGCGCCAGCAAGAGTTTGCGCGGGTCTTCGCCATCAGCCAGATAAGCTAGATAAGATTTGCGGCGCAACACGCCATAGACAGACTCGGCGACAAAAGCGCGGTCCTTAATGCCCAACTCGCGGTTTTGCTTGAAAAACCAGCCCAATTTCACATCGGCCGGGCCCGTACCGCTAAGCACATCAGCCAGCGCCATGCCGGCCAGGCGTATTAAATTTTGATTCATAAACTCATTTCAGGATATCGGTGGAAAGGCTGGTCACGATCTGCTCGATCACGCTGCCATCTTTTTCGGTCTGGCGTATTTTAACCGGTAGATAGTGAAAATCGACAGCAAGCCACAGCTCGGTCTTTTCATCACCATCTCCAGTGCTTCTGCCTATATGCATGGTGTGAAGATTACCAATCTTGGTTTGCAATTGGTCTTCGCCTTCAAAACCATAGGTATAAGACCTTAGTTTTTTACCGTTGGTAATCGATAACTGCATTTCATCCAGCGGCGGTTCAAACATGAATTGGAACATAAAACTCAGTAGATCCTGCGTGCCTTCTGGCAAGGCTACGCTAACGGTACGCTTAGTGTTTTCCAGGGTAAGCTGGGCGGCTTGCCAATCAAAACTGGCGCGCTGGGTTTTGTCGGCCTGGTCACCAAACTGATATACATATTGCGCAGGCTGCAAGCCGCTGGTAGTGACCTTGCCTTCGCTGGTCTGGACTAGCTTGCCGGATAAAAACAACGACATCAGGCCCTTGGCTTCTGCCACGTTGCTCAAGGTATAGGTGCCATCGGGCAACTGCTTATAACTGATATGCGCAACACCGACCGTGTCGCCATCAACTTTGAGACGCAAATCAAAATCCATCTCAATATAGGCTGATGTGTTGAGAATCAGGCCGGCCGGCTGGTTTTCTGCATTTACCGGTGCTGTTGATTCAACACTATTCTCAGAGTCTGCAACCTGGTTATCCGGCGCTTGATCACTGGCAGCTACGCTGGGTTCGGCAGGCTGTGCATCCTGACTGGCGGCCTGGGTCTCAGGCACGGCTGGCGGATATTCTGGCAGCACCGCGGGGGGTATAGGCGCAGGCTTAGCAGGCGGCTTTCTTGCCTGTTTAACGGGCGCTGCTACCTTATCGGGCGTCGACCTGGCAATTGGCTGCAGCAACCGCATGTCTATGACGCTCTCAGACCTATCCAGCAACGGCATATGCACATTGAGCCCGCCCAGTACGATCAAGTGAATAAGGAGCGAAAGCGTGAGCGCAACAGCCCAGCGCCAAAAAACAGAATTACTCCAGCAAAAGAGCCATTTACTCAGCATGCAAGCTGGTTAGAACCTGCTCGATTTTGGCGCCACGCTCATCGCGCATGGTCAACTTCACAGGCAGGTAATAACTCTCGACGCCCAGCCACAATTCTTTCTCATCGTCGGCGTCCTTGCTGGCGTTTACCATGTGTACAGCCTTGAACTTACCGGCTGGCACTTCCAGCGTGACATTACGCTCCGTCACCTTAAATTCGTAGTTACGCAGCTTTTTGCCTGTAGTGACCGGCATTTTGACTTCTATACCATTGGGTGGGGAAAACATGAATTGGTAGGTAAAACTGCTTAAATCCTGCGTGCCTTTTTCCAGCGGCACGGTGGTAGGATTACCTTTAACTTTCATGGTAAGTGTGTTGGCTGCCCAGTCAAAATCAGCAAACAGTGCTTTTTTCTCGTTATCCCCTGGATGCACCTCAAAATGCGTGGGTTTGAGCCCTGCAGCCGTTACTTCACCTTCGCTCAGCAAGCGGCGCACACCGAATAAGGCGTAGACGCCTATGCCCTTGGTCACGCTTTCTATACGATAACGGCCGTTTTCCCGTTTATAGGTTTCGGTAACGGTGGCAAACGGCTGGCCATTCTTGGTGGCCTGATACACCACCTCCACCTGCTTGGGCGCAGCAATGGCCAAGCCTGCAAAAGGCAGCAGCGACAAGGCCAGAATTCCAGCTAGTGTTTTTTTCATCATCCATCTCATCAAGTTAATGCGAAGTTTATCTAACGTACGAACAGCATGATGCGTTGGCACCTCGATCACTAACAAGTTCAGGCAACTGGCCTTCAAACGACGATGGTTGCCGCTTCGCCCGCCCGCTGAGGGCGGATATAACCGATGCTCCAAACCTGTTCGCCTTCTGCGGTCAGCAGGCTCTTTGCAGCTTCTGCATGTTGCGCGGACACAATTACTATCATGCCGATGCCGCAGTTAAAAGTGCGGTGCATTTCTTGGTCTGTCACATTACCCTGTGCTTGTAGCCAGGAGAATAGTGGCGGCATATCCCAGCTACCCTGCTTGATTTCGGCCGCCAGCCATGCTGGCAACACGCGCGGAATATTTTCTGTCAACCCGCCACCGGTGATATGCGCCATGCCCTTGACCGGCATGGCTTGTAGCAGCTTGAGCAGAGGTTTCACATAAATTCGCGTCGGTGCCATCACTACATCGCGGAACGGCTTGCCATGGAAATCGCTATCGAAATCGATGCCGGAGTGCTCGATCAGCTTGCGGATGAAAGAGTAGCCGTTGGAATGCGCACCGCTGGATGCAAGGCCCAGCACGACGTCGCCATCGGCAATGGTGCTGCCGTCTATGATCGCTTCCTTGTCCACCGCACCTACGGCAAAGCCCGCCAGATCATACTCACCGGTCGGATACATACCGGGCATTTCCGCCGTCTCGCCGCCCACCAAGGCGCAGCCAGCCTGTTCGCAGCCCTGGGCAATGCCTTTGATAACTTGCGCAGCGGTGCCAACTTCCAATTTGCCACAGGCAAAATAATCGAGGAAAAATAACGGTTCGGCACCTTGCACCAAAATATCGTTGACGCTCATGGCCACCAGGTCGATACCCACGGTGTCATGTTTATTGAGCTGAAAAGCCAGCTTGAGCTTGGTGCCTACGCCATCGGTACCGGACACCAGCACCGGGTTTTTGAATTTCTTCGGCAGCTCAAACAGCGAGCCAAAACCGCCAATGCCACCCAGCACTTCAGGCCGCATGGTACGCTTGGCATATGGCTTGATCTGTTCGACCAAAGCATCGCCTGCCTCCATGTCCACGCCCGCATCGCGGTAACTCATTGAGGTTTTTGCTGCATCACCCGTTGAATTGTTGGAATTCAAGTTGAGTTCTCGCTTTCTACAAGATAAATTACAAGATTGAATAAGCTAATTTTAACTTAAATGACCCTTAAACGAGAAAACCTCTTACCCGATTACCGCTGGATATTGTTGTTTTCTGGTTGTTTATTGCTGATTTACCTGCTGCGCCCTATCCTCGCCCCGTTTTTATTTGCCGCCATACTCGCCTACATCTGCAGCCCACTGGTGGACAGGCTAGGTAATATTAAACTTGGCCGCCTGAGCATGGGGCGCTCCAGTGTCACCCGCACTATCGGCACCGTACTGGTAATGCTGCTGCTGCTCGCCATCATGATCACACTATTGTTGATAGTCGTGCCGCTGCTGCAAAGAGAGTTGTCGCTAGTAGCCCAACGCCTGCCTGCTTACCTGAGCGCGCTGCGCGATCGCCTGGACCCATGGCTCCTGCAGCATTTTGGTGTGTCATTGGCTATAGATATCGCGCAAATTCAGGAAATGCTCACCAAAAACTGGAAAACCGCGGGTAATTTTGCCGGCCAGCTATTACTCGCCCTGAGCACACATGGCTTGGCATTGTTGAGTTGGCTGGTCAATTTGCTGCTAGTGCCCGTGGTGCTGTTCTTTCTGTTGCGCGACTGGCATGTATTTGTAGCAAAAATCGCTGTGCTTTTACCGCGGCGCTGGTATGCCAAGACCGCCACTATCGCCCATGAAATTGATCTGGTTCTGGCCGAATTCCTTCGCGGGCAGCTCTCTGTCATGCTGTTGATGAGTGCCTTTTATGCTGCAGGCTTATCGCTGGCAGGGCTGGAGCTGGCAATCCCCATCGGCCTCATTGCCGGCCTGTTGGGCTTTGTGCCGTATGTAGGCATCACCATCGGCATTATCCTGGCTTTATTGGCGGCCGCCTTGCAGTTCTCCTCTATCAGCCAGATCCTGCCCATACTGGCAGTTTTTGGCATTGGCCAGGTATTGGAGAGCATGCTGCTCACGCCTTTTCTGGTCGGGGACCGCATCGGCCTGCATCCCGTTGTCGTGATTTTCGCATTGCTCGCGGGCGGCCAGTTGTTCGGGTTTACCGGCATACTGCTCGCATTGCCTGTCAGCGCCGCTATCGCAGTCGGTTTGCGTCACGCTAAACAAAGCTATCTCGTTAGTGATACTTATCTGAAATGAAACAATTACTTTTAGACATCCAGCCGGCTGGGCTGCCGACGCTAGATAATTTTGTCGTAGGCCGCAATGCGGAAGCCCTGCACAGCCTGAGACTTGCCGCCAGCGGTAACAAGGACGCCCGTTTTATCTATTTATGGGGCAGCAATGGCAGCGGCAAAAGCCATCTGCTGCAAGCCTGCACAGAGCTGGC
This sequence comes from Methylophilaceae bacterium, assembly GCA_039933015.1. Taxonomy (GTDB): domain Bacteria; phylum Pseudomonadota; class Gammaproteobacteria; order Burkholderiales; family Methylophilaceae; genus JBDTOX01. Next base: position 15,676 of record JBDTOX010000184.1, read on the forward strand.
GCGCCAGCATAAAGTGCCTCTGGTCACTGCTGAGAACGTGCAGCTGTTGTCGGACGATCAGCAGATAGCCTTATTCAACACCTATAACCAATTGCGCGCCGATACCTCAGCCCATGGTGGCGTCCTGCTTGCGAGTGGCGATGCGGCGCCTACGCAGATGCGCTTGCGTGACGATCTCGCAACGCGGCTCGCATGGGGCCTGGTATATCAACTGCACCCGCTGACCGATGCAGAAAAATCGCAAGCGCTAAGAACGCACGCCAAGGAACGTGGCATGAAGCTGCCGGAAGAGGTGGTGGATTACTGCTTGCGCCATTTGCGGCGCGACCTGCCTACGCTGATAGCGACGCTGGACGCACTCGACGAATGGTCGCTGACCGAGAAAAAACCCGTGACCGTACCCATGTTGCGAAAACTGCTGCAGTTTCCCATCAGCGCTTAAGAACCCAGACCTAATTCAGATAGAAAAAGATGTTACGACTTACCGAAATA
>JBDTOX010000185.1:0-54007 GCA_039933015.1 Methylophilaceae bacterium
GCTGCGGCGCTGCTGCAACTGGCGGGTGGTCACCGCGGGCTACCTTTCCAGCGTGGCGTCGGGCTGGCCACGGCCCTGCTCGGCATCATCGCCGCCGCCTGGCTGGTGAGACTGGCCGATGGAGACACCATGCTCGTTTACGCCCTGGGCGACTGGGCGGCACCCTTCGGCATCGTGCTGGTCGCAGACCGCCTGGCTGCCGGCATGGCCCTGCTCACCGCGCTACTGGCGGGCGCATCCCTGCTCTATGCCAGCGCTGGTTTCGACAGTCGGGGGCGCCACTTCCACCCCCTGTTCCAGTTGCAGATCATGGGCATCCATGGTGCCTTCCTGACCGGTGACCTGTTCAACCTGTTTGTCTTTTTCGAGGTGATGTTGCTTGCCTCCTATGCGCTGCTGGCCCACGGCGGCGGACTGGCGCGCACCCGTGCAGGCCTGGCCTATGTAGTGCTGAATCTGGCTGGATCGGCCCTGTTCCTGATCGCACTGGGCCTGCTCTATGGGACACTAGGCACCCTCAACCTGGCCGACATAGCGCAGCGCCTGCAAACCCTGGAACATAACATCGCCCTGGCAAGGCTGGCGGGAGTGCTGCTCATCGCCGTGTTCGCCCTCAAGGCCGCGCTGCTGCCCCTGTCTTTCTGGTTGCCCCGCACCTATGCCGCCGCCGGTGCGCCAGTAGCTGCACTGTTCGTCATCATGACCAAGGTCGGCATCGTCGCCATCCTGCGGATACAGGCCGTGGCCTTCGCCCCGGCTGCTGCGATGGCTGACCTGCTTGGCTGGCTGGTGCCGCTGGCGCTGGCAACAGTTCTGTTCGCGGCCCTGGGTGCGCTCGTCGCCACCCGGCTGCGTTATTTTGCCGCCTGGCTGGTGCTGGCCTCCGCCGGCACGCTGCTGGTAACTCCCTACTATGCGCAGACCGACATCTCTGCCGCGGGCCTGTATTACCTGTTCCAGTCCACTTTCGTCGGTGCAGCCTTCTTCCTGCTGGCGGAATTGATCGCCGAGCGGCGCGGGAGGGTCTCCGATGCCATTAAACCCGGACCGGCACTCCAGGCACCCTGGCTGGCGCTGAGCTTTTTCCTGGCCGCCATCACCGCTGCCGGATTACCCCCCTTTTCCGGCTTCCTCGGCAAACTCATGCTGCTTTCCGCGCTGCGTGAAACAGCGGTGAGCCCGGTCATTTGGCTGGTTTTGCTGACGGCGAGCTTTCTGGCCATGGTGGCCCTCGCAAGGGTCGGCAGCCGCCTGTTCTGGGAGCGCAAGCCGGGCATGCACCCTCCTGCCACCCCCGCCATAGCCTGGCAGCGTGCGGCAGCTGTTCTGCTGCTGGTTGCCGCCGGCCCCATGCTGGCACTCTTCGCCCAACCGGTGGCAGATTACGCGGCACACGCCGCAGCTCAGTTGCATACCCAGGGAGCTTATATCGACGGTGTACTGGGCAAGGGTAAACATGCCATCGTCCGCGAGATACGGCCGTGATCCGCCGCATATTTCCTCGTCCCGCCCTGTCCGTGGCTATTTTCCTGCTGTGGGCCGCGCTCGCCAATGCCGCCTCGCTGGGTATGTTGTTGCTGGGCGCCATGCTGGCGCTGGCGCTGCCTTTCATCACGCAGCCCTTCTGGCCCGACGCACCGCACCTGGCTCGCCCCAGCACGATATTGACGCTCGCGGCACGGGTAGCCGTGGACATCCTGATCGCCAACTGGACCGTGGCACGCCGCGTGGTCGGCCCGACTGCCCGCCTCAAACCGGCCTTTGTCGAAGTGCCGCTGGATCTGCGCGATCCCTTCGTCGCTACGATACTCGGCAGTATCGTGTCGCTCACGCCGGGCACCGTGTCTATCGACGTGGATCAGGAGAGCTGGGTACTCTGCCTGCATGCGCTGGATGCACCCGATCCAGACGCCCTGATCCTGGCAATCAAGCGCCGGTACGAGGCGCCTCTCAAGGAGATATTCGCATGTTGACTTTGGCTGTCGAGATCGGCTTCGCATTCATCGGGCTAGCCATGGCGCTCAATCTCTGGCGCTTGGTGCGTGGGCCGGACGCCACTGATCGCATTCTGGCGCTGGACACGCTGACCATCAACGCCATCGCACTACTGGTGCTGTTCGGCATCCGCGCTGACAGCAGCGCCTATTTTGAAGCGGCTCTGGTACTGGCCGCCATGAGCTTCGTCGGCACTATGGCGCTGTGCAAATATCTGCTGCGTGGAGACATCATCGAATGAACATCATCACCGAATTTACCGTCTCCGCCCTGATCCTGCTGGGTGCCGCGTTCGCCCTGCTGGGCTCGGTAGGGCTGGCCCGCCTGCCGGATTTTTTCACCCGCCTGCACGGCCCCACCAAGGCCACCACCCTGGGTGTGGGGGCCATGGTGCTGGCTTCTGCCATCTACTTCACCACCACTCAGCCCGGCGTCAGCCTGCATGAGATCGCTGTAATGGTCTTCCTCTTCATCACCGCGCCAGTGACCGCCCACCTGCTGGCCAAGGCGGCCTTGCACCGGCGTGGAGATCGCGATGCGAAATGCCAGAAAGAGATAAAATGAGCACCTGGACAACAGCCGGCGGCCTGCTGGGCGGCATCAGTCTGTTCCTGCTCGGCGTAGTGTTGATCTGGCCCAATGCCTGCCGCATATTCTGCGCGTAGCACGCTATTACGAAACGGTAGCGGAACTGGCCATGGAGGCCGCGACTTGCAGCACGCGAAACGCTCCTGCCGGCACTGATCAAAGTGGGGGGCAGCTTTCTCACTCAGGTAGCACGGCTGTTTGCCCGCGTTGGCCCCGAGGGGAACCTGGAATATACAGCTGATGTCGAAACTAGCTTGCAGAGCTTGAAAGAAGACTATCAGATGTTGAAAGTAGAGCTCCTGGAGGCTAGCGCCCAAGGACGCCTGCCCGTGGCAGATATGGATGCCCACTTACGCGCCGCGAGTGCCATCCGTCGCGCTGTACATCAGGCCGCCAAGGCAGCGCGCCTGCTGCACGACAAAACACCCACAAGTGAAACAGCTCCGGCGCAAACAACACAGGAATATGTATGAATGACCGCCTGAAGCGCCTGCTGCCAGACCCGGAATCGGTGCGCAACAACCGCTGGCTACGCTGGATCGGGCCCGCCCTGCACAATCCTCGACTGTGGCGACCCACCCGGCGCGGCATGGCCTTGGGCATCGCGCTCGGCGTATTTTTCGGATTACTCGTTCCTGTAGCCCAGATTCCTCTTTCTGCCGGCACGGCAGTGCTATTGCGTGCCAATGTGCCCACCGCCATCGCCAGCACCCTGATCACCAATCCGTTGACTTTTGGCCCCATCTACTACATGGCTCACAAAATCGGCGCCACACTGGTCGGAGATGGCGAAGCACATACGGCAAAGAATGTGCCGAAGCCAAGTGGAGATGGAACTGCTACGTGGCTGACATCCACGTGGGACCGCGTCACCGTAGTAGGTAAACCCCTTCTGCTGGGCTTGGCGATCATGGCCAGCGCCATGGGTCTGCTCGCCTATCTGATAGTCACCTGGTTGTGGCGGCTGAAAACCGGGCTGGCCTGGCGCCGTCGGCGTCGCAAATCTGCTCCGCTCCGCGAGGAGACACGGCAAGATGATTAGTCCCGGACCAAGCTATTCAACTGGGAAGTCCACAATACCGGTTCAGTAGCACAACAGCGCGCCGCAGTTCGTCCATTGGCCACGTTTTTGCTGACGCTGCCCGGCAGCCGCTCTAGCTCTGGCGCCCCAGGAGGGTGATGTTCAGGTCGAATTTCTTCATCTCTGAAGTATATGGTGGTGCCGCCGATTGGGAAGCCCTCGCCGGAAGCGATCCGGTATTGTCGAGGGCAAAGAAAAACCCCAGCATGTTAGACTGGAGTTTCGCCAGACCGCTTCGGGCTGCCCCTCAAAAACCAACAGCATTTGAGAGGGCTTGGCCATAGCGCCGCTTTTTGTCGCCGGCAAGCTTACCTGACGATAGCGGCCAGCTCGCCTTGCTTATAACGTTCCGCCATTTTTTCGCAGGAGATCGGCTTAATCTTGCTGGCGTAGCCGGCCGAGCCAAAGGCCTCGAAACGCGCCTGGCAAAGATCCTTCATGGCTTTGGTAGCCGCCAAAAGGAATTTGCGCGGGTCTAATTCCAGCTTGTTCGACTCTTGTGCCAGGAACATGCGTACGGCACCGGTGGAGGCCATGCGCAGGTCGGTATCAATATTTACCTTGCGCACGCCGTGCTTGATGCCTTCGACGATTTCTGCCACCGGTACGCCGTAGGTTTCGGGAATTGCACCACCGTACTGGTTGATGATCTTGAGCCACTCTTGCGGCACGGAGGATGAGCCATGCATCACCAGATGCGTGTTGGGGATGCGGGCGTGAATGGCTTTAATGCGGTCAATTGCCAAAATCTCGCCAGTGGGTGGCCGGGTGAATTTGTAAGCGCCGTGGGAGGTGCCAATGGCGATGGCCAGCGCATCGACTCCAGTCTTTTTCACAAAATCAGCGGCCTCTTCTACGTCCGTGAGCAACATGGAGTGGTCGAGCTTGCCTTCGGCGCCAGAGCCATCTTCTTCGCCGGCCATGCCGCTTTCCAGGGATCCCAGGCAACCCAGTTCACCTTCAACCGAGACGCCGATAGCATGTGCTATATCCACCACCTTGCGCGTGACATCGACGTTGTATTCATAGCTGGCCGGTGTTTTCATGTCTTCTTTGAGCGAACCGTCCATCATCACGCTGGAAAAACCGGAACGCATGGACTGGATGCATACGGATGGGGACGCGCCATGATCCTGATGCATGACAATAGGGATATGCGGATAGGCTTCCACGGCAGCGGCGACCAGATGACGCAGGAAAGGCTCGCCGGCATATTTACGTGCACCAGCGGAACCTTGCAGAATGACTGGGCTATCCACCTCATTGGCCGCTTGCATGATGGCGTGGATTTGTTCCATGTTGTTCACGTTGAAAGACGGCAGGCCATAGCTATGCTCGGCAGCGTGATCCAGCACTTGACGCAGTGTAACGAGTGCCATGATATTTCTCCTCAGTAAAGCGTGAGCCGCAGAGCCCATTGTCGCTTAGAAAACATCACCCAATGCTTGGTTCGGTATTTTTCAAGGTCGAACAAGCGTTCTAGCGTGGCTCTCAGTAATTACATTACTTTTCCCGATGTTCGCCAACTTGAATAATTTTAAGGGTATTTGTACTCCCCGCTTTGCCTATCGGCTCGCCTATGGTCAGCAGAATCAGGTCACCATCGCGCACCGCGCCGCGGCGCAGCAATTCTTCCTCCGCCTCCAGCAAAAGCTTATCACGATCATGGGTGGGATCAATGGGATACGGGTAAACCCCACGATACAGCGTAAGTTTGCGGCGCGTATCTCTTTCCGTGGTCAATGCGTAAATCGGTACCGTGGTATCGGCGCGCGATAGCCATAATACAGACGCACCCGATTGCGTCAGTGCGGCGATGGCTTTCACTTTCAAATGCCGTGCGGTGTAGATCGTCGCCATGGCGATGGATTCATCAATGCGCTGGAATTGCTCGTTGAATTTTTGCTTGAGGTGCTGGCTGTCGTAATCTTTTTCGGCCTCCAGACACACGCGATGCATGGCAGAAATGGCTTCCACCGGATACAGCCCCGCAGCAGATTCGGCCGACAGCATCACCGCATCCGTGCCATCCAGCACAGCATTCGCCACATCGGAGACTTCAGCACGCGTCGGTATCGGACTGCTGATCATCGACTCCATCATCTGCGTAGCGGTAATCACCAGTTTGTTATGCGCGCGGGCCAGGCGGATCATGCGCTTTTGCAAGCCGGGTACGGCAGCATCGCCGACTTCCACGCCCAGATCGCCACGCGCCACCATGATGACGTCGGATGCATCGATGATTTCTTCCAGTGCGGGAATTGCTTCGGCACGCTCGATCTTGGCGACTATACTGGCATGGCTGCCTGCGGCACGCACAAGGTCGCGCGCCAACTGCACATCGGCGCCGCTACGCGGGAAGGAAATGGCAATGTAATCTGCCTCAAGCGCTGCTGCTGTCTTGATGTCTTCGCGGTCTTTAGCGGTGAGTGCTTCTGCGGATAGCCCGCCACCCTGACGATTGATGCCCTTATTGTTGGAAAGCGCACCACCGACCTTGACCGTGCAATAAATTTTACTATCCTCGATAGCATCTACCGTCATCACGATACGTCCATCATCCAACAGCAATACGGTGCCCAGATCAACCTCGGATGGCAGGGTTTCGTAATCAAGACCTACGCAGTCCTGACCACCGAGCTCGCACGTAGCGTCTAGGGTAAATTTGTCACCAACATTGAGGTGAATCTTGTTGTTTTCAAATTTGCCTATACGGATTTTCGGCCCCTGCAAATCGCACAGCACGCCGACTGGGCGGCGGCGCTCACGCGCAATAGCACGAACCAGCTCGGCACGCGCTATATGATCTTGCGCGGTGCCATGCGAAAAATTCAGACGCACTACATCAACGCCGGCATCCACCATGCGCTCAATCACTTCGCGACTGCTGGAAGATGGGCCTAGTGTGGCGACAATTTTTGTTTTACGTAAGCTCAATTTAATCCTTCCTCAAATGGATACGGGGAGCCCATCAAAAAAGATGGGGCTCCCCGCATATGATACTCGCAAGCTCCGGCCCTGTTAGCTACCCTCGTCCGCGTTGCTCCAGGATTTCTACTGCGGGCAATTTCTTACCTTCGAGGAACTCCAGGAAAGCACCGCCAGCAGTGGAAATATAAGAAACCTGATCATAAATATCATATTTCTGAATCGCCGCAATGGTGTCGCCGCCGCCGGCCACGGTAAAGGCTTTAGTCCTGGCAATCGCATTGGCGATGGTTTTTGTACCCTCGCCAAACTGGTCGAACTCGAACACGCCAACCGGGCCATTCCAGACCACGGTGCCAGCCTTCATGATGATGTCCGCTATTTCGTTGGCTGATTTTGGGCCTATGTCGAAAATCATATCGTCATCTGCCACCGCATCAGCGTTCTTCAATACTGCCGGCTCGGCCGGGTCAAATTGCTTGCCGCAGACCACATCCACGGCAATCGGCACAGCCGCACCACGTTTGGACATTTTCTGCATAAGCGCCTTGGCAACAGGCACCAAATCATTTTCGCACAAGGACTTGCCGATGGGGTGGCCCGCAGCCTTGAGGAAGGTATTGGCAATACCGCCGCCCACCACCATCTGGTCCACTTTTTCGGACAGGCTTTCGAGTACGGTGAGCTTGGTGGAAACCTTGGAGCCGCCGACAATCGCCACCATCGGGTGCGCCGGGCTTAACAGCGCCTTGGTCAAGGCATCCAGTTCCTGCATCAGTAAAATACCGGCAGCCGCAACCGGCGCAAACTTGGCGACTCCATGCGTGGAAGCCTCGGCGCGGTGAGCGGTGCCAAAAGCGTCCATGACAAACACATCGCACAAAGTGGCGTATTTTTGTGACGTTTCGTCCAGGCTTTTCTTTTCACCTGTGTTAAAGCGGCAGTTTTCCAGCAACACCAGCTCGCCTGCAGTGACATCAAAACCGCCATCCACCCAATCCTTGACCAGGCGCACCGGCTTACCCAGCTTGGCTGCCATCACGTCAGCCACAGGCTTCAGCGAATTCTCTTCGGAGTAGACGCCTTCTTCAGGGCGGCCCAGGTGCGAGGTCACCATGACTTTGGCGCCGGCATTGAGCGCGTACTCTATGGTGGCCATGGAAGCCGTGATGCGCGCATCTGAAGTCACCTTGCCATCCTTGACGGGTACATTGAGGTCAGAGCGAATCAGGACACGTTTACCCTTGAGATCCAGGTCGGTCATTTTGATGATAGCCATTGCTTGCTCCAGTCACTCGCTTTACAAAAAAACGGGCACTCTCTGAGCACCCGAATATTTAACTTTATTTGGCGTTCATGAGCGCCACGGCAGTATCAATCATCCTGCAGCTGAAACCCCACTCGTTGTCATACCAGCTCAATACTTTTACCAAATTGCCTAATACAACGGTCTGATTCGCATCAAAGTTGGACGATGTAGTGGTGTGATTGTAGTCGCTGGAAACCAGTGGCTGGTCGTTATAGCCAAGAATACCCTGCAACGCAGCACTTTCGGACGCTTCCTTCATAATCTGATTGACCTCGTTTTTAGTCGTCTCGCGACTGGCCACAAAGGTCAAATCAACCACCGACACATTGGGGGTTGGTACACGGATAGCAAAACCGGAAAGCTTGCCATTCAACTCAGGCACTACCAAGCCTACCGCTTGTGCCGCACCTGTCTTGGTTGGAATCATGTTGAGAGCAGCGGCGCGCGCGCGATACAGATCACTATGATACACATCGGTCAATACTTGATCATTGGTATAAGAGTGTATCGTCGTCATCAGGCCATTCACTATACCCAACTTGTCATGTAACGGTTTTACCACCGGCGCCAAGGCATTAGTGGTGCAAGAGGCATTCGAGATCACGGTCATGTCAGACGTAAGGATGTCATGATTGACGCCATAGACCACAGTGGCATCACATTCGTTTTTATCCGCAGGAGCGGAAATGATGACTTTCTTGGCGCCCGCCTCGATGTGTGAATGGCATTTGGCCTTGTTACGAAACACGCCGGTGCACTCCATGACCACATCAACGCCCAATTCGAACCACGGCAGCTCCGCCGGGTTACGATGGGCGCAGACACGAATCTTGTCGCCGTTGACGATCATGTGGTCGCCTTCAACAGTAATAGTACCTTTGAATGGGCCATGCACAGTATCATGGCGCGTGAGGTGGGCGTTTGTTTCAGCGTTACCCAGGTCGTTGATGGCAACGATTTGCACATCTTTACGACCAGATTCATAAACGGCACGCAGAATATTGCGACCAATACGGCCATAGCCGTTAATTGCTACACGAATTGCCATTTGTATCTCCTCATTACAAAAATTAAGGCACCCCGAGGAGTGCCTTAATCAAGTTGTATTACATCAAGAACAACTTACAGCACTGATTTAACGGTCTTTACTACGTTTTCAACGGTGAAGCCAAAGTGCTTGAACAGCACGCCACCAGGAGCGGATTCGCCGAAGGTGTCGATGCCGACAACTGCACCGTCAAGGCCAACATACTTGCGCCAGAAATCCGTCACGCCAGCCTCAATTGCCACACGCTTCACGCCTGGGGTCAATACGCTGTCCTTATAGGCCTGGTCTTGGCGATCGAACACGTTGGTGGAAGGCATGGAAACCACGCGCACCTTGGTGCCCGCTGCGTTCAACTCGGCAGCAGCCTTGATTGCCAGATCCAGTTCTGAACCAGTCGCAATAATGATGACATCCGCTTTGCCGGCAACGTCGGACAGCACGTAGCCACCCTTGCGGATGCTGGCGATTTGCGCGTCATCGCGCTTGGTGAACGAAGTGTTCTGACGGCTCAGCACCAGGCTGGTTGGATTGTGCGCGTTTTCAACCGCAGCTACCCAAGCCACCGTAGTTTCGGTGGAGTCAGCTGGACGCCATACTTCCATATTGGGAATGTAACGCAGGCCAGAGGTGGTTTCGATAGGCTGATGCGTAGGACCGTCTTCGCCCTGTCCAATCGAATCGTGCGTCAGCACATAAATCACGCGCTGCTTCATCAACGCTGCCATACGCATGGCGTTACGCATGTAATCAGAGAACATATGGAACGTACCGCCGAATGGCAAGATACCGCCATGCAGGGTCATGCCGTTCATGATGGCTGCCATACCGAATTCACGCACACCGTAGGAAATGTAGTTGCCAGGTTCCTTGCCGCTCACGTGCTTGAAGCCGGGGTAGCTGGTCAGGTTGGAACCGGTCAAGTCAGCGGAACCGCCAACAAACTCCGGCAATACTGGTGCCAGTGCAGCAATGGCGTTTTGTGAAGCCTTGCGCGTTGCAATGACTTCGCCTTTTTCGTTAGCTGCCTTGATCGCTGCATCGGCTGCGGCCTTCCAGTTGGCTGGCAATTCATTTGCCATGCGGCGCTTGAATTCAGCAGCCTCTGCTGGATAAGCCTTGGCATACGCGTCGAACTTGGCATTCCAGTCGGATTCAAGCTTGGCGCCTTTGGCCTTGGCATCCCAGCCTGCGTATACGTCTGCAGGAATTTCGAATGGCGGGTATTTCCAGCCGATGGCTTCGCGGGTTGCAGCAACTTCAGCATCACCCAGCGCGGAGCCGTGACAATCATGGCTGCCGGACTTGTTAGGGGAGCCCTTGCCGATGATGGTCTTGCAGCAGATCAGGGTAGGCTTGTCGGTAACTTTCTTGGCGGCTTGGACAGCAGCTTCGATCGCATCGGAGTTATGGCCGTCTACATTTGGAATAACGTGCCAGCCGTAGGCTTCAAAACGCTTGGCGGTGTCATCTGTGTACCAGCCTTCGATGTGACCGTCGATGGAGATGCCGTTGTCATCCCAGAACGCGACCAGCTTGCCCAGGCCCCAGGTGCCGGCTAATGCGCAGGCTTCATGGGAAACGCCTTCCATCATGCAACCATCGCCGAGGAAGCAGTAGGTGTAATGGTTAACGATGTCATGGCCTGGCTTGTTGAATTGGTCAGCCAGCAACTTTTCAGCCATGGCGAAACCAACGGCATTGCTGATACCCTGACCCAGGGGGCCGGTGGTGGTTTCAATACCAGGCGCATAGCCATATTCAGGGTGACCGGCACACTTGGAATGCAATTGACGGAAGGTCTTGATTTCATCGATCGGCAAGTCATAGCCGGTCAGGTGCAGTAAAGAGTAAAGCAACATGGAGCCATGGCCGTTGGACAAAATGAAACGGTCACGATCAGCCCAGTTTGGGTTGGTCGGATTGTGGCGCAGATTGTGGTTCCACAATACTTCAGCAATTTCCGCCATGCCCATAGGCGCGCCTGGGTGGCCGGAATTGGCCTTCTGAACTGCATCCATTGACAGCGCACGGATGGCATTAGCTAAATCATTACGAGTTGCCATTTATATCTCCCTACAGTTAAAGAGAAAAAGGACACCGAGCCCGCTGTTTTACGCAGCATGGGACCGAGGCCTAACCTCAAATTCTTGGAAATCCCCCTTGCATTACAGGGTATTGTTGCTTTTATGTTGTAGTTTTTAGGGGGAAAGGGCTTAATTATTGCCTAGATACAAACTTTGGGCAATACCACATCTGCGGCAAACTTAGCGGTATGGCGCCAGCCAATCATTCCATGCTGTAAACAGATCGGGCTTGCGCGCTGCTATCACGGATTTTTGCCAGACATCGCCCGTCCAGAAATCTTCGTTATTTAGCGTGCGCATCTGCCCTCCCGCTTCCTGCAAAATCAAACACGCCGCGGCGTAATCCCACAGCTTTTGACCACCATGCAGATATACATCGAGTCGCCCGGCTGCAAGGTAGCTCCAATCCAGCGTGGCCGCACCATAATTGCGGTGTGACTGAAAAGGCGGCTGAATCGCCAACGCTATCGCCAGATTTTTTGGCAAACGCTTGAAATCCACGCCGCCCGTAGCTTGCTGCAAATTGACAGCGCCCGTGACCAATGGCAATTTTACTTTCTCAAGATCATCGCCGATCAGGTATGCGCCTTTGCCTGCTTCGGCATAAAACAGTTCATGCATCACCGGCGCATAGATCACTGCCAATAGCGGCCGGCCCTGCTGAATGTAGGCGACCGAAACAGCAAAATGGCATAAGCCGCTGACAAAATTGGAAGTGCCATCAATCGGGTCTATACACCACAAGCCTGATGCGCCTGCATCCCAATTTCTGCGCTGTTGTTCTTCCGTCATTTCCTCCCCGACTATGGGGCAATCGGCAATGGCCCTAAGACCCAACTCAAGTGCAGCTTGCGCCGCCAGATCCGCCTCGGTTAATACGCTGCCATCGTCCTTGTGCTGTCGCACCACGTTCAAAAAGCGCGGCATGACGACGTCATCGCCAACCTGGCGCACCAGATGAATCACCTCATCCAGCATGCTGGCGGTGTCGCTTGCACGCTCAGCCGTTGCCATTCAAGCCGCATCTTTCCACTTGATAGAGCAGCCTATACTCGCAATTTGCGCTTCAGGCCCCGATCCGGTTTCAGCGATCTGTTTCATGGCATGAAACAAGTCACGTGTGCTACTGGATGCAGTCTCCTTGCGCGATTCATCAAAGCGGCCGCGGTATTGCAGTTCCAGCTTGGCATTGAAGCCAAAGAAATCCGGCGTGCAGATTGCGCCGTAGGCTTTAGCCACTTGCTGATTTTCATCCAGCACATAAGGAAACGAAAAATCAAACTCGGCAGCAATTTCTTTCATGGACTGGAAACCATCATCAGGATAACTAATGATATCGTTGGACTGGATGGCAATGGCATTGATACCCAGCGCTTTCAGTTCGCGCACGTCAGCCACCAGCCGTTCCCTGATGGCCTTGACGTAAGGGCAGTGGTTGCAAATGAACATTACCAGCGTGCCTTTGGGGCCAGCGATATCTTCAAGCGTCCAACGCTTGTCATCGACGCCGGGCAAATTGAAATCCGGAGCTTTCCAGCCAAAATCACATACAGGAGGATTCAGACTTACCATTTTGTGCACTCCTTCAATTAAAATTGATTCCCGGATTTTATCATTTTTGGTCACACCCACATGTCCATGCCCCGTTTCTACTGCCCCGGCCAACTTGCAATCGGCGCAATTGTCAGACTGCCCGACAACGCTGCGGTTCATGCCTGCCGCGTCCTGCGTCTGGAAGTGAGTGACGATGTCATCCTGTTCAACGGCGATGGTAAGGACTATTTATGCCAGCTGTTATCCGTCAAAAAAAGTGAAGTCACCGCCATCGTCACCACTGTGCAGGCCATTGCGCGCGAGTCGCTGCTGCAAGTTACCCTGGCCCAGGCTATTTCATCAGGCGACCGCATGGACTTCACCATACAAAAAGCCGTTGAAATGGGTGTGACCGCGATTCAGCCGATTGCCAGCCAGCGCAGCATAGTAAAGCTAGCGGGCGATCGCGCGGAAAAACGCCGCGAGCATTGGCAAAACGTGGTCACTGCCGCCTGTGAGCAATCCGGCAGGGCCATTGTGCCAGAAGTCGCTGCCCCACTGTCACTCGCCAACTGGCTGGGCCAATCACCGCAGGCCATTTTGCGCATCACACTCTCGCCCACGGCTACGCAAACCCTGCAGGACCTGCCCAGGCCCGCAGGCGAAATTTGCCTGCTGATCGGGGCTGAAGGCGGCCTGACACAAGAAGAAATAGATCTGGCTGCCGCGCATCACTTTATTCCCGTGCGTCTCGGCAAGCGTATCTTGCGTACTGAAACCGCAGCGCTAGCTGCTTTGGCGGCGATACAGACCTTGTGGGGCGACTTTAACATTTAGCACATCGCAAACACCCCATTTATTGCATTATTCATATTTTTATATAAAAATGTGCGCATAAAGCATAATCCAAGGTTGTACTACTTTTAAGGTTTCCCCATGCCATTAGGACAAGCCATACGCAAGCGGCGCAAGTCGCTTAACCTCACCTTGCAAGAACTCGCCAAACGCGTAGGCGCAGATAGCGGCAACTTATCCCGCATCGAACGTGACGCCCAGGGCGTATCCGAGGCCATGCTGCGCAGGCTATGTACCGCACTCGACTGCACGCCGGCGTTTCTGTATGCGCACGCCGAAGCAGTAGCCGGCGCATCGGCACAATCCGGCCCCAGCCTCAATTTCCTGCAGCCGCAGGAATTCGTCCGGTGGTTCCGCTCGGCCGCGCCCTATATTCATGCTTTCGGCGGCCGCACCTTTGTGATCGCCTTTGGCGGCGAGGTCGTCGATGATGGCCAGTTTGTCTCGCTGTCGCACGACCTCAACCTGCTGGCCAGCCTGGAAGTAAGGCTGGTGCTGGTGCATGGCGCCCGTCCGCAAATCGAATCCCGGCTTAAACGCGCCAAGATCGAAACCAAGCTGGTGGGTGGCATGCGCGTTACCACCGACGAAGTCATGGAAGCAGTGAAGGAGGCCAACGGCTCCGCGCGCGTGGAAATCGAGGCGCTACTTTCCATGGGCCTGGTCAATTCACCCATGGCTGGTTCCGACATACGCGTTGCCAGCGGCAATTTTGTCACGGCAAAACCGGTAGGCGTGCTTGAGGGCGTCGATTTGCAGCATACCGGCGAGGTGCGCAAAGTGGATGCAGTTGGCATCCAGAAAAGACTGGACGACGGTGAGTTGGTATTGCTGTCACCGTTAGGCTATTCACCTACCGGTGAGATATTCAACCTCGCGCTGGAAGATGTTGCCGTAAGTGCTGCTATCGCACTGCATGCGGATAAACTGATTTTCCTGATGGACTCTTCCGGGGTGCACAACCTGCGCGGCGAACTGCTACGAGAAATGACGGCCGTTAAAGCCAGAAACTTGCTGCGCCACACGCAGCACAAGGGGCCCGACAGCCTGAGTGAAGATGAAAGCTATTATCTACCAGCGGCCATACGTGCCTGCGACGAAGGCGTGGCGCGTACCCACCTGATTAGCCGGCACATCGATGGTGCCATCGTGCAGGAACTCTTCACGCATGACGGCATAGGCACCATGGTGACCGAAGCACCGCTGGAATCCATGCGCGAGGCTGACATCGGCGATGTAGGCGGCCTGTTGCAGCTAATAGAGCCGCTGGAAGCGGAAGGCATACTGGTGCGCCGCGGTCGCGAGCGGCTGGAAGTGGAAATCCATCACTTTTTCGTCATGGAGCACGACGGGCTGATTATCGGCTGCGCCGCACTTTACCCCTTTCCGGATGACCAAAAAGCCGAACTGGCATGCCTTGCTGTCAACCCGGCATTCCGGCGTGGCGGACGCGGTGACCGGTTACTGCAGTACAGTGAAGAGCAAGCGCGCAAGCGCGGCATCAACACCCTGTTTGTGCTCACCACACGCACTGCACACTGGTTTATTGAACGCGGCTTTGTCGAGGCCGATATCAATACGCTGCCGCCCGCCAAGCAGCAGCTGTATAACTTCCAGCGGCGCTCCAAGGTATTTGCCAAAAAAATCCAGGGAGGTTAAAAACCCAGGCTGCTTGCAAAACTGCGTAGCGGCTCTTATTGAAATCTGCCAGTTCATCCTTTATTGGAATCCAGGACAGCTCATGCTGCCCGTGATTTTAATCAACCAGTGAAAGGAGAATTAAGATGGCTAATCTAACCCGTTTTGATCCCTTCCGGATCACAAACCGGCTCATTAGTCTTGATCCGATTGAGGATGTTTTCAAGGGCTTCTTCCGCCCTGTGCGCCTGATGGATGATGAACCACTCGTGCAACTGCGCATGGACGTGAAGGAAGATGGTCATGGCTTTACCGTGCATGCCGAAATTCCCGGCGTGAAATAAAGAAGACCTCCAGGTGGCTATTGAAGGCAACCGGGTATCGATCAGCGCAGAAACCAAACAAGAAAAAGAAGTGAAAGAAGGCCAAAAAGTCGTGCACTCGGAACGCTATTACGGCGATGTTGCACGCACATTTTCACTCACCAGTGAAATTGACGATGCGCGTGCAGAAGCGCATTACAGGGATGGCATGCTGGAACCGATACTGCCCAAGAAAACGGAATCATCCATGAAAAAACTTACCATAGACTAATTACATCATCTCCCCGACTTGCGGCCGCAAGGCCGCTTTTTTTATGTGGGTTTAACACAGTATTGTTCCAGCAGTTCCAACCAATGCACTACCGGCACATCGCTGGCGCTTTGCAGATGCGTCAGGCAGCCGATGTTTGCCGTGGCGATGATTTCCGGCTTGTGCTGTTGCAAATAGCCCAGCTTGCGCGTGCGCAACTCACTCGACAATCCGGGTTGCAGTATGGCGTAGGTACCCGCTGAACCGCAGCAGGTGCCGGCATCTTCCACCGGCAACACTTCAAAACCTGACTGGCGCAACAAGGCCTCGACGCGGCCTTCCAGTTTCAGCGCGTGCTGCAAAGTGCACGGCGCGTGAAAGGCGACCCGTCTGCGATGCGCCTCTATTTTGAGTGGCAAACCCTCCATTACTTCCAGCGGATCACGGCACAGCGCGGCAACGCGTGCCGCCTTGTCCGCATAAGCGCTGTCCTCGCGCAGTAAGTGGCCGTATTCACGCACCATGGCACCACAGCCGGAAGCGGTAATCACGATGGCCTCAATACCGGATTCGATATGCAGCCACCAGGCATCGATATTGGCCTTGATACGGGCATGCGCTTCTTCAGGCGCAGCGAGGTGATGGCTTACCGCACCGCAACAGCCGGCATTAATCGCAACGGCAGAAATGCCGTGGGCATCAAGCAGCCGTGCCAAGGCACTATCGATTCCGGGCTCAAGCACCGGCTGCACACATCCGCCCGGCACCAGTACGCGGCGCGCATGGCGAACGGCAGGCCAGGTGCCGGCAGGCTTGGCCAGGGGAATGCGGCGCTGCAGCGCCTGCGGCAGTAGAGGCCGCACGACGCGGCCCAGCCTCAGCAAAAGACCAAATCTTGCCGTGGACGGCACTATCCAGCGCAAAGCCCGGCGCATCAAACGTTGCCCCGGGCTACGCGGCACCCGTTTTTCAACTTCGACGCGGCCTATATCCGCCAGGCGCGCATATTGCACACCGGATGGACACGCCGTCTCGCAGGCACGGCAGCTCAGGCAACGATCCAGATGAAGCTGGGTGTGCGCACCTACGGCCTCACCTTCGAGCAGACTTTTAATTTGGTAGATACGGCCGCGTGGGCTGTCCAGTTCATCGCCCAGCAATTTATAGGTCGGGCACACTGCGGTGCAGAAACCGCAATGCACGCAGCTGCGCAAAATGGCATCCGCCTCTTTTCCAGCGGGTGTATCTGCGAACTCGGAGGCCAGCCAGGTTTGCATTAGGCTAGACCTCCCATGATTCCCGGGTTGAATATGCCGTGCGGGTCGAAGGATTTTTTCAGACGCTGATGGATCGCCAGCAAGCCTGCAGGCGGAGTCACCCCCACAACTGGCAGGGAGTTGCGGAACAGGTAAGCATAGCCGCCCTGCTCGCGCGCCATGGCCTCGATTTCCGCAGCGGGCTTATCCGTGTACCACCAGCGTAAAGCGCCGCACCAGTCCATCAACACCGCGCTCTCCGGCAACGCCATAGCAGAAGCTGGCGGCAGGGAAAGCCGCCACAGCGGTTGATGCTGCTGAAAGAAGGGGTGCGTCTGTTCGCGCACCGATTGCCAGAAATTGGCACTGCTGGTAGTAAGGTCGCCACCCACTTGGGTTTGGGTAGCGCGAATAGCTGCCTGCGTGCCTTCCAGGCGCATGTATACATGTCCTTCTACCCAGGCTAATGCAGACAAGGGCATGGAACGGCGCGCCAGTGCAGACATGCGCCTGGGCGCATCAAGCTGCGGGCATGCAAAGACGATGGTTGCCTCAAGCTCCGGCTTGGGCAGCACCTTGAGGCTGATTTCCAGCAAGACTCCAAGCGTGCCGCGGGCACCTACCATCAGCCGCGAGACATCAAAACCGGCAACATTTTTCATGACCTGTCCGCCAAATTGCAGCAACTCACCATCGCCATTGAGCAAGCGCACACCCAGTATGTGATCGCGCACGCTGCCGGCAAAAGGCCGGCGCGAGCCAGAGAAACCGCACGCTACCGCGCCACCCAGCGTGGCGGTTTTATTGCCGTGGTCGAAATGCGGAGGTTCGCAAGCCAGCATTTGATTATGGCGCAGCAGCATGGCCTCAATTTCAGCCAACGTAGTGCCGGCGCGTACAGTAATAAACAGCTCGCCCGGCTCATAATCAATAACCCCGGCATGGCCGGAGAGATGGAGCAGGCCGTCGGCGTTTGCCGCTTGCAGAAAATCTTTGCTGCCGCCGCCGATAATCGTCAGTGATTGCCGTTTTGCTACAGCCTCCTTGACGTAAGCCCGGAGGTCCAGGCTGAGATCCTGATTCATCTTGAACCCCAGGCAACACACCAGAGCGCAGGGAAGAGCAGGCGCCAAGCATGCACCAGTGCAGTGTTTTGCATGCGTCTAGAACCGTTCCAGCTCTGGATGAGAAAGCTGTCCCTGCTGCACATGCATGGCGCCGAATTCCGCGCAGCGATGCAAGGTAGGCACGGCCTTGCCGGGGTTTAGCAGGCCATCAGGATCAAATGCGGCTTTTACGCTATGGAACTGGCTTAATTCCAGCGGCTTGAATTGCTCGCACATGCCATCCAGTTTTTCCACACCTACCCCATGCTCGCCGGTGATGGTGCCACCGACCGAGACGCAGAGCTCAAGTATGCGCAGCCCGAAGGCCTCGGCCTTGCGGAGCTCGCCATCACGGTTGGCATCAAACAGGATCAGCGGGTGCAGATTGCCATCACCCGCATGAAACACATTCGCCACTGGCAGACCGAACTGCTCGGACAACTCGGCAATATGCGTCAGCACCTTAGGCAGGCTGCGGCGCGGGATGGTGCCATCCATGCAATAGTAATCAGGGGCGATGCGGCCAACGGCTGGAAAGGCCGCTTTGCGGCCCTGCCAGAAAGCAGCACGCTCGGCCTCGTCCTTGGCGGTGCGCACTTCAAACGCCCCGGAATCCATCATGATTTGCCGCACGCGCATGATGCATTCGGAAACTTCCGCGTTCGCGCCGTCGAGCTCGCACAACAAAATGGCGGCTGCCTGTGTGGGGTAATTGGCATGCACGAAATCTTCCGCCGCCTGGATCGCCAGCTTGTCCATCATCTCCAGCCCAGCGGGGATGATGCCGGCGGCAATGATATTGCCCACCGCTGTACCGGCTTTTTCCACATCGGCAAATGCTGCCAGCACCACTTGCGCCCGCTCCGGCAATGGCAGCAGGCGCACGGTAACTTCCACCACCACGCCCAGCAGGCCTTCCGAGCCGCACATCAAGGCCAGCAGGTCATAGCCCGGTGCATCCAGCGTTTTGCCGCCTATTTCCAGCAGTTCGCCTGCCATGGTGACGATTTTCAAGCCGATGACGTTATGCACGGTAAGGCCATATTTGAGGCAATGCACGCCGCCGGAATTTTCCGCGACATTGCCTCCTATGGTGCAGGCGATTTGCGAGGAAGGGTCTGGCGCATAGTACAGGCCTAGCGGCCGTGCAGTTTCGGACAAGGCTTGATTACGCACGCCGGGCTGCACCACGGCACAGAGGTTTTCCATATCAATTTCCAGAATCTGCCCCATTTTGGCCAGGCCCAGCAGCAGTCCTTCTTCATGCGGCAGCGCCCCGCCTGACAAGCCGGTGCCAGCGCCACGCGGCACCACCGGCACTTGCAGTTGATGGCACAGGCGCAGCACGGCCTGCACTTGTTGTACTGTCTCTACCAGACACACCACGCCAGGCAGTTTACGGTAGGCAGACAAAGCGTCGCACTCGTATGGGCGCAGCTCCTCAGTTTCGCTCAGCACGGCCGCTTGGGGCAGAATAGCGCACAGGCCTTTGATCAGCGCACTGCGGCGTTGTGGCCAGTCATTTATTGTAGATTCTGTCTGCATCACAGCATGTCAACGTCAGGATTCCATATACAAAACAAAAATGACGGGGCGACGAGCTGCACACAATGCAATGAGCACGGCAAGGCCGCCAAGGTCTTCCGCTATCATGGGCAATACATTACCGCACGCCAGGTGCAGGCGAAGCCCACAAAATTCGTTGCGATTTAGCGCTGGCGCCCATTAAAACAGACCCACAACACGGCCATCATCGTCTATGTCTATGCGCGTGGCGCACGGTTCTTTCGGCAAGCCCGGCATGGTCATGATGTCATCGCATATCATCACCACGAACTCGGCACCAGCGCTAAGCCTGACTTCTCTGATGATCACCGTATGCCCTTGCGGAGCACCGCGTATCGAGGCATCTGTCGTGAATGAGGACTGGGTCTTGGCTACGCAAATGGGGTAGTGCCCATAGCCTTCAGCTTGCAGTTTATCAATCAGCGCCCGCAGGCGGCGCGATGCACTGATGTCTGCGGCACCGTATATCCTGGTCGCCACCTTGCGCATCTTCTCCCACAGGGGGTCCTCATCTTCATAGACGTACTTCATCGAATGACCGTTGGTCTCAACCAGACGGACCACCTCTTGCGCCAAATCCTCAGCTCCTGCGCCACCCCTGGCCCAGTGCTCGGCCACTACCACTTTGACACCCAGAGCCGTCATATGTTGCCGCACTAGCTCTATCTCGGCTGCGGTGTCCTGCGTGAAGCGATTGATCGAGACCACGCAGGGCAAGCCATAATGCTGGGTAATGTTTTCCACATGCTTTTCAAGGTTGACGAGCCCGGCTTGCAGCGCGGCAATGTTTTCCTGCCCCAGTTGCGGCACATTGACACCGCCCTGATACTTGAGAGCACGTATGGTCGCCACAATGACACAGGCCGAAGGCCTGATGCCGGACTTGCGGCATTTGATATCGATAAATTTCTCCGCGCCAAGATCGGCGCCGAACCCTGCTTCAGTGACCACATAATCGGATAGCTTAAGCGCCAGTTTTGTCGCAATCGCCGAATTGCAGCCGTGCGCAATATTGGCAAACGGACCGCCGTGGATGAAGGCCGGCGTATTCTCCAGCGTTTGCACCAGGTTGGGCTTGATCGCATCCTTGAGCAACACCGCCATGGCGCCATGCGCCTTGAGTGCGCGCGCCTGTATGGCACGCCCATCGTAGCCGTAACCAATCACGATATTGCCCAGGCGCTGCTTGAGATCTTGCAAAGACGCGGCCAGGCACAAGATCGCCATCACTTCGGAAGCCACTACAATGTCAAAACCATCTTCGCGTGTCTGACCATTCACCTTGCCGCCCAGGCCGACCACGATATGCCGCAACGCGCGGTCATTCATATCCATTACACGCTTCCAGGCAACCTGCCGCGGGTCTATGCCCAGGACATTACCTTGATGAATGTGGTTATCTATCATGGCCGAGAGCAGATTGTGCGCCAACGCAATGGCGGCAAAGTCGCCGGTGAAGTGCAGGTTTATGTCTTCCATGGGCACCACCTGCGCATAGCCGCCGCCGGCAGCGCCGCCTTTTACGCCGAATACCGGTCCCATGGAAGGTTCGCGCAAGCAGATGACGGCCTTTTTGCCGATGCGATTCAGCGCATCGCCCAAGCCGACTGTAGTGGTGGTCTTGCCTTCGCCTGCGGGCGTCGGACTGATGGCAGTGACCAGAATAAGTTTGCCATCCGGCCTGGCATCAAGTCCGGGGTTGAGCTTCAGGTCTATCTTGGCCTTGAACTGGCCGTAGTGCTCGACTGATGCCTCGGTGAGCCCAAGGCTGCGTGCAATCTCGCTTACCTTCTTCATCTTGGCCTGCTGTGCGATTTCAATGTCGCTGGGCATGTTCTTCTCCTTCAGGAATTCTTGAATGCTCTCATCCGCCAGTGTGCCCAATATTACTGGGCCAGATAAATGACACGATAGTCGTTGACGTTGGTCCGTGTCGGCCCGGTCACCAGCAGGCCGTCTACCGCCTCAAAAAAACTGTAGGCATCGTTATTGCCCAGCAGCGCGGCCGCATCCAGGCGCATGCTGCCGGCCCGGGCGATACTGTCCGGCTGCAGATAGGCACCGGCGTTATCTGCAAGGCCATCAATGCCATCCGTATCAGCCGCCAGGGCATACACATGCGGCATGCCATCCAGCTCAAGCGCCAGCGCCAGCAGGAACTCACTACAGCGGCCACCCCTGCCCTTACCACGCACGGTTACCGTACATTCGCCGCCGGAAAGCAGCACCAGCGGAGGCAACGCCAGCGGCGCCAGCCAGGGATGGTGGCTGCCGCCCAATTCACGCACCAGCTCGGCATGGATTTTGGCTACCTCGCATGCTTCACCGGTCACGGCGTCATCCACCACGGATGCTGATATGCCGCGTTGTTCAAAAAACGCACGGGCGGCGCTGAGCATCTCGCCGGCAGTGGCGATGACTCGGTTCTCGACACGGGCAAATCTGGCATCGCCAGGCTTGGGGGTTTCCGTCCGCATGCCGGCAACACCTTCTTCCAGTACGCGCATCACGCTTGCGGGTGGCGTAATTGCATAACGCTGCAGGACAGCGACAGCGTCGGCATATGTGCCCGGATCTGGCGCACAAGGGCCTGAAGCAATGTGCGTCGCTTCATCACCCGTGACATCGGAGATGATGAGTGCCAGCACTGGCGCGCGGCATGCCGCTACCAGCCGCCCGCCCTGAATCAGCGACAGGTGCTTGCGCACCGTGTTGATCTCCTGGATCGTGGCGCCACTGCGCAACAGATCACTGGTGATCTGCTTGAGCTCTGCCATGGCAACGCCATTCACCGGCAAGGCCAGCAAGCTGGAACCGCCGCCGGAAAACAGCGCCAGCAGCAAATCGTCCGGGCCTAAAGCGTGCACGGCAGTTAGTATCTCGCGTGCAGCCGTTTCGCCATTTTCATCCGGCAGAGGATGCCCCGCTTCAACCACACGTATACGGCGGGTCAGCATGCCATGCCCGTAACGTGTAATCACCAGGCCCAGCAGCGGCGCATCTGCTGGCCAGCCTGCCTCCACGGCGGCGGCCATGGCCGCCGCCGCCTTACCGGCACCGATCACTAGCGTCTTGCCCCGGGGAGGATTGGGCAGATGCGGCGGCACGATACGCAATGGATGCACTGCCGCAATTGCAGCCTGGAACGATTCGACCAGAAGATCGCGCGGATTCATGTCAGTGGAGGATCTTATGCTTCACCATGGTGAAGACTTCGGTTTCCAGCGCAGCGCCCTTGGCCAGCAACTGCTCCGCTTCGGCAATGCAGGGAGCGCAAAACGCCTTATCCTTGATCACCGCCGTGTTCACAAACACATTGAGCAAGGCACTGCGCAAAGCCGCCTGCGCTGCGATAGCGGCAACACCGCCATCCGAAATGGCGTTGATGTTGCCGATACCGGCAATACGCTTGGCCAGCGGGATCACTTCCAGCGCCAGTCGCGCACAAGCCAGCGGCGCTTCCGTGGCCTGCTTGAGCGCGGCCTGGATAGCCTGGTTGCGCGCAACTTTCTCCTGATCGGTAGTCTTGGGCAGAGCATAGGCAGCCATCACCCTGTCATAGGCGCGTATGTCGTCCTGCAACACCGCCGCCAGCTGCGCGCGCAAGGTTTCCGACTGCTCCAGCAAATCCTTAACCTCGCCCTCCACCTCGTCGTATTTCTGCTTACCTAGTGTCAGGTTGGCTACCATGCTGACCAGTGCTGCGCCCATGGCGCCCATGACTGCAGCAGCACTGCCGCCGCCCGGCGTAGCCGCGCCGCTGGCCAGTTGGTCGAGAAAACTTGCCACTGAAATTTCAATGTGCTTCATGTAAATGCTCCTACGCTCTCTTTGGCAATGGCGTAAATTTCCTGTGCATCCAGCACCAGGTCATTGCGCTCGAACAGACGGCCTATGCAGGTTCGATGCAGGGTGAGCTTGAGCGCACCAAACCCTATGGCGCCATAGACGATCTTGCCATGTCGCTCAAGCCCGCGATCTGTCATATCGATTCCGGCTATACCCAGCATGGGCGTGGCATTGGCATCGGTCAAGGCTTGCAAGCTGGGGTTATCGCGCCAGTCTTCTTCATGCAGCAGGTTGACGCCCGCAGCTCCTGCGGCGAACACCAGCTGCGCTTCTTGCAGCGCCTGCGCGCGTGCGCGGTTATCAAAAGCCTCGACCGCGGTAATTGTGCAGCCGAAACGGCTGGCAATGGCGTCAGCCGCAGCACGGGCACGCGCCATTTGGCGTGAGGTAATGCTGACCTCGGCACCTTCGCCCGCCAGCATAGCCGCTGCACGCTGCCCGACCGGGCCGGTGCCGGCCAGCACCACAGCCCGCTGACCTTGCAAGCTGCCGTGCCGCGCCAGAAAGGCCACGCCTGCAGCAGCAGTGGTATTGGAGCCGTTGCTATCCAGCATGACGGAAACGCGGAAACTGGCAAAAAACTTCTGCTGTATCGCAGTCAACAATGCTTCGCCGTCGGCCAACTGGCTGCCGCCCACAAAAATCGCCGTATGCTGCTTCTCTTTTGGCGAGCGCGTAAAAATGCAGCCTTCCACCAATTGGCCTAGCGTCTGCGGCGATACGCCGCCATAGGGATGCACCTGGTCGGCCCCGCCATCATGGCCTACTACCGTATCAAAAGTGGAAGGGACAGGATCCGTATCAAACTGGAACAGCAGATTTTTCGGCATGATGTCGTCCTTAGGGCTCGTTCAAGTCACCAGGTTTTGAGACTTGCCCGCAATGAAGGCTTCAATATTAGCGATCAGCTGATCGGCCAGAATTTGCATGGCCTCATCGCTTGCCCACGCGATGTGTGGGGTAAGGATAAAGTTTGGCGTCCTGATTTCCAGCAGCGGATTGCCTGTTTTCGGCGGCTCTTGCGTGAGCACATCGAAACCGGCACCGGCAATCCAGCCTTCTGTCAAAGCACGCGCCAGCACCGCCTCATCCACCAGTCCGCCGCGGGCGGTATTGATGAGCAGCGCATTGGACCGCATCAGCCTCAACTCGCGCTCACCCAGCAGATTGCGCGTGGCATCGGTCAGGGGGCAGTGCAGCGAAACAATATCGGACTCTGCCAGCAATTGGTCCAGCGGAATTCTGTCGCCATCGGCAGATGCGCCGCGCAAACTTTCCACATACAACACACGCATGCGGAATGCCTGGGCGATACGCGCAGTCTCCCGTCCCAAGGTGCCTGCGCCGATGATGCCTAACGTCGAACCATGCAAATCACCAATGCGATGATCAAAAAAGCAGAACTGATCGTGCATCTGCCAGCGCCCGCGCTGTATATCTGCATGGTAGGCGAGGATGTTGCGCTTGAGCGCGAGGATCAAGGCGAACACATGCTCGGGCACGGTGTGGACTGCGTAATTACGGATATTGGCCACCGCCACGCCGTGCTCGCCGCAGGCCGCAATATCAATGATGTTATAACCGGTGGCCGCCACCGCAATCATTTTCAGATCAGGCAACTGCTCCAGCGCTGCACGGCTAATCGGCACCTTGTTGGTAATGGCGATGGTAGCCTTGGCTAAACGTGCGATGGCTTCTGCTTCCGGCGTCTGCCCATGCTCCTCCCAGACATGGGCAAATGCCGGGCGGCGTACATTGGCTTTGAGTGTTGCCCGATCCAGAAATACCACATGTTCCATGATATTTATGCGCCTTTCTTCAGCATCCAGGGGCACCTCAACGTATCAGCAAACCACTGGGCGGTTGATTGGCGCGCCAATAGGCGCTGGCAGCAGCAACCCCGCTGCCCGGCTCGACTTTGATGCCAATATCCAGCATGGCCATTTCGGCCCCGCTAATGCCTGCCATCAAGTGGACTTCATTCATGTCGCCCAGGTGGCCGATGCGGAACAGCTTGCCCGCCATCTGCGCCAGCCCCGCTCCCAGCGCTACATTGTAGCGGTGATACGCACGCGTGATGACCTCGGCGCCATTCATGCCCTCCGGCACCATGATCGCTGACACGCTATCCGAATACCACTGCGGGGCTTTGGCACACAGTGCTAGCCGCCAACCCTGCATGATGGCAGCGCGGCAACCTTCGGCCAGATAATGATGACGCGCGATGATGTTATCCAGCCCCTCTTCTGCGATCATCTGCAGCGCCTCCTTGAGGCCATACAGCAGCGACAGTGCTGGCGTATAAGGGAAGTAGCCATTGGCGTTGTGGATGAGCATGTCGCCCAGGTCGAAATAAGCACGCTGGAGTGTCGCGCCTGCGCGCATGCCGAGCGCCTTCTGGCTGACACACAGGATGCCGAGACCGGCGGGCAGCATCAGGCCTTTCTGCGAGCCAGCCACCGCCATGTCCACACCCCAATCGTCGAAACAGAACTCCAGCGAGCCAAGCGAACTGACGCAGTCCACCATCAGCAGTGCCGGATGGCTGGCAGCATCCAGCGCGTGGCGCACGGCGGCGATGTCGGATGCCACGCCAGTCGAGGTTTCGTTATGCGTGGCCAGCACCGCCTTGATGGTCTTGTTGGTGTCATTGTTGAGGATCCGGGCATACTGCTCAATCGGCACACCGGCACCCCACTCCACCTCGACCACCTCCACCTCGAGTCCGAGCCGCTGACACATGTCTATCCACAAGTGGCTGAACTGGCCGAAGCGCGACGCCAGCACCTTGTCGCCGGGGCTCAGCGCATTGGTCAGCGCAACTTCCCAGCAGCCCGTGCCGGACGACGGAAAAATAAAACACGTGCCTTGGGTGGTTTTGAACACTGGCTTCAGACCTTCGAGACAGGCCTTGCTAAGCTGGGGGAACTTGGGTGAGCGGTGGTCTTCCATTGACGCCACCATGGCGCGCAGCACGCGATCCGGCACATTGGTGGGGCCGGGGACAAACAGGAAATTACGGCCTGCCATGGTCATCTCCTAATCTAAAAAAATTAGTTGAATCAGGACTGCCTTACGCGCTTGCCTTGCTTATGTTACTGACCGTACTGGCCGTGAGTTGGCGCAACACAATGTTATTCCAATTTAGCTCTTTATTCTTAAATTTTGCTCCTGAAAATTTCTGCCTCACCGCTGTCATTGAAACCGGGCATGCCCTGGCGGCAGGTATGGGCCATGTATGCTTCTCAGCGAGAAATCAGAACACCTACCCGGTAACATATTCGATGTAAAATACCCGCAAATTCATTCACTCACAGAGAGAGTCAATGCTCACCGAACCCACCCCCGGGCAGAAGGCCCACACGCTGGCCGAAGCCCTGCCTTACATCAAGCGCTTTTTCGACAAAACCATCGTCATTAAATATGGCGGCAACGCCATGACAGACCCGTACCTGAAGGAATGCTTCGCCAGCGACGTAGTGCTGCTCAAGCTCGTGGGCATGAACCCGGTTGTCGTGCATGGCGGCGGCCCGCAGATTAATGAGCTGCTGGACAAACTGGGCAAAAAGGGCGAGTTCATCCAGGGCATGCGCGTGACCGATGAAGAAACCATGGACATCGTAGAAATGGTACTGGGCGGCAGAGTGAACAAGGAAATCGTGCACCTGATCAATCGTCATGGCGGCAAGGCGGTGGGCCTCACCGGGCAGGATGGCAATTTCATACACGCGCAGAAATTGCTGATCGCCGATAAAGACGATCCCAGCCATATGATCGACATCGGCCAGGTAGGTAAAATCACGGCCATTGATCCCACCCTGATTACCTTCCTCGACAGCGGCGATTTCATTCCCGTGGTCGCGCCGATAGGCGTAGGGCCGGATGGCGAAACCTACAACATTAACGCCGATCTCGTCGCAGGCAAGCTGGCCGAGATCCTGCATGCGGAAAAACTCATCCTGCTGACCAACACACCTGGCGTACTGGATAAAGAGGGCAACCTGCTGACCGGCCTCACACCCAAACAGATTGATGCCATGGTAGAAGACGGCACGCTCTCCGGCGGCATGCTGCCCAAAATCAGCTCCGCGCTGGATGCCGCCCGCAGCGGCGTTAAATCCGTGCACATTATTGATGGCCGCGTCGAGCATGCCTTGCTGCTCGAGGTGTTAACGGACGATGGCGTAGGCACGCTGATCAATGCGTAATAATGCCCATCTGCATTACATGGGGATGCTGCGTTGACCGCCTCGCTTGCGCCTGATCATGCCCATTGTGCCGCCGGTCACTCGTTGTCGTCCGAGCTTGCCTGCGTACTGGAGCGGGGATAGTTGTCGCGGGTCTGGATATTCGATCTTGATGACACGCTACATGATGCCAGCACTCACATTTTCCCTCAGCTCAACCAAGCCATGACGCAATACATCATGGATACGCTGGCACTGGACGAACCGGCAGCCTTCAAGCTCAGGCAGCATTACTGGCGCATCTATGGCGCAACGCTCAAAGGACTCATGCGCCATCACGGCACCGACCCCTATCATTTTCTTGATAAAACGCATGTGCTGATGGAACTGCCGCAAATGGTAATCCAGACCAAAATGCTGCGGCACTTCCTGCAGCGCCTGTCAGGGCGTAAGGTAGTATTCACCAACGCGCCCATGGCCTACGCCCGGCGTGTGCTGGATATACTTGGCATTGAAGATTTATTCGAAACCATATTCAGTGTGGAATCCACGCGCTTCCACCCCAAGCCCGCCGTGCGCGGCTTTAAGCGCCTGCTTACCACCATAGGCGCAAAAGCGGCCGACTGCATCATGGTAGAAGACAGCCTGCCGGCACTCCGGACTGCAAAGCGCATGGGCATGAAAACCATCTATGTCACCAGGACATTACACAAACCAAACTATGTGGATGCCCGCACTTCCAGCGTGCTGAAACTTTCAAGAACCAATCTCTAAGGGAAACCATGGCAACCAAACCCGGCGAAAGAAAACAACAAATCTTGGAAATGCTAGCCAAGATGCTGGAAACACCCAAGCGTGAAAAGATCACCACCGCATCCCTAGCCGCCAGGCTCGATGTGAGCGAAGCTGCGCTGTACCGCCACTTTGCCGGCAAAGCGCAGATGTTCGGCGGCCTGATCGAATTCATCGAACAAAGCCTGTTCGGCATCATCAATAAAATCAGCTCCGAGGAAACCGATGGCCTCAGGCAAGTGCACCGCATCATCACCGTGCTGCTGCTGTTCGCAGAGAAAAACCCGGGCATGACCAGAGTGCTGATCGGCGATGCGCTGGTCAACGAAGACGACAGCCTGCAACTACGCATTAATCAATTGTTTGACCGTGTGGAATCTACCCTCAAGCAATCACTGCGCATCGCCGAAACCCAGACCGGCCGCAAGCTGGAACCGGAAGCTCAAGCCAACCTGCTGCTCTGCTTTGTGATAGGCCGCTGGCAGCAGTTCGCCAAGAGCGGGTTCAAGCGCAAGCCTATGGAGTATGTGCAGCAGCAGTTGGGGTTGTTATATGGGTTGTAAAACTTAATACAGTTATGTCTATTCCACGTTAGATAACACTATGTTTCCAGCAGTAGTTACTATAACTATGGGGCACCTAACATCAACCGCAATAAGCTTCGCTGTGATCATGGTTGCCGGAACTTTTGTCGCCTTGATATTGGCCCATTCATTCGGCGGGAAATCTCAGATTAAGCGCCAAACAATTTTTAGCATTGTTAGTTTCGGCAGCTTATGTGCTGCTGCGTATTACGCAATGTCTAGGCTCAGTGGTGGGTAGTTGCGCCCAGGCCTACTGGGTATTCTCTAACCCATCCATCAACCGGGACGCTGGACTTGCCCCAAAAAAGTAAGCGTAGGATGGGTTGAGCATCGCGATACCCATCGAAAAGCTGGTGGGTTACGGCCCGCACGCACCCTACAGAACCAATCGTCATCCCTCTGTCGCTGCCGAGCAGCGGAGGCATAACGGGAGGTTTCGGCAATCACCTGTTTGAACTCCGTAGCAAGCCACGGTTTGTGTGGCTTGTTAGGGCGAGTTTGATTGCCGCCCGTTATGCTGAGCAGCACAGGGAAGCCACAGGCCGTGGCAGGGGGTGCCCTTTTCTTTAGTTACTTTCTTGTGGGCAAGCACAAGAAAGTAACTTGCCGCCGGCCAACCACCGGCCATCACCAACACCCATTACGGGCATACTTGCCGAGTACCTGCCACATTGCAGCTATCTCAGCAGCATCTGGCGAAACCGACGAACAACTCAGCTTTCCAGCATCTTTTTTACCGCCTCTACCCTAGCCTCAAACACCGCCTTCTTAATCATCGCAGGCTCAGTATATTGCTTGGCCACCGCGCCAGCATCCACCGCCATCGCCGCTTCCAGCACCTGCAGCCAAAGCACTGCATGCTGGTAGGGCTTATTCTCGTAGCCGGTGCGGCCGCGGGAATCACTCTCGCAAGCCAGCAGAAACTCCTTAAACCTTTGCGGCTGGCGAATGGCATCCGTATCCTGCAGGAATTGCACCAGCGTATCGGGGCGCATTTCTTCCGCGCGTCCAGCCTTGCCGTGAAACTTGGCGACAATGTGCGCCAGCTCCTTACAGTCATTGGGCACACGTAAGCGCTTGCACACCTCCTTGAGCAGGTTAGCGCTGCGCTCTTCATGGCCGATGTGGCGCGGCAGGATGTCGGCAGGCGTGGTGCCCTTGCCGAGATCATGCGTGAGTGCCGCAAAGCGCACAGGCAGCGAATAGCCTTGCGCAGCAGCGAAATCAATCACCATCATGACGTGTGCGCCGGTATCGATTTCCGGATGGTACTGCGGCGGTTGCGGCACACCGAACAGACGGTCTAGTTCCGGGAATATCTTGCGCAGAGCGCCGCATTCGCGCAATACCAGGAACATGCGCGAGGGTTTGGCTTCCATCAGGCCCTTGGCCAGCTCCTGCCACATGCGCTCCGCTACCAGCGCATCCACTTCGCCGTCTTCCACCATCTGGCGCATGAGTGCCATGGTTTCTGCTGCTATGCTGAACTCGGTAAAACGCGCGGAAAAGCGGGCGGCGCGCAGGATACGCACGGGGTCTTCCACGAAAGCCGGGCTGACATGGCGCAGGGTTTTGCTGTTGATGTCGGTAACGCCGCCATAAGGGTCTATCAGATTACCGTCTTCATCTTTGGCGATGGCATTGATGGTGAGATCACGCCGGGCCAGATCTTCCTCCAGCGTAACTTCAGGCGTGGCGTACACCTGAAACCCCTTATACCCTTTGGCTGTGCTGCGCTCGGTGCGCGCGAGCGCATACTCCTGCTGCGTTGCGGGGTGCAGAAAAACCGGGAAATCCTTGCCTACCGGGCGATAGCCAAGTGCCACCATGTGATCGGGCGTGGCGCCGACGACAACGTGGTCATGGTCTTTAACGTCCAGGCCGAGCAGCTCATCGCGGACGGCACCGCCAACTATGTAAGTTTTCATGCTGAATTGTGAACAGGTGTACGCAGTGCTTATCGGCCAGCCTGTCTACGATAGCGATCATATGCATTGCGGGGTCTGCCCCCCGCGAGGTAATCCGGCACCACTGCCTCAATCGCGGTGGGCTCGATACCGAATATCGCCGGAAAATCGCACGCGCAGACGCTATCAATCTGCATCGAATAAAGATTGTCGCGCGTCATGAGCTTAACCGGCAACAGCTCCATGGCATAGGCCTGCAAATAAGACAGCTGATCGTTGAGGCCAACAATGCAGCGCTTTACGCCCAGCATATCCGCCACCATCTGCACCAGCTCGCGCAGCGTATAGACCTTGGGCCCGCACAAATCATAGCACTGGCCTATGGTATCGATATGCTCCAGGCTTTTGACAAAGACCTGGGCCACATCTTCCACATAAATGGGCTGGAATTTGGCACCTGGCTTGGCCAACAGGATGACAGGCAGCAGCTTGACCAGTTTGGCAAACATGTTCAGAAACTTATCGCCACGGCCAAAAATCACCGAGGGCCGGAATACGGTGACTTGTAGCGCCTCAGTGCTCGCATCAGGGGATGCCGGGGCAATCACATGAGCCTCGCCGGCAGCTTTGGAGCGCAGATATGCGCTGGGGGCATCGCGACTGGCATGCAGCGCGCTCATATGCAGCAGGCGCTGCACACCCTGGGCGCGGCAAATGCTGGCAAGACGGCGCGGCAACTCGGCATGCACCGCCTCAAAAGTGGCTTTGCCGCTTTCATGCAGAATACCGATGAGGTTAATCACCGCATCGCAGCCATGGATTGCTGCGGCCAGCGCGGCATCATCCATCACATTGCATTCGACCACATCCACATTAGGCAGCAGTATGAGATGCTTGCTGGCTTCACGCCTGCGGGTTAACACTTTTACCTGATAGTTCGCAGCGTCGAGCTGCGCCGCGAGGGCGCTCCCCACAAAACCTGACCCGCCCAATATACATACTTGTTTGATACGCATTCTGCCCTCGGTTTTCTGGCCTATATTTACCGGCCTGTTTTTTAGCTTATTCGCCTTCTGCTGTGGCAAGCACACCGCCACTACCCGCAACCACCCCTAAACGCTGCTTCAATGTCTGAATTTTGACGCCGAGCCGATGCGCATAGAAATACGCATTGCCCATGACTTTTTGCACATAATTACGCGTTTCGCTAAACGGGATGGTTTCGGCATAAATCGCGCCTTCCAGTGGCTGGGAATCCGCCCAGCGTTTGGCACGGCTGGGGCCGGCATTGTATGCCGCAGTGGCCATCAGCGGCTGGCCATCCATTTGATCCAGCACATGACGCATGTAATAGGTACCCATCTGGATATTGGTATCAAGCTGACCGATTTTGCCGTCGTGGTAACCATTCATGCCCAGCTGTTTGGCTATCCATTTTGCCGTAGCCGGCATCACCTGCATGAGCCCGGAGGCGCCTACACCTGATTTTGCATAGACGATGAAACGGCTCTCCTGACGCGTTAACCCATATACCCAAGCTTCATCCAGGCCCTGCTCACGGGCCGAATTTTGCATGAGCTCACGATAGGGCATGGGATAGCGCAGCGAGAAATCATGCGTAAATGTCGTTTTTTCAGCGGTAATGATGGCCAGGTCATACCATTCCTGACGCATAGCCAGTTCTGCCGCAGCGATCTTCTGCTTGTCATCAAAACCGCGTGTGGCCCAGAGCCATTCGGTTCTTGCCTCCCAACGCAAATCCAGACGTTGCAGTTCCATTGCCCGTTGTATGCCGGGAAGATTCTTGACAGCACTCACCTCATCCTCAGCCGGCCGGTAATAGCTGGGGGGCTCGCTCAAGACATCGCCCAGCTCCTCTTCTGCCAGTAAGCCATAGTAGCTAGGCTCGCGCGACAGCGGTACCAGGATGGCATTGGCGGCAGGTATCTGTTTTTTCTCCTTCAAGGCGCGGGCTTGCCAATAGCGCCAAACCGCATCTTGCTGCTGGGTGACAGGCATATCGGCAATGGCGGATTGCAAGGCGGTCCAATCTTTCACCCGCATGGCGGCGCGGGCTCTCCAGGCCTGTTGTTCTTTATCCAGCATGACAGGCTGATCCGGCGCAACACTTTGCGCGCGGTCAAACCATGTCAGGGCTGCCGGATCATGTCTTCTGGCGGCATGCAGCGCGAAGCGCCCCCATAAATAGCTGCGATCTTCCGCTGTAAACATGGGCTGCAGTTGCTTCCAGTAATCTAAAGCCAGATCGGGCTGGCTGCGTGCCAGCCGGTCCAGCATATATAGATTAATTTCACGGCCATAATGACTTTGGGTTGAAATGAGCTTCTTTTCCATCATGCGCTGTGGATTTTCGTAGGCACGGTCCAGCAGTTTGAGATCAGCTGAATCAATATTAGGCAGGTACTGCAGGGCAGACTTGGCGACGGTGATTTTACCGTCCTGCAAAGAAAGCCTGATGCGTGCCCAGATGTCATCTTCTGTCAGCGCACGGGCTTTGACCATGTGCTCGAACAGCACATTACAATTAGCCGGCTGTTCGCCAGCCACCAGCCATAGCGGCCTGCCCATAGCGTAGGCTTGGGCATCACCGCGCTGGGCGCGGCCGTCTATGGAATAGCAGCTGACAGCAACATCGCTACCCTGATAATTGGGTAATTCTTCAAAGAAGGTGTCCCAATTCTGGCGCTTGCCCAAGGCCTTAAGCCATTCGCCGCGTACACGGTCGGCAAATGGCAGGTCGGCATAGCGGGTGAGGAAATTACGCACGGAGTCATTATCGGCATCACTCAGGTGCAACAGCATGAGCCAATAATCAGCATAAGGTGCAAGCACGTAATCATGCGCCTGTAATTGCTGGAGATATTGGGCCAAAGCCTGGTCATCGCGATTTTTATAGGCATTGCGTGCGCTGGCAAAAATATCATCATTGCCTAACGCCCACGCCGGACTGGAAAACAGTAACGTCAAGCCTAAAAATATACACGCTAATTGCATTGAAACACCTGATAAATGATTACCTGAAAAGCATAGCACAGGCACTAGTGACAAGGGGACGCGATTAAAGTTAGACCAGGAAACCAGCGCAGTTACACGCTGATCTTGAAAATTAAAACAGGATAATGCGCCCCATGGAAATAACGACCGCCGCTACAAATAACAACACTACAGTGAACTTGATTATTTGCCAGGAAAAACGCAGATACCTTTTATCGCCTGACAACAGGAACACAGCAAAAGAGACAACGACCGAGATCAGACCCAGAATTAGCAGTAAGCGGAGTACAAGCATGGCCTGTATTCCCTGCTGCTAGGTGTATTGGAGTACGGGCGGAAACGCTATAGGGCTCTGGAAGCCGCCAGGCGCCTCTTCGACACGCTCGAAAGTGGCGAATTCCCAGGCCTCGGCATCGGCAAGCAAGGCCCGCAACAACTGGTTATTGAGTGCATGGCCTGATTTATACGCAGTAAACGCGCCTATCAGCGGATGGCCGAGTATATAGAGGTCGCCAATCGCATCCAGTACCTTGTGCTTGGCGAACTCATCATCGTAACGCAGGCCATCGTTATTGAGGATGCGGTATTCATCCAGCACGATGGCATTGTCCAGGCTACCACCCCGGGCAAGGCCCATAGAGCGCAGCGCTTCGACTTCATGCATGAAGCCAAAGGTGCGTGCACGGCTGACTTCCTTGATATAGGAGTTATCGGCGAAATCAATCTTTACGTTCTGGCCGGTATGCTCGACCGCCGGGTGCGCAAAATCAATGGTGAAATCAATCTTGAAGCCGAAATAAGGGTCAAAACGCACCCATCTGTCACCTTCGCGCACTTCCACGGTTTTTTTGATGCGGATGAATTTCTTTAAAGCGGGCTGCTCGACGATACCAGCTGATTGCAGCAGGAATACGAAAGGCCCGGAACTGCCGTCCATGATAGGTACTTCGGCAGCACTCAGATCCACATAGGCATTATCGATACCCAGCCCGGCAAAAGCCGACATCAAGTGCTCGACTGTCGCGACGCGCATACCGTTGTGTTCGAGGGCGGAACACAAGCGAGTATCGCAGACATAGTGAGGCTGCGCCTTGATTTCCGCAGGTGCGGGCAGATCGACCCGGCGGAAAACAATGCCAGTATCGGGCGCAGCTGGACGCAAGGTAATAACTACCTTGTCGCCTGTGTGCAACCCAACGCCCGTGGCGCTAATAACAGTTTTGAGTGTTCTTTGTTTGAGCACTGTTATCTTCTCTTTAAAAACTTCTCACTATTTGATGACAATCTCTTTACAAATCATAGCACATTTACGGCTTTTGCCTCTAGCGCGCGGCCACAACAGGCCCATGCCTGTTGCATTGCTACAACTAATACAAACTAAATCCGGGCTGAATCAGTCAGCTTGCTTGCGCAAGAATGCCGGAATATCGTATTCCTCAACGCCGGACATTTTCATGGCTTCCACAGTTGCACGGCGGCCATTGGAGCTGAATACCGCAGGCGCATCATCTTCCACCGAACCGCCAATATACATAGGCTGATTGGTAGTGCCATCACGCACCTGTGTCATCACGCGCAATTCCGGCTTTTGCTGGCGGCGGCCTGCTACACCGTTCAAACCAGTAGCCACCATGGTGACACGCAAGCCATCTCCGATAGATTCATCGAATACGTTACCGATAATGACCGTCGCATCATCGGCAGTAAAGGCCTTGATGGTGTTCATCACGTCGTAGTATTCCTTCATCTTGAAAGAACTGCTTGCTGTGATGTTCACTAAAACGCCACGGGCGTTGGCCAGGTTGACATCTTCCAGCAGCGGGCTTGCTACCGCCTGTTCCGCAGCCATGCGCGCGCGGTCCGGGCCTGCAGCCATGGCCGAGCCCATCATCGCCATGCCCATTTCGGACATGACGGTGCGTACGTCAGCGAAGTCGACGTTGACCAGGCCTGGGCAATTGATGATTTCAGCGATGCCCGCTACCGCGTTGTGCAATACATCATTGGCCGCCTTGAAAGCATCCAGGAAGGGCACATCCTCACCTAACACCTGCATGAGCTTTTCATTAGGGATGATGATCAGAGAGTCTACATGTTTGGAAAGCTCTTCTATGCCCTCTTGTGCGACCTTGGTACGCTTGCCTTCGAACGCAAAAGGCTTGGTCACCACGGCCACGGTCAGAATACCCATTTCCTTGGCGACTTCAGCGATAACAGGCGCCGCACCCGTGCCGGTGCCGCCGCCCATGCCAGCGGTGATGAAGAGCATATCCGCGCCGTCGATGATCTCGGCGATACGGTCACGGTCTTCCAGCGCGGCTTCGCGCCCGATTTCCGGACGGGCGCCAGCGCCCAGGCCTTTGGTGATATCGGTACCGATTTGCAGCACCAGCTTGGCCTGGCTCTTTTTCAGCGCCTGCATGTCGGTATTGGCGCAAATGAATTCCACGCCACTGACTTCTTTCTCAATCATGTGAGCCACTGCATTACCACCGCAGCCGCCTACACCGATCACTTTAATCACGGCCTCTTGTGATTCCCTATCCATAATCTCAAACATTTTGTTGCCTCCTTTTAACGACCAGATCTGCCCATATCAAAAATTACTTGCCCAAACTGCTAAAAATTCCCCTGAAACCAGCTTTTCATCTTGTCGAATACCCGCTCGAACGAATTCGATTCCATTTGCCCTTGCATATGCCGTTCCACCTGCTGCTTGCCCATGAGCACCAGGCCAACGCCTGTGGCATAGCGCGGATTACCCACCACCTCGGACAGGCCGCCGACATAACGCGGCATACCCAGCCTGACCGGCATGTGGAAAATTTCTTCGCCCAGTTCCACCATGCCACGCATCATGGATGAGCCGCCGGTGATGACGATGCCAGAAGCAATCATTTCCTCCATGCCGCTGCGGCGCAGCTCGCCCAATACAAACTCATACAGCTCCACCACGCGCGGCTCTATGACTTCGGCCAGAGTCTGCACTGAAAGCTGACGCGGTTCGCGGCCATCGACACCAGGCACCTCCACCACTTCACGCGGCTCTGCCAGCTGACGCAGCGCGCAGCCATGCTTGATCTTTATTTCCTCAGCGGACTGGGTGGGCGTGCGGAATGCGACCGCCACATCATTGGTAATCTGGTCGCCTGCAATTGGCACCACGGCGGTGTGGCGAATTGCGCCCTGCTTGAAAACTGCGATATCCGTCGTGCCGCCACCGATATCCACCAGGCACACCCCCAGTTCTTTTTCATCTTCTGTCAGCACGGCCATGCTTGATGCCAGCGGCTGCAGAATCAGATCGCTCACTTCCAGGCCGCAACGCTTGATGCATTTGACGATATTCTGTGCGGCAGCGACGGCACCCGTCACAATGTGCACTTTAACTTCCAGCTTCATGCCGCTCATGCCATGCGGCTCACGCACATCTTCCTGGCCGTCGATAATGAATTCCTGTGTGAGGATATGCAGGATCTGCTGGTCAGACGGCAGGGCAACCGCGCGTGCAGTTTCAATGACGCGGTCGACATCGGTCTGCGTGACCTCGGCATCCTTGATTTTCACCATGCCGTGCGAATTCAGGCTTTTGATATGGCTACCGGCAATCCCGGTAAACACGTTGCTGATCTTGCAGTCGGCCATCAGCTCGGCCTCTTCCAGCGCGCGCTGTATGGCCTGGACCGTCGAATCTATATTGATTACCACGCCCTTCCTCATGCCGCGCGCAGTGCTCTGCCCGAGCCCGATCACTTTTAGCCCGCCCTCCGGCTGCAGCTCTGCCACTATGGCCACAATCTTCGAGGTGCCGATATCCAGGCCGACGATGAGATTTTTATCTTCCCTAATTCTGTTCATTAATCTCTCCACATTTTTGCTGCTTATTGCTCTGATATATCTTCATCATGCCGCACCGGTTCTAGGCGCTAAGGTTCTGGCCTCTGGAGTTTTAGTGTCTGGGGTCTTCAATATTAATGTTCTAGATCCCGGCATTTTAGGCACCCGTGTTTTTGCTAACGGTGCAGGCTTGCGCACCGCAAACCCATTGGGATAGCGCAAATCGGCATAGCTCACATTGACTCCCAGTCCGGCCAGCGTCATCGGATAGACCCCGGCAAATTTTTGCAGCCGCGATTCCATTTGCTCCCGCCCCAATTCAATCGCCATGCCTTTATCGGTTGTGAGCTGCCAGGCGCGGCGCGGCGATAACACCAGTCGCACGATTTTGATATCGCTAGCTGCCAATATCTGGCTGTAAGTGCCATAGTGCTGCGCCACTTCTTGCACGCCGTCGCCGGGGCCATAGAACACCGGCAAATCACTGTCGGATGCGGCATGAAACAATTCGCCATAGGTATTCACAAGTGCGATGTTGCCCCAGCGCGCCAGTTCCTTATGTTCTTCCACGACCACTTCCAGCTTGTCCGGCCAGCGGCGGCGCACACTGACATTGCGCGCCCATGGCAACTTCTCGAAAGCATCGCGCGCTTTCACCAGATCGAGCGTGAAGAAATTACCGTGCAAATAGCGCTCCACTATAAATTTCACTTGCTCACGCGTGACGTGTGCCAATTGCCCATCCACGCGCACTTCACGCAATGGAAAAATCGGCAGGTGCACCACCACGTACAGCGTGGCGTACAGCATCAGCACCACAGCCAGCGCATTTAGCAAGTTGGCTAGCCACATCAACAGTTGGGGCTTATCCCACATGCGCATCTCCGCCATGACTTACTGCGCGAGTGCTCTGTTGTGTCGCGTCCCCGTTCGCGGCTTGCCTGGCTATTTGATAGTTAGCTCCAGCCGCTGCGCTTAAGCTTTGCGCAACACGGCTTAGCCTGCAGTGAATCTGCATTTTCTCGCCGCTCACTGCGGGGCTCCTTGCATCTCGCTTTGCTTGCTACAGTTCTGCGCGGAGACGCTCGCCATTTCCAGTATCTGCAACACCAAGGCGTCGAAACTTATTCCTGCAGCCTTTGCTGCCATGGGCACCAGGCTGTGGTCCGTCATGCCGGGGGAAGTATTCACTTCTATAAAGTAATGTTTGCCGGCTTCATCCATGAGAAAATCCACACGCCCCCAGCCACTCCCGCCCACAACGCGAAACGCCTGCAGCGCTTCGGCGCGAATCTGTTCTTCCAATGCTTGTGGCAGGCCACAGGGGCACAAATACTGGGTGTCGTCACGCAGGTATTTGGCGTCATAGTCGTAAAACTCATTGGCTGGCACAATGCGGATCACGGGTAAGGCGGTATCGCCCAGGATGCCCACGGTATATTCACCGCCGCCGACAAATTTTTCCGCAATCACCAGGGGATCAGACTTGGCTGCTTTTTCATATGCAGCGCGCAGCTGGCCAGCATGCTTGACCTTGCTGATACCGATGCTGGAGCCTTCATTGGCTGGTTTGACGAACAGCGGCAAGCCGAGCTCGGCTTCAATCGCCACAAAATCTGTCGCGGCATCGATCAGCTCGAAATCCGGCGTGACTATGCCAGCTGCGCGCCACAGCAACTTGGTACGCCACTTATCCATACCCACGGCCGAGGCCATCACGCCGCTGCCGGTATAGGGAATATTCATCAACTCCAGCGCGCCCTGTATTGTGCCGTCTTCGCCATAGCGGCCATGTAGCGCAATGAATACGCAGTCAAAGTCTTCCAGCTCATGTAATGGCTTTTCCGCCGGATCAAACGCGTACGCATCCACACCGCCGCGCTGTAAGGCCGCCAGCACGGCGCGGCCGCTCTTGAGCGAGACTTCACGCTCACCTGAGCGCCCGCCGAGTAAAACCGCAACTTTTGCACCTTGCTTGCCTACTTGCGGGCTTGGCAAATTGTCGAATACCCTTGAGGTCTTAACACTATTACTCACTTAACAATTCTCCTATCACGCGTACTTCCTGCTGCAACTCCACCTGCATTTTTTGTTGCACTGTCTCGCGCATATGCGCTATCAACTGCTCAATATCCGCGGCCGTGGCATCGCCCAGATTCACAATAAAATTGGCGTGCTTTTCCGATACCTGTGCACCACCTATCGTGTAGCCCTTGAGGCCGCAGGCTTCGATCAGGCGCGCTGCAAAATCGCTGGGCGGATTGCGAAATGTCGAACCCGCATTGGGCTGATTGAGCGGCTGCGTCGCCAAGCGCCTGGCCAGCAGGCTCTTGATCTTCTGCTCTGATTCGCTGGCAGGGCCTTCCGGCAATTCGAACCAGGCGCCAATAAACCACTCCTGCCCTGAATCCTTGTTAGCGGCTGCGCTGCTCATTGCCATCTGCACATGCCGATAGCTCACCTCATACTCCGCCGGCTGGCGTTCATGTAATGCGCCGCGGCGGTCTATGGTTGCGACACGCGCCACCACGTCCCATGTCTCCGTGCCGTGGCAACCCGCATTCATTGCCAGTGCGCCGCCTACCGTGCCTGGAATGCCCGCCATAAACTCGGCGCCATGCCGCTGCTGGCGTGCCGCAAATCTGGCAAGCTTGGCGCAGCTCACCCCGGCATCGGCGTAAACCAGGCCCTGGTGCATGCGTAAATCCGTCAGCGCGTTATGCATAAGCACTACCGTGCCTCTGACGCCGCCATCCCTTACCAGCAAATTTGAACCGAGGCCAATAAAATGCAGCGGTTCGCTATCAGCCAGGCTGGCTAAAAAATCTGCCAAATCTTCCAGCCCTGCCGGAATGTATAAACGATCCGCAACACCACCCACGCGCCAACTGGTGTAGCGCGCCAGCGGCTCATTGAGCAGCAATTGGCCTTGAGCAGGTGTTTGTCGCTGCGCCATCAAACTGCTTGCTCCCTGGTATGTGCCGCCACATGGCCTATGGAACCGGCGCCCATGACAATCACCACATCACCGGCCCTGGCTACATTGAGGATGGCTTCTGGCAGTTCGGTGGGCGCATCTACAAACACAGGCTCAACCTTGCCCGCCACCCTTACGGCGCGCACCAGCGCACGGCCATCGGCCGCAACAATAGGGGCCTCGCCGGCCGGATAGACTTCCGTTAACAGCAGCGCATCCACCGAGGACAGCACCTTGACGAAATCTTCGAAACAATCGCGGGTTCGCGTATAGCGATGCGGCTGGAAGACAAGCATCAGGCGGCGGCCAGGGAAGGCGCCACGTGCAGCGGCGATGACGGCCTGCATCTCGACCGGGTGATGGCCGTAATCGTCGATTAGCGTGAATGTGCCTCCGGTTTTTGCCGGCACTTCGCCGTAGCGTTCGAAGCGGCGGCCGACACCCTTGAATTCCTTGAGAGCCTTGATAATGGCGGCATCCGGCACGTTCAGCTCACTGGCCACGGCAATCGCTGCCAGCGCATTCAGCACGTAGTGGTTGCCGGGCAGATTGAGCGTGACATCGAATTGCGTTGTAGTCCCGTTGATGCGCTGCACCGTGAAATGCATGCGACTGTCATCGGCGCGCACATTGATGGCACGCACGCGTGCGTCTTCCGAAAAACCATAGGGCATGATGGGCTTGGAAATGCTCGGTAGTATGGCGCGGATGTTGGGGTCGTCTATACACACTACCGCCATGCCATAGAATGGCAGGCGCTGCAGAAATTCGATGAATGCACCCTTGAG
The DNA here is from genome assembly GCA_039933015.1 of Methylophilaceae bacterium. Lineage (GTDB taxonomy): Bacteria > Pseudomonadota > Gammaproteobacteria > Burkholderiales > Methylophilaceae > JBDTOX01. Next base: position 41,497 of record JBDTOX010000185.1, read on the forward strand.
CTTCTCGAAATCGTGACCGTAGGTTTCCATGTGATCGGCATCGATATTGGTCACCACGGACAGCACGGGCGTCAGGTGCAGGAAGGATGCATCCGACTCATCGGCCTCGGCCACGATGAATTCGCCTGTGCCAAGCCGTGCATGACTGCCAGCCGCTTCCAGCCTGCCGCCAATAACAAAGGTGGGATCCATGCCGGCCTCAGCCAGTATGCTGGCGATCAGGCTCGTGGTCGTGGTTTTGCCGTGCGTGCCGGCAACAGCAATACCCTGGCGGAAACGCATGAGCTCGGCCAGCATCAAGGCGCGTGGTACTACCGGAATATTGTTGGTACGCGCTGCCAGCACCTCCGGATTGCTATCACTGACAGCAGCAGACACCACCACCACATCGGCCGCGCCCAGATTCTCTGCGGCATGGCCTTGGTAAACCTTGGCACCCAGCTTGGCGAGGCGCCTGGTCGTGCCGTTATCGGCAAGATCCGAACCGCTTACGCTAAAGGCCAGGTTAAGCAACACTTCGGCAATGCCGCTCATGCCCGAGCCACCGATGCCGACAAAATGTATCCGCTTTACCTTATGTTTCATGGCTTGCTCCGCGCTGCTGCATGCTTTACCTCGTGATATTTCATCTCGCCGCTTCCGCACAAATATTGGCTACCGTAGCCGTCGCCTCGGGCTTGCCCAGCGCGCGTGCCTTTTGTGCCATATCCAATAAATTTTCACGCGTGAGACTCACTAGCACCTTCAATAACGCCGCTACCGTCAACTCTGTCTGCGGCATCAGCACTGCTGCGCCGGCATCGGCCAGATAGCGGGCGTTGTGGGTTTGATGGTCATCTACGGCATGCGGAAATGGCACCAGCACGCTGGCCACGCCGGCTGCCGACAGCTCGGCAATGGTCAGCGCCCCGGCACGGCAAATAGCCAAGTCGCACCAGTCATACATGGCGGCCATATCCTCGATGAATGCCCTGGTATCAGCCGTCACGCCTGCCGCCTGATAATTAGCCTGCAGCGCCTCGATATGCTTGGTCCCGGCCTGATGAATCACCTGCGGCCGCGTTTCCGCAGGCAGTTGGGCCAGCGCTGGCGGAATGACTTCGTTCAGTATTTGCGCTCCCAGGCTTCCGCCTATGACCAATAGCCGAAGCGGGCCGCTACGGCCCGGCAAGCGCTGTTGCGGCGCGGCCACTGCGGTGATGTCGACGCGCACCGGGTTACCCACCAGCTTGGCACGTGCGCCAAAAGCGCTGGGAAATGCTGCCAGCACCTGCTGCGCAAAATAACTCAGGCTGCGATTGGTAAGTCCGGCGATAGAGTTTTGCTCATGCACGATCAAGGGACGACGCAACAGCCAGGCCATTAATCCGCCGGGGAAGGCAGCAAAGCCCCCCATGCCGAGTACGACACTGGGCTTATGGCGCCAGATAGCCGAGAAACTCTGGCTACAGGCAATCAGCAACTGCATGGGCAACAGCAGCCAGCGCAATACGCCCTTGCCGCGTACCCCGCGCATTTTAATGACCGCAACGTCGTAATTTTTATTGGCAATCAAGCGGTTTTCCATACCGCCCTCAGTGGCCAGCCAGACAATCTGCCAGCCCTGGGCCTTGAGATGGTCGGCAACGGCCATCGCCGGATAGACATGCCCGCCGGTGCCGCCAGCCATGACCATGAGGATTTTGCTGGAAGCCATCATGCTGCCGTCTCCAACAAAGGCAGGCCACTTTGCATCGGCAATTCTTGGCTATGGCCGCTGCGCTTGGCTTGCTGACGCAAGTTAGCTTCCACCGCTACTAGCGTCCAGCCGAATCTGGTTATTTGCGCTGTTAACATTGCTTTCATGCGGGCAGTCCTTTTTGCAGACGCCTGTTCTCCCAATCAATTCTCAGCAATATCGCCAGCGCGATGCAATTGGCCAGAATACCGCTGCCACCAAAGGAGAGCAGAGGCAGCGTCAAGCCTTTGGTGGGCAGCAGGCCCATATTGACGCCCATATTGATGATGCCCTGCACGCCTATCCAGATGCCTATGCCCTGAGCCAGCAACGCCGAGAAATGGCGCTCATGGGCAATGGCTTGCTTGCCGATGCCAAAGGCGCGCAATACCAGCCATGCAAATAATCCGACCACTGTCAGCACGCCGACAAACCCGAGCTCTTCCGCAATCACGGCGAGCAGGAAGTCGGTATGGGCTTCCGGCAGATACAGCAGTTTTTCCACACTGGCACCCAAGCCTACGCCCAACCATTCGCCGCGCCCGAAGGCAATCAGCGCATGTGAAAGCTGATAGCCTTTGCCGTAAGGGTCAGCCCACGGATCCATAAAGCCGATGATGCGTTGCAGGCGATAAGGGGATGTCCAGATCAACAAGATAAAACCGGTCACTAGCAGCGCCAGCAGGCCAATAAAAATACGACCATTGATGCCGCCCAACCAGAGTATTGAAATGGAAATGGCGGCAATCACGGCAAATGCGCCAAAGTCCGGCTCGCGTAACAGCAGGCCGCCCACAATCAGCATCACAATCAGCATGGGCAGGAAACCACGTGTGAAACTATCCATCAGCGCCGCTTTACGTATGGTGTAATCGGCCACGTAAATTGCGGCAAATAGCTTCATTAGCTCTGATGGTTGCAGGTTAATGACGAACAGGGACAGCCAGCGCTGGCTGCCGTTGACATTACGCCCCACACCGGGGAGCAGCACCAGTATCAGTAGAAAAACACCGCCTATGAACAGGTATGGCGCCAATTTCTGCCACACATGCGTGGGGACCTGAAAAGTAGCGAAGGCGGCTATCAAACTGACAATGAGAAAAATGCCGTGGCGTATCAGGAAGTAGGTAGGCTGATGACCCGTGGCTTTGTCGGCTTCAGCCAATGCAATTGAGGACGAATAGACCATCACCAGGCCCAGGCCCAGCAATATGAGCGTGACCCACAACAGGCCTTGATCATAGCTCGACGAGCTCATTTTTTCGCGGCTGCTTAACGTGTACATCATCGCGCTGCCGCCTCCAGCTTTTTCACGGCACGCACAAACACCTCTGCCCGATGCACGTAATTGCGGAACATGTCAAAACTTGCACAAGCCGGCGACAGCAGCACTGCATCGCCGGGTTGGGCCGCGGCAAAAGCGGCTTGCACTGCACTTTCCAGGCTAGCTTCGCTATGTAGCGGCACGCCCGTACCCTGCAACACGGCTCCAATTTGCGGGCCGTCACGGCCGATCACCACCACGGCACGTGCGTTATTAGTTACGGGATCACGCAGGGGTGAAAAATCCTGGCCTTTGCCGTCGCCACCGGCAATCAGCACGGCTTTCCTCGGCAAACCAGCCAACGCGGCGCAGGTGGCACCAACATTGGTACCCTTGGAATCATCGTAAAAAGCTATGCTATTGATTTCGGCCACCCATTCCACGCGGTGCGGCAAGCCTTTGAAGCTGCGCAGGGTATCGAGCAAGGGCTGCCAAGGCAGGTCGAGGGCCCGGCACAAGGCCAGGGCAGCCAGCGCATTGCTGGCATTATGCAAACCGGCAATGCGCATATCCGTGAGTTTCATGAGCTCAGTCTCACCTTGCACCAGTGCAAACTGACCGCTACGGTGTAACAGGCCGTAATCCTCGGGAGACGCTGGCGCATCGGTAGCAAACGTGACTAGCGGGCGGCCGGGCAGGGCCATGCTACGACTCCATGCGTCCTCGCGGTTCAGCACCTGCACGCCCGAACCGTGGAAAACACGGGCCTTGGCCGCCGCATATTCCGCCATGCTGGCGTAGCGGTCCATATGGTCTTCGGTGACATTGAGCACGGTGGCGGTATCCGCCATGAGCGAGCTTGTCGTTTCAAGCTGAAAGCTCGATAGCTCCAGCACATAGATGTCAGGCTCTTCCATGCCCAGCGCAACCAGCACCGGCAGACCGATATTGCCGGCGACTATGGTGTTAAAGCCAGCCGCCTTGCACATTTCGCCGACCAGGGTGGTCACGGTGCTCTTGCCGTTGGCCCCGGTGATGGCAATCACCTTGGCATGGGCCGGCTTGTACTGGGCAAAAAGCTCGATATCGCCCACCACGGGAATACCACGCTTGATGGCTGCCTGTATCTGCGGCTCTGCCTGTGGCCCATCCACAGCCACACCAGGACTCGCGACAACAATTTCGGCGTCGGCAAATGCGGCGTGAGTGAATGCGCCGAGGTGCACGATCACCTGCGGCAACTCTTCTCGCAGCAGTTCAAGGTTGGGCGGAGCACTGCGCGTATCGGCGACAGACAAAAGCGCGCCTTGGCTGTGCAGCCAGCGCAATGCCGAAAGGCCGGTATCACCCAGACCCAAAACCAGCACCCTTTTGTCCTTTAACACCAAACGCATTTAATTTAATCGCCTCATCTGAGTTTCAATGTTGAGAGCCCAACCAGCACCAGCATCATGCTAATGATCCAGAATCGCACCACGACCTGAGTTTCTTTCCAGCCCTTTTGTTCATAGTGGTGGTGCAGCGGCGCCATGAGGAAAATGCGCCGGCCCACGCCATATTTCTTTCTGGTGTAGCGAAAGTAGGTCACTTGGGCGGCCACCGACAAAGTTTCCATAACGAACACACCGCCCATGATGAACAGCACAACTTCCTGGCGCACTATCACCGCTACCACGCCTAACGCCGCACCTAGCGCCAGCGCGCCCACATCGCCCATAAACACTTCGGCCGGATAAGCGTTGAACCACAGGAAACCCAGCCCGGCACCCGCCATGGCCGCACAGAACACCATGAGCTCACCTGCACCCGGCACATAAGGCACGCCCAGATATTTGGAGAAATATAGGTGACCGGCGACGTAGGCAAAAATCGCCAGCGCGCTGCCCACCATGACGGTCGGCATGATAGCGAGGCCATCCAGGCCATCGGTAAGATTGACCGCATTACTGCTGCCAACGATGACCAGATAGGTCAGCACGATGAAGCTGACAGCGCCTAATGGAATAACCAGATGCTTGAAAAATGGCACAATCAGCTGCGTTTCGGCAACGGAGGTAGAAGTACCGTAGAGATAAAATGCCACGCCCAGGCCTATGACTGACTGCCAGAAATACTTGGCACCTGCTGACAAACCTTTGGGATTACGATGTACCACTTTGCGCCAGTCGTCCACCCAGCCAATGACGCCAAAACCCAGGGTAGTCACCAGCACCACCCAGACGAAGCGGTTAGTCAGATCAGCCCACAACAGGGTAGAAATCGCGATGGCAACCAGTATCAGTGCGCCGCCCATGGTTGGCGTACCCGCCTTGATCAAATGCGTCTGCGGACCATCGTCACGTACCGCCTGGCCTACTTTGTACTGGGTGAGCTTGCGTATCATGAGCGGCCCGACCATAAAGGAGATGGTCAGCGCGGTAAGTGTCGCCAGCACCGCGCGCAGCGTAATGTAATTGAACACATTGAAAGCACGTATGTCGTGCCCCAGCCAGCGTGCAAGTTCCAGCAGCATTTAGTGTCCCTCCCCGTTTTTTTCCTTGGTGATCAAGTTAACCACTCGTTCCATACGCATAAAACGTGAGCCCTTGACCAGCACGCTGGCTGCAGCGCCCATATGTTGCGTCAAGTCGGCAGCCAGCGCCTCTGGCGTTGCGTAATGCCGGGCACAGCTTTGTTCTCCATCAACAGCAAAGGCCGCAACCGCCTCATGACTCAGATCACCTAGGACAAAAAGCGCATCGATACCGGCTCGCCGGGCATAACGACCAATCTCCGCATGCAGCTTGGCTGCATCCGCACCCAGCTCACCCATGTCGCCCAGCACCAGCAGCTTTTCGCCTGGCCTGACCGCCAGCACATCAATGGCAGCCTTCATGGAAGCGGGGTTGGCATTGTATGTGTCATCTATTATCTGCGCGCCATTAATCCCGGCTTTAAGCTGCAAGCGGCCTTTGACACCGCCGAAGGCAGCGAGGCCAGCCGTGATCGCACTTAATGGCACCCCCATGGCCAAAGCTGCTGTAGCAGCGGCTAGCGCGTTACGCACATTGTGCACACCAGCCACGGCCAAGCTGAATTCTGCAAGTCCTTGCGGCCCGTTCATCTGCAGCGTGCTGCCATCGGCGTGCAATTGATAGCTTGCGCTCACATCTGTCGCATGCTCCAGACCGAAGGTCAGGACTTTATGCTGCGCAGCGAGCCTGTGCCACAGCGGCGCAAATGCATCATCTGCATTGATGACAGCAATACCATCCGCCACCAAGCCTTCAAATATCTCGCCCTTGGCCAGTGCAATTGCCTCTATCGTGCCCAAGCCGCCGAGATGCGCCATGGTGGCATTGTTAATCAAGGCCACAGTCGGGAGGCCTATGCGTGTCAGGTAGCTGATTTCGCCCGGGTGATTCATGCCCATCTCGGCAACGGCATACTTATGCTGACTGCGTAACTTGAGCAGGGTAAGCGGCAGGCCGATATCGTTATTCAGGTTGCCCTGGGTGGCGAGTACAGCATCATCGTCGCCAGTCGCCGCGCGCAGGATGGAAGCCAGCATTTCCTTCACCGTGGTCTTGCCGTTGCTGCCGGTAATCGCCGCCAGCGGAATAGTAAATTTGCTGCGCCAGTGGGCTGCCAGATTGCCCAGCGCCAGGCGCGTGTCTTGCACCAGCAGCGCAGAAGACAGCCCAGCTTGCGGAGCAGAAATCATGGCAGCGACAGCCCCTTGCTCCATACATGGCTGCGCGTAAGCATGACCGTCGAAATGCTCGCCATGTAATGCGACGAACAATTGCCCTTGCGTCAGGTTGCGACTATCGGTACCGACGCTGGTAAACAGCGCATCCTGCCCGATGACCCTGCCCTGGGTGGCGACTGCCGCTTCACTCAAGCGCATCATGCCGCCTTACCTCCATAGTGTTGCAGTGCCTGCTTGACCACTTGCTGATCACTGAATGGATATTTCACACCATGAATGTCCTGATAATCCTCATGGCCCTTGCCCGCTACCAGCACGATGTCACCTGGCTTGGCCATATTCACCGCCAGCGCAATGGCGGAGGCGCGGTCCTGCTCGATGCGGTAGCCCTCACGCATACCATCGGTGATAGCGGCAATGATTTCCGCGGGATGCTCATGACGCGGATTGTCGGAGGTGACAACGGCCTGATCTGCCAATCTGCTCACCACTTCCCCCATGAGCGGGCGCTTGCCCTTGTCGCGATTGCCGCCGCAGCCGAAGACGCAAATCAACTGTCCGCGTGCCTGCTCACGTAGCGCGATCAGCACTTTTTCCAACGCATCCGGGGTGTGGGCATAATCAATCACCACCAACGGCTGCTGGCCGCCACCAATTTGCTGCATGCGCCCGGCGACAGAGTTGACACTGCGCAATGCGTTTACCGCATGCCCCAGCTCGACATCGGAAACCAGCAGAGTAGCCAGCACAGCCAGCAGGTTATAGGCATTGAAACGGCCGACCACTCCAGCTTCCAGCAGCGTACTGCCGAAAGGTGTATCTACTTGCATGGCCAGGCCATGCTCATTAAATTGCAATTGGCTGCCGCGCACATCACCGCGCTCCAAGCCATAGGTCAACACTGACTTACCCTGGCTTGAAAGCTCCCCCGCGATTTCACGGCCAAAATCGTCGTCCATATTGAGTACCGCACTACGTAGGCCTTGCCAATGGAAGAGCGCTTTCTTGGTCGCGCCATAGCTTGCCATGTCTCCGTGGTAATCCAGATGGTCACGCGACAGGTTGGTGAACACGGCAACGTCGAAATGCACGCCATTGACGCGGCCTTGAGCCAGGCCATGCGACGAGACTTCCATGGCAACGGCAATAGCGCCCTGCTTGCGGTAATCCGCCAGCATGCTATGCAGCAGGATAGGGTCGGGGGTAGTGTTAATGGCCGCCAACAAGGCATTAGGAAAACCATTGCCCAGCGTGCCGACGACGGCCGTCTTGCCACCCAGAACAGCCATGGCCTGCGCAATCCAGTGGCTGCATGAAGTCTTACCGTTGGTGCCGGTGACGCCTATCATCCATAGCTGCTTTGAAGGCTGACCATAGAAACTATCTGCGATCACCCCAGCTTCTTTACGCAAGCCAGCAACCGGCAGATTGGGCACCTGCCATTGGGAGTTCCATTCAAACCCAGATTGCTCCCAAAGCACGGCAGCAGCGCCTTGCAGCAGCGCTTGCGGGATGAACTGGCGACCATCCGCATGTTCGCCCGGATAGGCCAGGAACAGGCTGCCAGCGCCAACCTTCCGACTGTCTGCGGTGATATAGCTGGCAGTAACACCCTGGGTAGCCAGCGCGTTCAAGGCCATGTTCATGCGGCCTCCTTCACTTCCGGGGCATTTTCCGGAGGAATCACGATATTGTTGTTGGGTGCATCCTGCGGCACTGCAAGCATGCGGAGCGCACCCGACATCACTGTGCTGAACACGGGAGCGGCGACCAGCCCGCCATAATATTGGCCATTGCTGGGTTCATCGATCATGACGGCAATGATCAGGCGCGGGTTGGAAGCCGGTGCCATGCCGATGAAGGAGGCTATATATTTGTTATGCTGGTAGCCACCGATGCCGAGCTTGTGAGCAGTCCCGGTTTTGCCAGCGACGCGGTAACCCAGCACCTGCGCCCTTGGTGCAGTACCGCCAGGCTGCACGACCATCTCCAGCATATCCTTGACATGGTGTGCGGTCTCGGCCGAGATGACTTGCTGGCCTATAGGTGCATCCTTTGTTTTAAGCAGGGACACCGGCATCAACTCCCCATCATTGGCAAATATGCCATATGCCCGCGCCATCTGTAGCAGGCTGACGCTTATGCCATGGCCAAAAGACATGGTGGCCTGCTCGATCGGCCTCCAGGACTTGTATGGGCGCAGCTTGCCAGAGGCCTCGCCGGGAAAGCCGGCATGCACCGGACTGCCAAAGCCCATCTGATTGAATGCACTCCACATGTATTGTGGCTGCAGGGTCAGGGCTATCTTGGCCGCACCCACATTGGAAGACTTCTGGATCACTTGCGCCACGGTGAGCAGGCCTTCCGGATGGGAATCGTGCACGGTTGCCGACCCGATCCTGAGCCAGCCCGGTGCAGTCTCGATCTCGGTCTCCGGTTTGAAAGTACCCGCTTCAAGTGCTGCTGCGATGGTGAACGGCTTCAATGTCGAGCCTGGCTCGTAGATGTCGACTATGGCACGGTTACGCGAACGCCCATTGATATTGACAGGATTGTTCGGGTTGTAGGTGGGCATGTTCGCCATCGCCAGTATCTCACCAGTCTTGGCGTCCAGCACAATGGCAGCACCCGCCTTGGCCTTATGCATCTCAACGGCATGTGCGAGTTCGCGATAGACCAGATACTGGATCTTGCGATCTATGGAGAGGACCAGATCATGCCCGTCCTGCGGCACCTTGACGGCCTCGAGATCCTCGACGATATGCCCCTGCCTATCCTTGATCACGCGCCGGCTGCCAGGCTTGCCAGACAGCCAGTTCTGGTAGGCGAGCTCGAAGCCCTCTTGGCCATTTTCATCAACACCGGTAAACCCAACCAGATGCGCCGTGACTTCGCCCGCCGGGTAATAGCGACGGTATTCTCTTTGCATGAATACACCGGGAATACCCAGGCGCATGACCTGCCCTGCCAGCTCAGGTGGGATGCGGCGCTTGAGGTAGACAAATTCACGTTGGTTATCCGCAAACTTTTTGCTTACTTCCACCGGCTTCATGGCAAGCAGATTGGCAAGTTTTTTAACCTGATCCGGTGTGGTTTTTATGTCTGGCGGGCTGGCCCAAATGGACTCGACTGGCGTGCTGATGGCCAAAGGTTCGCCATTGCGGTCCGTGATCATGCCGCGATGGGCAGATAGCGTCAGCGCGCGGCTATAACGTGCATCACCTTTTTGCTGCAAAAAGGCTCTGTGCATGCCTTGCAGGTAAACACTGCGCCCGAGCAAAACAGCAAAACCCAGCAACACCACAATAAGCAGGATGCGACGGCGCCAAGCGGGTAATTTGATAATTATTGGCGCAGCGTTCATGGCTTGGCTGCTTGCCTCGGCGGCGGAGCTACAAGCTGGATACGCTGCGGATCAGGCACCTGCATATGCATGTGTTGGCTGGCGATCTGCTCAATACGCGCATGCATTGCCCAGGTGCTCTGCTCAAGTTGCAATTGTCCCCATTCCACCTCATATAGCTTGGCCGCATCCTGTTGCTGCTGTAACTCAAAGTAGAGCTTGCGCGACTTATGCTGAGACGTAATTGCGCCCAGCGCCGTCATAATCAGCACCAGTAACAGAACCAGATTAAGTTTTGTCATTGCGCTACCCCCTTAATCCGAGCTAAACCACATTAGTACGCTCAGCCACGCGCAGCACCGCACTGCGTGAGCGCGGGTTGCGTTTAACTTCAGCCGCGCCGGGCTTAATCGCACGGCCAACAGCCAGCAAGCGCGGCTGCGGCAAATCCTTGGCACGCACCGGAAAATTGGCCGGCAAATCATCCCTGTCCTGCTCACCGCGAATAAAACGCTTAACCATGCGGTCTTCCAGTGAATGAAAGCTGATCACGGCCAAGCGGCCTCCGGGTGCCAGAACAGCCATGCATTGAGGTAGCACTAACGACAATTCTTCAAGCTCCTTATTGAGGAAAATCCGTATAGCTTGAAAGGTACGCGTCGCCGGATCTTGGCCAGGCTCGCTTTTGGGGACCGCTTCTGCCACGATCTTGGCAAGCTGTCCGGTAGTGGTGATGAGATCCCCCCCTGTGCGTGCCGCAACAATCGCCCTTGCAATCTGTTTAGCAAACCGTTCTTCACCATAATCTTTAATAACCCCTCTCAGCTGTTGCTCGGAAGCGGCCCCCAGGAACTCTGCCCCAGTTTGGCCACGGCTTTGGTCCATACGCATATCGAGCGGACCGTCAAACCTGAAACTAAACCCGCGCTCACCTTCATCTATCTGTGGCGAGGAAATACCCAAATCCAGCAATACACCATCCACTTTGCTTACGCCGATGCCGGCAAGTACTTCTTGCAGCGCGGAAAAATGGCTATGTACAATTTGAAAGCGTGGATCCGGAATGGTTGTAGCTGATTTAACTGCCGCCAGATCGCGGTCCAGCGCAATCAAATGGCCTGTTGCCCCCAGCTTTTCTAGAATCTTGCGGCTGTGCCCGCCACGTCCGAACGTGGCGTCCACATATACCCCGTCCGGCTTGATGGCTAGCCCTGCCACTGCTTCTTCTAGCAAAACCGTAATATGTTGCGAGGCTAGCCCAGGCTTTACTGGCAAATCAAAGCCTGGTGGAGAAGGCGTATGACGTGAGCCGGCGCTCACAGCGAAAAGCCTTCCAACTCGATGGGCAACACCATGTCGTCACTTGCCATTACGCGCTCCAACTGAGCGCGCCAGGCATCCATGTTCCACACTTCAAAATGGCTACCCTGACCGACCAGCATGGCTTGCTTTTCCAGACCAGCAAATTCACGCAGCACCGGGGAAACCAGCAGGCGGCCGGCACCATCCAGTTCGATATCCTCGGCATAACCCACCAGCAACCGCTGTAGCGCACTGGACTGTTTATCAAAGCTGGAAAGGGCCATCATCCTGGCTTGAATTGGCTCCCACGCAGGTTGCGGGTAAAGCAGCAGGCAACGATGTGGATGCGCGGTAAGCACCAAGTGGCCCGCACATTGGGCCTGCAGGGCGTCACGGTGCTTGCTGGGTACGGCCAGTCTGCCTTTGGTATCCAGATTCAGAGATGTTGCACCGCGAAACATTTGACCCTTTTTTGACCACTGAAAATTTGCTGGTGAACTGGGGAAATTGCTGGCCGCCCCTAGCTTCAGACAGCAATTCCCCACAAAACCCCACATTCCCCCACTTGCAGCCACTATAGATAAAAAAAATGGGCGCTGCAAGCCCTTTTTTTGTGATTTTTCCTTTACAGGACAATGACTTAGCGCATTTTATTAAAAACTAAATAATCGTTAAAAAATAAGGGGATAGAGAATCAACTGAATGTGTTTTATTAGGACTTGCAGGAAAGGGACTGAAATTAGACAGGACAGAAAATCCGGGGCATGGCCGGTCACAGATCACACAAAACGCCTTGATGCAGTGCTTGATTATTGCAGTAGCATGGCTTAAAAAACTGGTATCGCATTAAAAAAGACAACCACCGCAATGCCTGCGGTGTCTTAATACACGCCGGGAAAATATCCAGCCGCTTGCCAGCGGCATTGCCCATCAATATAGAAAGAAGCTGGCCGATAAGCCGGGTTCTGTCGTGGACAGTCATTCATCTAGGCGCACAATTACTCATGCGCTCCAGCAGCCTACCCGGTAGCGACGCGAGCCACGTCATTACTACCCTATTTGGCTTTGCTCCGGATGGAGGTTACCGCGTTTCACGTCCACCTTGCGGCTTACTCGTCTCTGTGGCCCTATTCCTCGCCTCACGGCGTACGGCCGTTAGCCGTCATCCTGCTCTGCGGAGCCCGGACTTTCCTC
>JBDTOX010000186.1:0-4425 GCA_039933015.1 Methylophilaceae bacterium
AAGCGCAACAGGGTTTTACCCTGATCGAACTGATGATCGTGGTCGCGATTATCGGTATTCTGGCTGCAGTGGCAATTCCGGCTTACCAGGATTACATTGTCAAGGCCAAGCTGTCCAAAATTAGCGCCTCCGTTGATCCACTCAAGCTGGCGATTGCTGCATATGTTCAAGAGCAAGGATCCTATATGGACGTGGCGGCCGTATCCGGCACCACTGGTGCTGGCTGGACCAGTTTGGGCCTATCTGGCCCAGCAAATCTACCAACTGAAGCGAGCGAAATTGGCGTTACAGCTTCAGGAGGTGGCGCCGGTGTTAACGATATCGTGGTGAAGCTAGCTAACATTAAGACCGGAATTGATGGCACTATTATTACCATGAAACCGACTGCAGTTGCCGACATTACTTCCGCGATTACATGGACAAATGCCTGCACCAGCACGGACGCAGTTTTGAAAAGATACTTTAGCTGCCCGTAATCAGTAATTGTATACATCAAAAACCCCTCTGCGGAGGGGTTTGTTTTTTGTGAGAGAGATCAAGGCATGGATTACCGCACAAAGTTATCGAATTATTTTTGCCAGCGCAACCGAGGGTTTGTGCTTTCTCTACTTGTGGCCGTATGTTTAATTTATCTGCCTTTTCTCAGCAGCCCGTTTTTCTTTGATGATCTCAATTTCTTCTCCGGCAATATCCCAAGCAATTATGCACATTCACCATTCCATTTTAGCTTGCGCTGGCTACCTTATGCCAGCCTGGGGTGGACTTGGGTACTATTCTTGGATGCGTCTCACTTGTTCCATCTTGGCAATGCATTGCTGCATGCGGCTAACGTTGTACTACTGTTCTTTTTATTGCGCCAATTCATTAGGCTTACAGCCCCAGCAAACCAAAAAATAAGCTATTCCGACTGGGGTGCATGGCTGGGCGCGTTGTTTTTCGCTTGCAATCCCGTAGCTGTATATGCTGTTGGCTATGTGATTCAGCGCAGCATCCTGCTGGCCACGCTCTTTACCCTGGCCATGCAATTAGCGTATTTACACGGGCTGATCAATGGACAAAAACGCTGGCTCGCGCTCTCGTTGCTGTTTTACTTTCTTGCCGTCTTTTCCAAAGAACATAGCCTGATGGCGCCTGCCATCGTGATAGCCATCACCATCCTGCTGCGCTCACACATACGCGCCGATTGGCGGGCGCTATGGGCAACCTGGCTGGGCTACCTGGTAATCGGGGTATTTGTGGTGCTACGTGCAAAAGGTGTCTTTGGCGTCGCCTATGAACATGATGCTGCCATGCTCTTTGAGCAACAAGACATAGCAGAAAGCTCGGCCACCCTGCACTTATTAAGCGTGTTTACGCAAGCCGGTTTGTTTTTCAAATACCTGTTCTTATGGTGGCTGCCGAATCCGGCTTGGATGTCGGTGGATATGCGTGAGACCTTCGTCAGTGCGTGGACAGCATGGCAAGGCTGGTTAAAAGCAGCGGGCTTTATGCTGTATGGCGTACTGGCATGCAGGCTATTGCTGCGCAGAGGCAGAACCGGCCTTGTCGGGCTGGCACTGCTTTATCCGTGGCTGCTATTTAGCGTCGAGTTTTCATCCATTCGGGTACAGGAGCCCTTCGTGCTTTATCGCAGCTATTTATGGCTGCCGGGCATGTTACTGCTAATCCCTTTGCTGGTTGAGGCATTACCCAATCGCAAGCACGTGGTGGTTGCGTTAACCATCAGCACACTATTGCTGGTGCCACTGTCGTGGAATCGCTTATGGGTATTTGCTGATGGTTATCGACTGTGGAACGATGCTGCACTTCTGTTGAAAAATGAACATATTCCCGGGGCCGCTAGAATTTACTATAACCGTGGTAACGCTGAATTGGCCTCCAAACAATGGCCCGAAGCCATCGCCGATTATCAACGCGTGATCACTATCGACCCAAAAATTGAACAATCTTATGCCAATATTGGCGTTGCGCACTTTAACCTAAAGCATTATGCACAGGCCATTACGGCATTTGATCAAGCCATCGCACTAAGCCCGGCTTACGCCCTTGCCTACTTTGGCAAAGGCATGTCCTTGAAACGGTTGCATTCTGATGCAGCCGCAATGGCGGCAATGAAAAAAAGCTGTGAATTGGGGAATGTAGCTGGCTGCTTGATTAGTTCCAGCAGACGCAATTAAAGCTTGCCGTACCTTTTATGCCGCTCCCGCTAGCCGCTTCGCGCGCGTCCCGCCCTCCAGCACGAAAACCTTGAGCCCGTGCTGGGCCAGGATGAAAGCGGCAGCCGAGCTGCGTCGCCCGGTCTGGCAATACGCAATGTATTGTTTATCTTGCTCCAGCCCATTAAGCAAGCTGCGAATTTCATTGAGTGGCGTATTCAACGCATTCGGCAGATGTTCAAATTTATATTCGGAGGCAAAGCGCACATCCAGCCATTGCGCTCCGGCCTGTACGTGCTGTTCGGCAGCGTCCATTGAAATCTGAGTAATCAAAGGCGCTTTCAATAACTCAACGAAATCGGTTTTATTCAGACGCAATAATGCACCATCGGTTTTCATGGTAATCGTTGCATTGCGTTTGTCGTCAGAAACCAGAGCCTCTTCGCCAAAAGCATCACCTTCCTTGAGTTCGGCTAATACCATGGGCGGCTCACTGGCATCGGCTATGCGGCTAACAATGGCAGTGCCGCGCTCTATCAGGTAATAGTAATTACCTTCCGCCCCCTGCGTGACGACCACTTGCCCAGCCCGGGCTGACAGTGGCGTCATCCGTTGAAACATTTTTTCAATATTCGCTGGTGGCAAGCGGCTAAATACGCCATTTTGCAGATTGCTCGCACTAAATGCGCTCGTCTCATTCATCCAGACACCCGTACCACGGCCTTGCTCGACTCTGCCTACTGCGGCTGCAGGCGCTTTGGGCGCAGCAATTTCATATCCGGCTAGCTGATCCCAAGTCATCATGATATCGAGCAGATCGAGATCGATACGTATGATTTCTAATTCCGTGAGGGCGATCGTATCCTGCAACCCTAGACGCTCAGCATCAAACGGATGCCTTGCAGCATTGCTACCGCCGCGCAAAATCTTTTTACTGCCATCGGAAAAACGCAGCCCTAAATCTCCTTTAAGCAAATACATGGCTTGAGCGCTTTTAACGACATTCAGCCGAAACGGATCAATATCCTTGCTGACCTTTTCGATGAAACATAATCCAGCCAGCTCTTTCAAGCGGCCGGGTGACAGGGTGGATATAGGCTCAAACTGCGCCAGTATGGATTGATTCAGTGATGTCATCAGTAGCTTTTTGTATGGCTAGAGTTCAAAAATATGTCCGTTACATAGCGACCTGGCATTGAACTCGCCAGCGTCTGATTCAATTTCACGCATGATGATTTCGCCTGCACCCGGCTTCAAATGAGTAATATAGATTTGGGGACGAGGATTATGCTTAAGTTTCGCCAGCTCATTAATCAGCAAGGAAGGGCAAAGATGCTTGGAGATTTTTGCCAACGCCAATTCAGCATTACTGAATGCTGTTTCGATCACAAGGTATTTCAGGTTATTGATACGGTTTACAGCATCCCACAATGCATCGCATGTGGTCGTATCGCCCGTGAATACCATGCTTGATGCATGTCCCTCCAAGTGGAAACCAATCGCCGGTACGACATGATTAGCTGGTACAGGCGTGATTTTTCTTGCTCCCAGACTGACTGTCTCGCCGATGCGGATTTCTTTCCACACCAGGAGAGGGTTAGCTTCATCTGGAATGACACTGAAATCCGGCCATATCATCCAGTTAAATATATGGCTTTTAATTATCTTCCATGTGTCGGCCGTGGCATACACATACACAGGCTGCTTGCGCATGCCAAATACCGTGTCAGCCAACAGCGGGATAGAGACGATGTGATCCAGATGCGAGTGTGTGATGAAGATATGATCTATCGGCACCAGTTGCTCAATTGACAGGTCGCCCACGCCGGTGCCGGCATCGACCAAAATATCATGATCAATCAGGAAACCTGTGGTTCTCAACAGGCCGCCGATGCCACCGCTGCAACCTAACACTTTGACGCGCATTTTCGCTCCTGCTTACCTGGTCTGGAAAGTAAATACGCCATCCCTGTCAGGGCCGGGTGGGGTTTGTCGAAAATAGGCCATGCGTTCAATATACATTTGATGAAGATATCGCTGTAGATTAAGTTTCTGCAAATTAATGCATTGCACTTCGGCAAGGCTAAGGCAGAGGCGAATACCGTGACAAGTGAATAATTCGGGGAAACGTATAGAATTAAAATTTATTATATTTAGTGCAATTCCATGATTTACTTGAAGCATATCGTAAAATCTGGCGATTTAATAGCGCCGATTCTGTGCAAACCCATAGGGCCTGCAGCACCTCATGGCAAAATACGGCATTCGG
>JBDTOX010000187.1:0-4130 GCA_039933015.1 Methylophilaceae bacterium
CCGGGGAAATAGAACACGGCATCGGAATCATCATTGGTCTTTTGCGGATTGCGAATCACCGGCACCATGGTGTCGTCTTCAATACCCAGCAGCGCACGCGAAGTCTTGGTTGGCATGTCTTTGGGCATAGGCCGATTCAGGAAGTGAATCACCTGCGCTTTAATCGCTGGCTTGCCCAGTGTGGCTGGTGGATGTTTTTTAAAGCTGTTCAACAGCCCAAGTTTTTTGAAAATCGCATGGCCCAGACGCTGCGCCCTGTAGCCAAAACCTATCATGGCAGCCCGCATCAGCTTGATGGTCGCGGGGTCTTTCAAGTTGAGGTAAGTCATGGCAGCCGTGGTGCCTGGATTAAAGCGTTTTTTGCCTTGTTCCCGCAGGAAATTACGCATGGCAACCGACACATCGCCGAAGTCAATATCCACAGGACACGGGCTCTTGCACCTGTGGCAAATCGTGCAGTGATCAGCTACATCGTTGAATTCATCGAAGTGCTGAAGTGAGATACCGCGCCGCGTCTGCTCTTCATATAAAAAGGCTTCAATCAGCAGCGAAGTGCCAAGTATCTTGTTGCGCGGGCTGTAGAGCAAATTGGCACGCGGCACGTGCGTGGTGCATACCGGCTTGCATTTGCCGCAGCGCACGCAGTCTTTGATCGAATCGGCAATCTCGCCTATGGCGGATTGCTCCATGATGATGGATTCAGCCTCAAGCAAGGAAAACGAGGGGGTGTAGGCATGACGCAAATCACCACCCATCATCAGTTTGCCTTTATTAAAGCGGCCTTCCGGATCAACCTTTTTCTTGTACTCGGCAAAGGTGGCAATCGTAGCGGGATCCAAAAATTCCATCTTGGTAATGCCGATACCATGCTCGCCCGAGATCACGCCGCCAAGATCGGTCGCCAGCTGCATGAAACGCGCAACGGCGGTGTTGGCCTCTTGCAACATCGCATAATCATCCGAATTTACCGGGATGTTGGTGTGAATGTTGCCATCACCTGCGTGCATGTGCAGCGCAATAAAGACGCGGCCTTTGAGCACTTGCTTATGGATTTCATCACAACGCTCAAGAATCTTCTGGTAGGTACGGCCCGTAAAAATCTGCTCTAGCGGCCTTTTCAGCTCGCGCTTCCATGAAATTCTGAGCTGATGCGATTGTATTGCGCGGAATATATTTTCCGCAGCCAGATCAGCAGATTCATCTCCCAATATAGAGAGCGGCTCATCCAGATTTTGCAGCAGCGTGCTCCAGTAATCTTGCACCTGCTGTACCAGCTGCAAAGACTGTTCACGCTTGGCAGCCAACATTTCAGAGTCAGCCTGGGTATCTTCATCTTCCAGTAGCGGCAAATCACTCGCCAAAAATTCTTGCAGCGCATGCGTCAGCTTGAGCTTGTTCTTGATCGACAACTCAATATTGATGCGCTCGATACCATCGGAATAATCACCCAGGCGCGGCAATGGAATCACCACATCCTCATTAATCTTGAATGCGTTGGTATGTGCAGCAATGGCGGCGGTGCGTGCGCGATCCAGCCAGAACTTCTTGCGCGCCTCCGGCGAAACGGCAGTAAAGCCTTCGCCTCCGCGCGCATTAGCTAAACGGATAATTTGCGAGGCGGCTTCGCCAACGGTATTTTCGTCATCGCTGGCAATATCCGCAATCAACACCATCTTGGGGCGCTGCGCGCGGTTAGCCTTGGTGGCGTAACCCACGGCTTTCAGATAGCGTGCATCCAGGTGCTCCAGGCCAGCAAGTGTGGTGTTGGGGTGCGCATCGAGATAATCTTTTATTTCAACAATCGCCGGCACTGCCAATGCGACCTCGCTGAAAAACTCCAGGCAAACCGTACGCACATGCTTGGGCATGCGATGCAGGATGAAAGTGGCCGAAGTAATCAGGCCATCGCAACCTTCTTTTTGTATACCGGGCAGGCCAGCGAGAAACTTATCGGTAACATCTTTGCCCAGCCCGGCTTTGCGGAAGCTCCTACCCGGAATTTCCAGAATCTCGGGTTCACTTTGCAGTGTCTTGCCGTCTTCGGCATAACGGCTAATTTTAAAGCGTGCCAGTGCGATGTCGTGAATCTTGCCCAGATTATGGTCAAGCCGTTCGACTTCAAGCCAGGTAGCATCCGGCGTCACCATGCGCCATGAGACAAGATTATCCAGCGCGGTGCCCCACAGCACGGCTTTTTTACCACCGGCATTCATGGCGACATTACCGCCGATACAACATGCGTCGGCGGAAGTTGGGTCGACAGCGAATTCCAGCCCAGCCTCAGTGGCAGCTTCCATCACGCGCTTGGTTACAACGCCAGCACCGCAACGAATGGTAGGCACCTGACGGCTAACACCTGGCAAAGTGCGCATTTCAATGGCGCTATAGGTGTCCAGCTTTTCAGTATTAATCACCGCAGAAAGCTTGGTCAGCGGTATAGCGCCGCCAGTATAGCCAGTACCGCCGCCGCGCGGGATGATAGTAAGTCCTAACTCGATGCAAGCCCGTACAAGTGCTGCAATTTCTTCTTCAGTATCTGGATTGATGACGACGAACGGATATTCAACACGCCAATCGGTCGCGTCGGTAACGTGCGAAACACGCGCCAGACCATCAAACTGGATATTATCCTTGCGCGTAATGCGGCCAAGTTTTGCCAGCGCCTTTTTGCGCAGATTTTCCGTCTGGCGGAAATCATTTTCGAAAGCGACGACTGCCTGACGCGCAGCGATGACCAGCTTAAGCACTTTGGCATTGCCATTACTGCGCTCATCAATCGCCTTGATGCGGTGATGTAAAGCATCAATCAGCGCCTGACGCCGCTTTTTATTTTTCAGCAGATCATCTTGCAGGTAAGGATTGCGCGAGACTACCCAGATATCCCCCAGCACTTCGAATAACATGCGGGCAGAGCGGCCAGTTTTACGGACTCCTCTAAGCTCTTCCAGGACATGCCAAATTTCTTCCCCGAGGAATCGAATGACAATTTCGCGGTCAGAGAAGGAGGTGTAGTTATAGGGTATTTCGCGTAAGCGGATAGTCATGAATTTGGACAGCGGCCAAAAGTGTAATTATATCATGCTGAAGAATTGCAATTTAAGTAAGCTGCACATGGAACTGCAATGCGTGGTGACAAAAACCTGGAAAAACACCACAATTATTAAATAAGGATTCGGTCATATCAAAATGAAACCACTTTTTGCTGCATCACGTAAATTTATTATTCCGCTGTTCATACTTGGCTTGCTGGCATTTCTGGGTTTTTCGCTAGCCAATAAAGCACAGGCGCCGGATGTAACCTTCACCACGCTTGAAGGCAAAACCATCAAGATGTCAGAACTGGAGGGCAAAATAGTTCTGATCAATTTCTGGGCAACTGACTGCCCAGGCTGTATAGCCGAGATGCCTGAGCTGATTGAAACCTACAAGCAATATCACGACAAGGGTTTCGAGGTTGTAGCCGTGTCCATGTCTTATGATCCGCCCAGCCAGGTACTGAATTACGTCAAGAAGAATGCCCTGCCCTTTCCGGTTATGCATGACAGCCTGAGCGAAATAGCAACCAAATTTAATGATGTGCGCCTGACCCCTACATCTTTTATCGTGGATAAACAGGGCAAGATTATTCGCAAGGTGGTCGGCACACTGGATTTTGCGGCTTTACGCGGCCTGCTTGATGACAAGCTAGCCAAGCCAACAGGCGCCAGCAGTTAATGCTGTGGGTTAAAGCCTGGCATATCATCTTTATGGTGACCTGGTTCGCCGGGCTATTCTATTTACCGCGGCTGTTCGTTTACCACGCCATGTCCG
The DNA here is from genome assembly GCA_039933015.1 of Methylophilaceae bacterium. Classification (GTDB taxonomy): domain Bacteria; phylum Pseudomonadota; class Gammaproteobacteria; order Burkholderiales; family Methylophilaceae; genus JBDTOX01. The sequence goes on from JBDTOX010000187.1 coordinate 3,811, forward strand.
ACGATGCCGCGAGTATCGCCCGTTTCAAGATCATGGAACGCAAGCTCTATTACGGCATCATGACCCCAGGCGCCGTGCTCACTATCATTTTCGGCTTATGGCTGTGGCTGGGTTATGGCATTACCGGCGGCTGGCTATTCGCAAAGCTCGCACTGGTAGCACTGCTTGTGCTTTACCACCTTTATTGCGGCCAACTACTGGCTGATTTCAAGCACGATCGCAATCAGCACAGCCACACTTATTATCGGTGGCTCAACGAGGTACCCGTGCTCGTTCTGATTGCCGTTATACTGCTGGTTGAAGTTAAACCTTTCTAGCGC
>JBDTOX010000188.1:0-4355 GCA_039933015.1 Methylophilaceae bacterium
CATGATGCTGGATGCAGGCTTCTCCAAGGTGGATTATTACAACCTGTCAGCTGGCGTAGTCGCCTTGCACAAAGGCTGGAAAACCTAGGCTTGGCCAGGTTCAGGATTTATGTTTAAACCTATTATTACGCGCCTGTTAAACCATCTCATCAACCAGAACAGCTGGGCCAGAGCGCAACTACAGCCGTTTGGCGGCAAAACTGTTCGCTTCAGCATCCCGCCCGCCAGTGCCACGCTGACGGTGCTGGAAGATGGCGGGATGGCCATGTCCGGTGAATCCGCTGTAGCTGAAGCCACCATCATCATTCCCCTGCCTGTGGCACTGCGTTTACTGGCTAACGATGAAGGCGCAAACACCCTGATCACGCTGGAAGGTGATACCGAATTGGCGACGGCGTTAGCCAAAGTATTGCGCAATATGCAATGGGAATACGAAGAAGATTTAAGCAAGCTGGTAGGCGATATGCCTGCGCACAAGATTGCAGGATTAGCACGCGAAATTTTTTCTGCCGCAAAAAAACAGAGCCTGAATGTTGCTGAAATGTTCACGGAATACTGGCAGGAAGAACAACCTTTAATTGCCAAAAAACGCCATGTCGAGCAATTCGTAAAGGACGTTGATACCCTGCGTGACGACGTCGAGCGACTGCATAAGCGCATGGAAAAATCAATGGCAAAGCTTGCCGCCACGCCTGAATGAAGAACCCCGCGTAAAAAACTACCCCTAAAAATCCCAAGCAGAATTAAATTAAGAACTCCTGATGCGTTTTTTCCGACTTTTTAAAATCATTACGATTACGCTGCGCTTTGGCCTGGACGAATTCATCCTCGGCCATACCAGGTTGCGTCCGCTGCAAAACCTCGTAAAAATCACCCTGTTCTGGCGCAATATCAAGCAACCGCGGGGCGAGAGACTGCGCCTGGCATTAGAAGCACTAGGCCCGATTTTCGTCAAGTTCGGCCAGATGCTTTCCACCCGACGTGACTTGATTCCGCTGGACATTGCCGATGAGCTTGCCAAACTGCAGGATCAGGTGCCACCGTTCCCCTACGCATCGGTCGCACAGACCATCCAGTCGTCATTCGGGCTACCCGTTGATCAAGTGTTTGAACAGTTTGATGTATTGCCTGTGGCCAGCGCCTCCGTTGCCCAGGTGCATTTCGCCCATCTGCCCGGCGGCACGCCAGTAGCCGTCAAAATCCTGCGGCCCGGGATTTCAGTCGTAATTGAAAAAGATCTGGTCCTGCTGGATAGCGCAGCCTTGCTCATGCAAAAACTCTGGTCTGACGGCAAGCGCTTGAAGCCGCGTGAAGTGGTAGCGGAGTTTTCCAAGCATATCCACAGTGAACTGGACTTGATGCTGGAAGCAGCCAATTGCAGCCTGCTAGGTCGCAACTTTGCGGATGGCAAGCTGCTGCTCGTGCCGGAAGTTTATTGGGATTGGTGCCGCGAGCAAGTAATGGTAATGGAGCGCATGGACGGCACACCAATTAGCCAGGTGGCCCATTTGCGTAACATTGGCGTGGACATCCCCAAGCTGGCACGCGACGGCGTTGAGATCTTTTTCACGCAAGTATTCCGGGATGGCTTTTTTCATGCCGACATGCACCCGGGAAATATCCAGGTCGCCGCTGACGGGCGCTATGTCGCGCTTGATTTTGGCATCATGGGCACGCTGACCGACATTGATAAACAATATCTTGCGCGTAATTTTCTGGCATTTTTCCGCCGTGATTATCGTGAAGTTGCGCGCGCCCATATTGAATCCGGCTGGGCGCCAAAAGATACGCCATTAGATGAATTTGAGACTGCGATCCGCTCCGTCTGCGAGCCCATCTTCGATAAGCCATTGAAAGAGATTTCTTTTGGACGCGTTTTGCTGCGTCTGTTCCAGACCTCACGTCGTTTTGGCGTCGAAATCCAGCCGCAACTCACCATGCTGCAAAAGACCCTGCTCAATGTAGAAGGCCTGGGGCGTGACCTTGATCCCGAACTGGATTTATGGAAAACCGCAAGCCCTTATCTGGAACGCTGGATGTCTGAACAGTTGGGCTGGCGCAGTGTAGTGCAGAACCTCAAAACTGAACTGCCATTCTGGGGCAAGATTCTGCCGCAAATGCCGCGTCTGCTGCACCAGCAATTGCAGCAAAATCATGAATACCCTGTTACTGAAGAGCTGCGTGCGCTGATAGTTGAGCAACGGCGCCATACCTGGCTGCTGCGTATAATTGCCGTTACTCTGGTATTGCTTGTACTGTTCCAGTTCGTCAGTTTAGCCGCAGTGTGGTCAGCTTTATTTGGCTAAATCAACCACTATCATAGTGCGGTCTAATTGCTGCCAAATACCCTAGTTTTGCTATAATTCTCAGGTTGGCGTACTGCCTGTCTGCTGCTAAGGAATACTCATCGTGCTGCTTTGGTTTGTCATTGCTTACTGGATTGTTTCTGTCGGCATCGGCTTATGGGCCGCCAGCCGTGTCCACACGGCCAAGGATTTTGCTATCGCCGGACGGCATCTGCCATTCTATATGGTCACAGCCACCGTATTTGCCACCTGGTTTGGCTCGGAAACAGTGCTGGGCATCCCCGCCACCTTTCTGCAGGAAGGCCTGCATGGCGTGATTGCCGACCCTTTCGGCGCCTCCATGTGCCTGATCCTGGTTGGCCTGTTCTTCGCCGCCCCACTCTACCGCAAGAACCTGATGACCATAGGCGACTTCTATAAACAACGATTTGGCCGCAAGGTAGAATTATTGACTACCATCGCCATCGTCATTTCCTATCTAGGCTGGGTGGGGGCACAGATCACTGCGCTAGGACTGGTGTTCAATGTGGTTTCAGGCGGTGAAATCAGCAGGCTGGCTGGCATGTGCATGGGCTCGGCAACCATCCTGATTTACACGATTTTCGGTGGCATGTGGGCCATAGCGGTCACTGACTTACTGCAGATGATCATTATCTGCGCCGGCATGCTCTATATTGGCGGTGAAGTCAGCGGCATGGTGGGCGGCGTGGGCACAGTGGTGGAACATGCCCGCCAGGCCGGTAAATTTTCATTCTGGCCAGCCCCCGACCTCAAGGAAATTATCGCCTTCGCCGCTGCCTGGATCACCATGATGTTCGGCTCTATGCCACAACAAGACGTATTCCAGCGTGTACAGTCATCCAAGACCATCAAGATTGCCGTATGGGCCACGGTACTGGGCGGCTGCCTGTATTTCGTATTCGCTTTTGTGCCCATGTTTCTCGCCTACTCCGCCACGCTGATTGACCCCAAGATGGTAAGCGACCTCATGGACACCGATCCGCAGCTGATCCTGCCCAATCTGGTATTGAAACATGCTCCGTTATTTGCCCAGATCCTGTTCTTTGGCGCCCTGCTCTCGGCCATCAAGAGCTGTGCTTCCGCCACGCTGCTGGCCCCGTCTGTCAGCTTCACCGAAAATATCCTCAAGCCCATGATGGGGAAGATGTCCGATCATGAACTACTGAAATTAATGCGCATAGTCACCTTGATTTTCACTGTGCTGGTGACGCTATACGCTATCAACTCCAAGCTCAGCATCTTCCAAATGGTGGAAAATGCATACCAGATCACGCTGGTCATGGCCTTCGTCCCGCTGGTCTGCGGCGTCTATTGGAAGCGCGCGACCAACCAGGGCGCATTGCTGGCCATTTTCTTCGGTCTCGCTACCTGGCTGGCAGTGCTCATCGCCGGCCCTGAAGACCCTTTTATTCCCGCCCAGTTTGCCGGCGTCATCGCCAGCGCTTTCGGCATGGTGATTGGTTCACTGCTACCCACCTACTTCGGTCATGAGGTGCATGTCGAAGAGCCAAGCTACCTGCATACCCATGCAGCGCACCCGCATATGCCACACCAGCCATATCATGAGCCCTGACCTTTCAAGCTCCCGGAGAGCTGTACGAAAGTATCATCATGGCACTCCTGGAACTGCATAATGTCACCCGCCGTTTCGGCGATTTTGTCGCAATTGATAATGTCAGCCTGGCCATCGAAGCAGGCGAATTCTTTACCCTGCTAGGACCCTCCGGCTGCGGCAAAACCACCATCCTGCGCATGATTGCCGGCTTCGACCTGCCGGATGAGGGGCAGATCCTGCTGGATTGCAAAGACCTCGCCGGCACAGCGCCGGAGGATAGGCCGGTACATACCTTGTTCCAGAGTTACGCCCTGTTCCCGCACAGGTCGGTGGCGCAAAACATCGCATTCCCGCTGGCGATGTCGGGCAAGCCGCTGGGGGAAATTCAGCGCCGCCTGCAAAAAACACTGGAAGAAGTCCACCTTTTGTTTGCGGCTGGCCTGGCTGCATCTGCCGGCGGTACTATGGGGCAT
>JBDTOX010000189.1:0-2190 GCA_039933015.1 Methylophilaceae bacterium
CCAGATTGGATAGCATTAACACGGTTGTGCAGGGAATTATCGCAGCTGATCCAGCAGCGACAGGTAAACTCGACCCGGTGCTGTCGAGCCTTGTCGGTGAGGTATTTGATCCGCTGACATACCATGTTGGACAACTGAAATTAACCCATGCCGATGAGTTGCAGGAGTTGCAGCGCCAGTATGAGCAGCAGAATAATCAATTGGCTGCTTCGGATAAGGCTCTGCGCATGGAATGCGAAAACTTGCGCGCTGAACTCGAACTTGCTCGTCAGGGACTGGCCGCGGAAGAAGATAATGAGCTTGCGCGGTCTGCACTCACCGAAGGGATATGGATATTTCATATTGTCGATGGAAATCCAGACCATCCGGATAACCGGATCTATTGGTCCCCCCAGTTTCGAGCATTGCTGGGCTATACAACGGAGGCCGAATTCCCCAATACCTGGGATAGCTGGATGAATGCCATACACCCGGAGGACAAGGACAGGGCGCTAAGCGCGTTTGCCAAACATCTGGGCGATAGAAGTGGAAATACCCCCTATAACCCCGAGTATCGTTGCATGACGAAAAACCAGGGCTATGTCTGGTTCCGTGAGCGCGCAGCGACCAAGCGTGACGCGTCGGGCCGGCCGCTGAAGACCGCGGGTTCATTTCGCGACATCATGTTTGAGTATGAGAGCCGTGCGCTGCATGAGTCTGAGAAATTGAGGACTGAGGCAAGCATGTCAAAAATTCTCAAGGTGTCTGAATCTATCAGTGAGATCACGCGACAAACTAATTTGCTCGCTGTAAATGCCGCCATTGAGGCCGCACGCGCCGGAGATGCTGGTAGGGGGTTCGCAGTGCTCGCTGGTGAGGTAAGAAAACTGGTCAGCCGCACTTCCGAAGCTACCGACGAGATCCGCAGCATGGCTACTCGGCCGGATTGACCTGCAGCGTAATGCGGCAACGCCTCGCTACGCGGGGCGTACCATCTTTGATGGTACATCATGAAGAGATTTGCCGTAATTTTCTATTACGATAATGTACTTGTAACAATTTATTACACAACTCAACTCAAATCGGACTACTGGAAATGTCGAGAAATTCTATCCTTAACGGCAGGCACAAGGAACTGGGATCCAAACTGGATGGCGATACATGGAATAACATGTCTATCCCATGGAGTTACAACACAGATGCACACGACGAAGTGGTGGCGGTGCGTAGCCGTGCCGGTCTTTATGATATTTCAGCGCTAAATATCGTTAACGTCAGCGGTCCCGACGCAGAAGGTGTGCTGGATCGGCTAGTTGCGAAAGATATCACCAGGCTCAAGCCAGGTACTTCGGTGCTCGCTGCTGAAGTGGATGAGTCGGGCGCACTGTGCGATGACATCATGATTATTCGCGACAGCGCGACTGAGTTCAAGCTATCACATGGTAGTGGCAAAACGCCAGAGCAGCTACGTCTGCTGGCTGCCGGCAAAAATGTGCAGATCGCAGCTGATATGGACATTCATATCCTGTCCTTGCAAGGCCCGAAGTCCTTGGAGATTCTGGCGCAACATGTGGGTTTCAAGTTGGCGGAACTACCTTATTTCAAGCATGAAAAAACTACCATGTTTGGCAAAAACGTCACTGTTGCGCGTGGCGGTTACTCCGGCGAACGCGGTTATGAAGTGTATTGCGCCGCCAAAGATGCTGTTGAGCTGTGGGACAAGATACTGGAAGCTGGCAAACCATTCGGCGCGATTCCAGCTTCATGGAATTCGCTGGACCTGACACGTATCGAAGCAGCTCTGCTGTTTTTTCCATTTGAAATGCCGGAAGGCGATACCACGCCGTGGGAAGTCAATATGGGCTGGGGCGTGGATCTGGATAAAAAAGGTGACTATATCGGCAAGCAAGCCGTGCTCATGCTGCAGGGACGTGAGCGCGTGAAGCAGGCTGGCCTGGTTTGCGCCAGCCCGGTTGCTGTGGAAGCCGGTGCAAAAATCATGAAAGACGGCAAGGAGATAGGCGTGGTGACTAGTGCCAGTTACAGTCGCTACCTCATGCTTTCACTGGCGCTGGTGCATCTCAAACCCGAGCATACGCAGATAGGCACCTTGGTTGAAGTAATCGGCAGCAAGGGCAGCTGTAAGGCGCGCGTGGCGCAAACACCATTCTACGACCCAATGCGGCTGCGTACCCATCCGGAAAAAGCAAG
>JBDTOX010000190.1:0-12770 GCA_039933015.1 Methylophilaceae bacterium
TGCCGCGCTTCTTGCAGTCAGCCAGAAACTCTGCAACGTAAAGCCGCGCTTCATCAGCCACCAGGCCATGAAGGTCTATCGTAGCCTGCACTACCCAATGTCCCCGGCGCAGTTTGCTTAAAATATCTGGGGAGTGCCCTGTGCGCAGGTAGAGGAGCTCCTCGCCGCTCTCAAGCTCGTGGGCAGGGATATAATTGTCACTGAGTGAATCCACCAATGCCTGATGTTCATCGCGCAAAAACTGCTTGGCGACTGGCTTGGGTTTTGGGGGCGAGTGATGCAGGCGGGGTGCCTTGAGTGGCCGCGCGTCTTTGACTGCTTCGCGAAACAGCTCGGCCTCGTCACTATCTTGTTCGGGGTCGTTATTTTGTTCGGAGTTGGCCACAACAATAAAAAACGCACATAGGAAGCTATTATTTTGCGCCCTCTGTGCGTGGTGTGGCTAGTGCTTATTGCAGATGCTTATTGCAGGTTATCCAGATAGCGCTCAGCATCCAGTGCTGCCATGCAGCCTGTACCGGCACTGGTTACCGCCTGGCGATAGACATGGTCTTGCACGTCGCCCGCTGCAAATACGCCAGGGATACTGGTGGCAGTGAAGTTGCCCTTACGTCCGGCCTCGGTAATGATGTAGCCGCCTTCCATTTCCAGCTGACCTTCAAAAATATCGGTATTGGGCTTGTGGCCGATGGCAATAAACACGCCCTGGAGCGCGATGTCTTTGGTGGCTTCGGTCTGGTTGTTCTTGATGCGCATGCCTGTCACGCCACTATCGTCACCCAGCACTTCTTCCAGTACGGAGTGCAGTTCCAGCACTATCTTGCCGTCTTTCACCCGCTCCATGAGCTTGTCCACCAGAATGGCCTCGGCCTTGAACTTGTCGCGGCGGTGCACCAGCGTCACCTTGCTGGCAATGTTAGCCAGGTAAAGCGCCTCTTCAACGGCGGTATTTCCGCCACCTACCACGGCGACCTCCTGATTGCGATAGAAGAATCCGTCGCAGGTGGCACAGGCAGAAACGCCCTTGCCGGAAAACTTCTCTTCAGAAGGCAGGCCCAGGTATTGTGCCGATGCACCAGTCGAGATAATCAACGCATCGCAAGTGTACTCAGCAGAATCGCCTATCAAGCGAATCGGTTTCTCTGTGAGCTTGGCGGTGTGAATGTGATCAAAAATCATCTCGGTGTTAAAGCGCTCAGCATGCTTTTGAAAGCGCTCCATGAGTTCCGGACCTTGTACGCCATCGGCATCGGCTGGCCAGTTGTCTACATCGGTGGTGGTCATCAGCTGGCCCCCTTGCGCAATGCCAGTAATCAGCACCGGCTTAAGATTGGCGCGTGCTGCGTAAACCGCAGCGGAGTAGCCTGCCGGGCCGGAACCCAGAATCAGCAGGTGGGCGTGTTTGGTGGACATACTTTTATTTACTCCTGAATAATTTCAAAAAATTTAATTGGGCGAAGTTTACCCTAATACTGGATTTATTTTTCCAGCAGGCTACGCAACATCCACGCCGTTTTTTCGTGCAATTGCAGGCGTTGCGTCAATAAGCCTGCACTGGCTTCATCGGCACCTTTTTCCACTGCGGGGAATACCGAGCGCGCGGTGCGTACTACCGCTTCATGTCCTGCGACCAGCTCGCGTATCATGTCTTGCGCTTTGGGTACGGTTTCACTCTCTTTAATTGAGGCGAGATTGATGAAATCACGATAAGTGCCGGGCGCATGGAAATCCAGTGCACGTATGCGCTCGGCAATCAGGTCAACCGCCAGTGCCAGTTCGTTATATTGCTGCTCAAACATCAAATGCAAGGTCTGGAACATTGGACCGGTCACATTCCAGTGGAAATAATGTGTCTGAGATAGAGTGTGTAGGTATCAGCCAGTAAATGGACAAGCCTTCAGCAATTTCCTTGCGGTCTTTTTCGTTGATTCCGATATCCATGATATGGCCCCTAAATAATAAAGCGATGAGCATCCGAGGTGACAATGATGCTCATGTTAAATTTGGTTAGGTAATAGCGCAAATTGATTATATAAATCTCTCTGATAAATAATTTCTATTTTAGCCAGCCTGGATTCAGCGTTCGGATGGCGGCAAATCCAGCGGTACAATCCCGCTCAAATTGGCGCTCAAAATTGCTTGCCTGACTATCTCAACGGCTTGCGGACGAGGAAAACTCTTGCGCCATGCCAGCGCTACACGGCGCATGGGTATGGGTTTAGTAAACGGGCGGAAACATAACATGCGATTTTCTTCACGCGTCGGCACGCATGCTGTGCAGGGCAAAATAGTCATGCCCACGCCGGAAGCCACCATGTAGCGTATGGTTTCCAGAGAGCTGCCTTCCAATGTCTGCTGTATGCCGCTTGCGGTCTGGTTAGTGCCCAGTTGCGGGCACAGCTTCAATACCTGGTCGCGGAAGCAATGTCCTGCACCCAGCAATAAAACAGTCTCATCCCCTAGAGCCTCGGGGGATATGGCGCTTTGCTTGCTCCATGCATGATTTGCCGGCAAAGCCAGCTGGAAGGGCTCGTCAAATAAGGCTTGCGTTACGATGCCCGGCTCTGTGAAAGGCAAGGAGATAATAATCAGGTCCAGCTTGCCGCGTTTCAATTGCTCGCGCAGGTCGCCGGTATAGCTCTCCTGAATGATAAGTTGCATGGCAGGAGCACGCTCACGTAGTAATGGCAGAATCTGCGGCAGCAAATACGGCCCTACCGTGTAGATTGCGCCTAGGCGTAAGGGGTGCGCTAGCGGGTCGCCGCTTTGTTCGGCGATGAGCTTGATGCTGGCAGCTTCTTCCAGGATACGCGCAGCCTGAGCGACAATCTGTGCGCCTACCGCGGTCAGTGAAACCTCGTTGGAACTGCGCTCAAAGATGGCAACGCCCAATTCTTCCTCGAGTTTTTTAATGCCGACACTGAGCGTAGGCTGACTCACAAAACTGGCTTCGGCAGCGCGGCCAAAGTGACGTTCGCGTGCAACGGCGACAACATAGCGTAGTTCGGTTAGAGTCATGGATGTATCCGTTGATGAAGACGGGATTTTACGCAGATTTTCGACTAGCCACGGCAGCTAGTTGATGCTGCTATAATTAAGCTAATTCCTAGAATAGATTCTAGTCTGACTTTTAAGTATTCGTATACACCGGGTATTCATACACATCTTGTTTTTCCAGAAAAAATCATCCGCACTCAACAGCCGTCGCGAAACCGCGGCGCCGAAAACCCCCGGCGTCATCCGTGAAGCCTGGTGGCTTGTTTTAGTAACTGTTGGCGCCTATCTGGCAGTGATCCTTTTTACTTACCATCGTGATGATGCTTCCTGGTCGCACAGCGCCAGTGATAATGCCGTGATTCAAAACGCGGGCGGTGCTATTGGCGCCTGGATTTCAGATATTTTGTTGTACCTGTTTGGCTTTTCTGCGTGGTGGTGGGTGGTGCTGGCTTTTTATGCCATGTGGCTGGTGTATTTACGGCTGGAAGTCGTTGCCTCAAGCCAGCGGTCTTTGCTGATATTCAACCTGGTCGGCTTTGGCCTGCTGCTGCTGGCTTCGTGCACGCTGGAAGCCGGACATGTTATTCCCTTGGCCGCCGATTTGCCTTTGAGCCCGGGGGGAATGCTGGGTACCGAGACCGATATGATTTTGCGTAGCATGTTTGGTTTTGCCGGCTCTACTATGGTTTTACTGTTGCTGCTGGCCGTGGGCTTTAGTTTGTTTACAGGCTGGTCATGGATAATGATGACAGAGAAACTCGGCGGAGTCCTTGAATCCAGTTATCAGTTTGTGCGCAGCAAATGGCAAGACAGGCAAGACGGCCGAGCGGGCCGGGTGGCCGAGGCGCTGCGTACTGCATATGTGAAAAGTGAGCGCAAGCGTACTGAAGATCATCCGCCAGTGCAAATCGAACTGCCTGCGCTGGAAATCCCCAAGAGTGAGCGCGTAGAAAAAGAACGCCAGGTAGTCTTGTTTGAAACGCTGCCAGATTCACCTCTGCCACCTTTGCATTTGCTGGATGAGCCGCATGGCGAGATCGAAATGCAGTCTGCGGAAACGCTGGATTTCACCTCGCGCCTGATCGAGCGCAAGCTCATGGATTTCGGTATTGAAATCAAGGTGCTTACTGCTTTTCCTGGTCCTGTAATTACCCGTTATGAGCTGGAGCCGGCCGCCGGTGTTAAAGGCAGCCAGGTGGCTAATTTATCCAAGGATTTGGCGCGCGCCTTGTCTGTAGTCAGCATACGCGTGGTGGAAACCATACCCGGCAAGAGCTGCATGGGGCTGGAAATCCCTAACCCGCGGCGCCAGATCGTGTTTCTTTCCGAAATTCTGGGTTCGCAGGTCTACGCTGACATGCATTCGCCGCTGGCTATCGCGCTGGGCAAGGATATTGCTGGCAAGCCAGTAGTGGCAGACCTGGCCAAAATGCCGCACGTGCTGGTAGCGGGGACTACGGGTTCAGGCAAGTCAGTGGCTATCAACGCCATGATTTTGAGCCTGCTGTACAAGGCGGAACCCAGCAAGGTCAGGCTGATACTGGTAGACCCCAAGATGCTGGAGCTTTCCGTATACGAGGGCATTCCGCATCTGCTGGCGCCGGTGGTGACCGATATGCGGCAGGCGGCGAATGCGCTGAACTGGTGTGTAGCGGAGATGGAACGCCGTTATAAACTGATGTCGACTTTTGGCGTGCGCAACCTGGCAGGTTTCAACCAGAAGCTGCGTGAGGCGCAAAAGGAAGGCAATGCGCTTACCAATCCATTCACCTATACGCCGGATAACCCAGAGCCACTGGAAGAAATGCCATTGATCGTAGTGGTCATTGATGAACTGGCTGACTTGATGATGGTGGTGGGTAAGAAAGTGGAAGAGTTGATCGCACGCCTCGCACAGAAGGCCCGTGCTTCAGGCATACATTTGATTCTGGCTACACAGCGGCCATCGGTTGATGTCATTACCGGCCTGATAAAGGCTAACATCCCTACGCGCGTGGCATTCCAGGTTTCCAGCAAAATTGACTCGCGTACCATCCTAGACCAGATGGGTGCCGAGGCCTTGCTGGGGCAAGGTGATATGCTGTATCAACCACCCGGTACCAGCAATCCGCAGCGTATACATGGCGCATTTGTCGCCGATCAGGAAGTGCATCGTGTGGTTGAATGCCTCAAGTCTCTGGGTGAACCAAATTACATTGAAGGCATTCTTAACAATGCAGCCGAAGAGGGCGGCGAAACTGGCGAAGCTGGCCAAAGCGGAGGTGAGGCTGACCCGCTCTACGACGAGGCTGTTGCAATAGTTTTAAAGTCGCGTCGCGCGTCAATTTCCTCCGTACAGCGGCAATTGCGCATAGGCTATAACCGCGCGGCACGCTTGATCGAGGAGATGGAACGCGCTGGCCTGGTTTCTGCCATGCAGAGCAATGGCAACCGCGAAGTACTCTCTCCCAACAACGAATAAATGAAAGGTAAGCAAAGCATGCGCCGCTGTTGGCGGATGGTTTGCAGCTATTAACTATGATAAGAGTTTTACTGGGTTTAATCGTAATGACACCGTTGCTGGCAAACGCTGGAGGTGTGGATAGGCTGAAAACTTTTTTCCAGAATACCAGTGCCATGCGCGCCCAGTTTCACCAAACGGTCGTGGATAACCAGGGCCGCAAGGTGCAAGAGGTTGATGGCACTATGCAATTGCAGCGCCCGGGAAAATTTCGCTGGGATTACAACAAACCTTATGAGCAGCAAATCGTTGGCGATGGCGAAAAAGTCTGGCTGTTCGATCCGGAGCTTAATCAAGTTACCGTACGTCCGCTGAACAAAGCTTTAGGGTCGAGCCCGGCAGCCTTGCTGGCAGGCAGTAAGGAAATGGAAAAGGGCTTTGTGCTCAAAGATGTAGGCCGTCAGGATGCGCTGGATTGGGTGGCAGCTACGCCGAAAGATAAAGATAGCGGCTTTGAGCAGGTATTTTTAGGTTTTAAAAATGACGCCTTGGAACAAATGGAATTACACGACAATTTTGGCCATATAACGGTCATTGAATTTTCAAAACTGGAACGGAATCCCAAGCTCTCTGCCCAGACATTCCGCTTCGTGCCACCCTCAGGTGCAGATGTAGTTGGAGAGTAAAAGTAAGCTAGTTTGTTTTAATTCCTTGGCCATGAGGAATATCAAACACTGGCAATTTATTATGACCATGACAGGTTAGCGCGTGAGGCCATGCGAGAGAAACTGAAAACAGCGCGCTATATTGCGCCAGTATTCATAGAGGTGCCGCAGCCTGTTATGCAAGCAATCAAAGAGAATATCCCTTTAGAGAGGACTCAGTGAGCGGCCTGTTTGAACCCGTTAATCCGCAAGCGCCATTGGCAGAGCAGTTGCGTCCCAAAACACTGGGTGAGGTAGTCGGACAATCGCATCTGCTGGGTGAAGGCAAACCGCTGCGCCTGGCATTTGTTTCCGGCAAGCTGCCATCAATGATTCTGTGGGGCCCGCCCGGCGTTGGCAAAACGACTTTGGCACGCCTGATAGCCAATGCAGCTGATGCTGAGTTTATTCCGCTTTCCGCGGTGCTGGCTGGCGTTAAGGATATTCGTGATGCAGTGCAGCTCGCCGAGCATGCCCTGCAGCAATCCGGTCGTCGTACCATCATGTTTGTGGATGAGGTGCACCGTTTTAACAAGTCGCAGCAGGATGCTTTTCTGCCTTTTGTCGAGAGCGGGCTGCTGACTTTTATTGGAGCAACTACTGAAAATCCCTCGTTCGAGGTTAACAGTGCGCTTTTAAGCCGGGCGCAGGTATTTGTGCTCAACGCCTTATCAGAAGCAGAGTTGGGCCAATTACTAGAGCGTGCGCTGCAAGCAGCAGGCCAAGGATTGACGGTGGATGCGGGCGTGAAGGAGCAGGTGCTGGTTTATGCCGATGGCGATGCACGGCGCCTGTTCAATTTCCTTGAAGGGCTGTTCAACGCCGCCCAGTCTGCAGGCCTTAGCAATATAGACGAGGCTTTTCTGCAAAGCACCATGGCCAGCAAGCTGCGCCGCTTCGACAAAGGCGGAGAAGCTTTTTACGACCAGATTTCCGCGCTGCATAAATCGGTACGCGGTTCTAACCCCGATGCTGCTCTTTACTGGTTTTTGCGTATGCTGGATGGCGGTGCCGATCCCTTGTATCTCGGCCGGCGCGTTATCCGCATGGCGATTGAAGACATAGGTTTAGCCGATCCGCGCGCACAAAGCATGGCACTGGAAGCCTGTGAAATTTACGAGCGCCTGGGTTCACCAGAAGGCGAACTGGCGTTATCCAACGCAGTGCTATACCTTGCCGTTGCTCCCAAGAGCAATGCCTCATACAACGCTTATAATCAGGCCAAGGCTTTTGTAGGTAATGATAAATCACGCCCGGTGCCGCTACACCTGCGTAATGCGCCTACCAAGCTCATGAAGGCGCTGGATTATGGCAAAGAATACCGCTATGCCCACAATGAGCCGGACGCCTACGCTGCCGGCGAGAGCTATTTGCCGGACGATATGCCCGCCGTGCATTTTTATGAGCCCACCTCACGCGGTCTGGAAGGTAAAATTAGCGAAAAATTGGCGCATCTGCGCGAATTAGATAAACAGGCCAAAAAGAAGAAGTAAGTGGAGATTAAATGTTAGACATTCAGCAGTTAAGAAACGATTTAGACAACGTAGTGGCGAAACTTGCTTCGCGTGGTTTTGAGTTTGATGGCGCCGCATTTACTGCATTGGAGCAGGAGCGCAAGCTGGTGCAAACTCGCACGCAAGATCTACAGGCCAAACGCAACGCCACCTCCAAGCAGATTGGTATCGCAAAATCCAAGGGCCAGGATGTCAGCGGCATCCTGGCTGAGGTCGCTGGCCTGGGTGATCAGCTCAAGGCTGATGAAGAGCTGCTAGGTGTCATCCAGAGCAAGATGCAGGAGTTACTGCTGAACGTACCCAATCTGCCGCATGAGAGTGTGCCGGTGGGTGACTCTGAGACGGATAACGTTGAAGTGCGCAGGGTTGGGACCCCACGGATTTTTGATTTCGAAATCAAAGACCATACCGATGTCGGCACGCCTCTGGGCCTAGATTTTGATACGGGCACCAAGCTTGCAGGCGCACGTTTTACTGTAATGCGCGGCCAGGTTGCGCGTTTACATCGTGCGCTTGCGCAGTTCATGCTGGATACACAAACTACAGAGCATGATTACACCGAATACTATACGCCGTATATCGTTAACGCCGACACCTTGCGCGGCACCGGGCAATTGCCAAAATTCGAGGCGGATTTATTTGCTGTGCAAAAAGGCGGGCAAGAGGGCGAAGGGGAGTCCTTATACCTGATTCCTACCGCGGAAGTCACACTTACCAACACCGTGCGCGATGCAATCGTGCCGCTGGAATCGTTGCCCATCAAGCTGACTGCGCACACCCCATGCTTCCGCTCTGAGGCGGGCTCCTACGGCCGCGATACGCGCGGCATGATACGCCAGCACCAGTTTGATAAAGTTGAGATGGTGCAGATTGTGCACCCGGAAAAGAGCTATGAAGCGCTGGAAGAAATGGTCGGCCATGCGGAGAACATCCTCACAGTATTGAAATTACCGTACCGCGTGGTTGCTTTGTGTACAGGTGATATGGGTTTTGGTGCTGCCAAGACCTATGATCTGGAAGTCTGGTTGCCTGCGCAAAATACGTATCGCGAGATTTCTTCCGTATCCAATTGCGAGGCGTTCCAGGCGCGTCGTCTACAAGCGCGTTTCCGTAATGAAAACGGCAAGCCGGAGCTGGTGCATACGCTGAATGGCTCAGGTTTGGCAGTAGGCCGCACGCTGGTGGCTGTGCTGGAGAATTATCAGAACGCTGATGGCAGTGTCACGGTGCCAGAAGTCTTGCGCCCTTACATGGGCGGTATCGATATATTGAAAGCTTAACACTGCCCTCCTCGAGGGCTGCAGCCCTCGAGGAGGGCAGTGTTAATGCTCGTCTTTATCCTGGTGTAGAGTTTCCAGCAAGATGATCTGCAATCGGTAGTGTATGCGTATGAACCAGTGCCGCAGCAATACAATCAGCAAGCCTGCGATGATTAATACCAGCAGCAAAAACTTGATAGGCGGCACCATGCCCAGGCTCAGCGCAGCAAGCAGTATCAATATACCGGCTACTGCGGCTGCAGGGATTGCTTCCGAGATGATCCGGCGGGCTTTTTCGCCTTGTACTGCTTCCATATTCTGAGTGCCGTGGTCAGCCATTAACAGGCTCAATGCCTGTACCTTTCTATATACCGCAATCAGGAAAGGCGACGAGAGCACGAGTGCCGTTCCCCAGACTAGTGATTTTTGCCAGACCAGAGTATCTGCCCACTCCGGTAAGGTAAGGCGGGTGGAGCCGATCAGCCATCTGCCGCCAATGAAGATCGCGCTCACCAGGCATAAATTCACAAATATCTGCAGCAGTATTTTATGGTACAGGCCTGCAAGCAGGGCGCGGTCGCCCTGCGGTTGTGCACTTTGCAGCCATGCGCGATATAGCGCAAAAGATTGAGCGATTTTTTCCGGAATTGCACGCGCAAGGATTTTGGATAGCGGGTCTGCAGCCTTGATCAGATAGGGGGTTAATAGTGTTGTAATCACCGACGTGGCGACGGCAATCGGGTAAAGGAAATGGCTGATCACGCCTAGCGAAAGGCCGAGCGTGGCAATAATAAAAGAGAACTCGCCTATTTGCGCCAACCCCATGCCCACCCGCAGAGAAGTGGTCCCATTGTGCCCAGCCAGCATGACGCCCAGTGTGCGCGAGCTGATTTTTCCAATAATCACGGCAATCGTAACCAGGATAATAGGTTGTGCATATGTCACTACCGCGTGCGGGTCGAGCAGCAGGCCGATGGCGACGAAAAAGATGGCGCTGAACATATCGCGTATAGGTGCAGCAAGCCGCTCTATGGCCTTGATTTGTCGCGATTCCGCCATGATGGCGCCGATCATGAAGGCCCCCAGCGCCACGCTGTAATCCAGCTTGATAACGAGCAGGCAAAAGCCAAAAAGCAGTCCCAGTACGGTTATCAGTAACATTTCATCGTGCTTGAAGCTTGCTACATAATGCAGCAGTTTGGGCACCAGCAATATGCCAAGCACTAATGCAACGACCATGAAGAGCGTCAGTTTGGCGAGGGTAGCAGTAGCGTCCCATGTGCTTACGGTGCCGGTGACTGCCATGCCGGAGAGTAGCGCGATTATGCCAATGGCAAGAATGTCTTCCACGATGAGGATGCCAAAAACTAGGTGCGCGAAGCGCTCACGCTTCATATTCAGCTCTTCCAATGTCTTGACGATAATGGTGGTGGAGGAAATGGACAGCATGGCACCGAGGAAGATGGAATCCATGGTCTTCCAGCCAAAATAGCGGCCTATCTCATACCCTATCCAGACCATCACGATGATTTCTGTCAATGCCCCAATAACCGCAGTGGCACCCACAGCGCGTAGTTTACGCAGGCTAAATTCCAGGCCTAGTGAAAACATTAAAAAGACAATACCAAGCTCGGCCAAGGTCTCTATGGTTTGCTGATCATTAATGAGCGTATAGGGCGGCGTATGCGGGCCGATAAGCAGTCCTGCCAGGATATAGCCCAGCACCACCGGCTGCTTGAGGCGGTGGAAGATGATGGTGACGGCACCAGCCACCATCATGATTACAGCCAGGTCCTGGATAAATGATAGTGCATGCATCAGTTAAATCTTTCCAGTTACCTGAGTTATCGGGACATTCGCGGCGTGGTGATATAACGTGGGCTTAGTGCTGTCAGGTTGAAACTCGGCAATATCGATTCGTGTTTGGGTTCGTGCTTCTCCAGTATCTGGTGGTAAGTGCGCACCGATTCAACAAAAATCACGGGCGCACCGCCTCGCGCATAGCCGTATTTGAGTGTGGAGTGATACTCAGCTTTGTTGAGTAGCGGCAGTGTTTTCTTGATATCAGCCCAGCTATCTGGATTGAGCTTCAAACGCTTTGCTAAAACACGTGCATCTTCCAGATGAGCAAAACCAATATTGTAGGCAGCAAGTGCCATCCAAGTGCGGTCAGGTTCCTCTATGCGCTTGGGGATCTGATCTTTAAGCGTCAGTACATAACGTGCTCCAGCAATAATGCTTTGCTTAGGGTCAAGACGGTCTGTGACGCCAAGCCGGTCTGCAGTATCTTCTGTCAGCATCATCAGGCCGCGTACATTGGTCGGTGAGGTGCTAAAGCGATCCCAATGCGATTCCTGATAGCTAATCGCGGCCAATAAACGCCAATCCAGCGCGGTCAACTCCTGCGCTTGCTTAAACAGGCTAACGTACTGCGGCATGATAGTGTGTGAACGCTTGAGAAAAGCGGATACATCCACCGGATTCAAGCGTTCCAGGTGGCCATAATAGCGATCGAGTAAATTGCGCAGGGTGCCATCTTTCTTGATGCGGGCCAAGAACTCATTGGCTTTTTGATACAGCCATGGATCGCCGTTTTTGGGGAAGGCCCAGGCGATTTTTTCTGGCTCGCCCAGCGCCATTCCTACCCCCAGGTTAGGGTGATAATTCTGCTCTATGGATACCAGTTGGCTATCTGCCACGGTGTAATCCAGTGTTGCTTCGGCCACTTGCTCCAGCAGTTCATCCGAATCGACATTGCCTAGCTCTTGCCAACGCAGGGCGGGTACGGATACTTTCAGGGCGGCCAAGCGCTCTGCGTAGCTGGTTCCAGCAGGTATGGTAAGGCTGTGGCCAATTAAATCCTGCGCCGTCTTGGGCATATTTTTTTGATCTATGTTGTATACAACTTGCTGCTGAACATCTTGATAGGGCACGCTAAACCGCACCAAATGCTGGCGCAGGCGGGTAATGCTGAGATCGGCTGCCGCCAGATGCGCCTTGCCTTTGAGCAAGGTGGGGATGACTTGTGTGATATTACCTACCACCAGAAACTTGACGCTGTAATCTGGCCCGAGGTCTTTGATGAATAATTTGGCTAAATCATATTCCAGCCCGGAAAATTCGTTATCGCCACTGACGTAATAAGTGTTGGGGCTGTTAGTCGTCACAACTACCAGTTCCTTGCTCTGGCTTACCTCGGGCAGAGGTTTAGGAGGTTTGTGGCAGCTAGCCAGCGTGAGCATGGCGAGCAAAATAAGGAGCGTGCGCATCAGCCAAGTTTCCCCCAAGTTTGCTGGCTTTGTCCAGTCTGATATTTGCGCAGGAATCGCAGCCGAAGCTCGGCAGAAAGAGCTTCCGATGTTAGAATGGCAAGCCTTGCGATAAGCGGGTAAAGCGGAGAGGTGGCAGAGTGGTCGAATGCGCCGGACTCGAAATTCGGTTTACAGTTTTGCTGTAACGTGGGTTCGAATCCCACCCTCTCCGCCACAGGCTCATTATATTAAATATAATCAATAGCTTACAGCACGTTTGAATTTTTTGTTAGTCATGATGGATGACCACTTTTGATGTCCATTTTTGAAAGCAAAAATGAAGCTTGCGTCTCACCTTTGGCAGTCCAGCCTCGGCATTTTTTACATACGCTTCAAGACAAAAACTAGCGAGATAAAGCGCAGTTTGCGCACACGCGATCCGCATATCGCTAAAATGCTAAGTTATCAATATAACTATCTAAGACAGTCAATGAATCCCGATGATTTACTTAAGAAGATGCAAAGCGGACAAATTAGCGAGTGGAAACTAAAACAATCCGGTGAATCTGTTGAGATTGAAACCGACGGCAGCGAAGCAGATCACA
>JBDTOX010000191.1:0-5251 GCA_039933015.1 Methylophilaceae bacterium
GGCCTTTGCCCGAGTTGGCGTAGATATCCGCACTACCGCAGATGCGGCTGGCAAACAAACCGAGCATGCCATCATCGCCGCGCCAGAATCGCCGGACATCGTCCCGGTAGAGGCCATTCCACTCCGCCCAGCGCCGCTCAGAAAAACTGCCCACTTCGTATGCTCCGGCGGCATCCCAGGCCTCGGCAATGATTTTCACGTCGCTCAAGATCGGATCCTCTGCAATCCGCTCAAGAACAGGCGCATTGGCCAGCAGCTTGCCGCTGCGGTCCCGGCCCAGAACCGACGCCAGGTCAAACCGGAATCCATCTATATGCATCTCGACCACCCAGTAGCGCAATGCAGCCATGATGTGGTCCTGCACCACAGGATGATTGGCGTTGATGGTGTTGCCTGTGCCTGTGTAGTCATTGTAGCGACGCTTGTTAGGCGCCAGCATGTAGAAAATCGCGTTATCTATTCCGCGGAAACACAATGTCGGGCCCAGTTCGTTTCCCTCCGCCGTGTGATTGAACACGACGTCCAGGATTACTTCAATACCGGCTTGATGAAGCGCCCGCACCATTTCCTTGAACTCCAGCTTCTGCTGGCCCAGGCCTCCCGCACTGCTGTAAGACGCTTTAGGCGCGAAGAAGGCCACCGGATCGTAGCCCCAGTAATTTCTCAGTGGCTGGCCTGTTTGCGGATTGAGGCCTGCCACCTGGTGTTCGTTGAACTCGTGCACGGGCATCAATTCCACGGCCGTCACGCCCAGTTCTTTCAAATAGGGTATCTTTTCCATCAGCCCGCGGTAGGTGCCGGGATGCTCCACACCGGAGCTTGGATGTATGGTGAAACCGCGCACATGCGTTTCATAAATTACGGTCTTCGACCAGGGGTGCCTGAGCGGCCGGTCGTCATGCCAATGAAAGTGCTCTTGCGTAAACAAGCATTTTGGCATGGCTCCCGCATCATCGACTTTCGAACAAGCCAGGTCTTGCTCTGGCGCCGCCGGATCGTATCCGCGAGCCGATTCGAACTCCCAGTTGGGCACCCGCGAGATTGCCGTCGCAAAAGGGTCCAGGAGCAGCTTGTTGAAATTGAAACGATGTCCTTCACTGGGTTGATACGGGCCGTCCACCCGGTAGGCATACAACTGGCCAGACCGAATCCCCTCGATCCACACATGCCACACGTCACCGGTGCGGTTGCGCGCGGGATCCAGATCAATCACCCTGGCGGCCGCGGCATCTTCGAGATGATCAAACAACTCCAGCCGAACACGGCTGGCGTGACGGCTGAACAAAGAAAAGTTCACTCCTCCCGCGTATTCATGAGTGCCCATGGGTAACGGAACGCCTATCCGGACTTCAGCGTGTTCGCAGACGTCTTTCAGGTAATCATGCAGCGGGCGTTCGGACGTTGTCAGCCTGCTGGCCACGTGCGACTTTTCTACAACCTGGTCGGTTACGGGCCGCAACGGGTCTGTTGGCTGTAGCATGCTTTTCGGTATTTTTGACGTTTTCATGGGTTTCGCCAGCTCATGAGTTCATTTTTCAGCCCCGGATTAGATTGATAAAGATCTCAGTACATTCTATGCCTGAACAGCCAGGCTGCAATAGCCAGCGTCACCATGCCAATCGACGCCATCGCAACAAATGATTAAATCAGGTCGACGCACTGTGCGTGGGGTCTGAATGCCAACAACAGCTGTTACAGGGGCTTACTGCTACCGCATCCTCTCTATTTGAAGTCGCATCACCGCTGCCACAGGATATGGGCATCTTCCAGAGCAACCGTCATGCCAGCATGCTGCGGTATGAGTCGCGCCGTGTAGTCCGTTGCCGGACGATCTGCAGGCGCCTCCCCGCGATAGGCGTAACCGTTGGTTGCACCCACCAGTTGCCGCATGCGCTTCATCTCTACTCGCTGCGCTGCGCTACTGTTTACGCCATCGGCATAAAGCTCGACCCGCACTGTATCCGGGTCGAGATCATCAAGATACACTTGAGCCTCAAATACGTGCTGCTCGCCATCGGTTTCAATCTTCACTTCGCCGAAGCGCAGCGCGCTCCATTTTTGCTCCAGCGCACGCCGCCAGTTCACCATATCCACGCCGATTGCACCTTGATCGGCAGCACGCTCAAGGTAGGCTGAGGCTGCCGGAAGGTAGTGTTGCTCGGTGTATTCGCGTACCGCGCGATTGGAGGAAAAGTGCGGTGTCAATCGCGACATGCTTTTCCGCATCCGCGCCACCCAGGCGCCGGGGACCCCCTGCGCGTCGCGGGTATAGAATTCGGGGATCACCTCGCGTTCGAGCAGATCGTAGAGGTCTTCGGCATCACGCGCATCCCATGCCGCATCGTCGCCATGTTCCTGCCCATCCCCCAGCGCCCAACCCACTTCAGGCGTATAGGCTTCCGCCCACCAGCCGTCCAATACTGACAGATTGATACCGCCATTGACGAGTACCTTCATGCCGCTGGTGCCACACGCTTCCCAAGGGCGTCTGGGGGTGTTAAGCCAGACGTCCACGCCCTGTACCAATTGCTCGGTCAAATGCATGTCATAGTCACTGAGAAAGATCACATGAGCGCGCACTTCGGGGCGCTGGATAAAATGTGTCCATTGCTGGATCAGCGCCTGCCCTGCCAGATCCGCGGGATGGGCCTTGCCGGCCATGATGATTTGTACCGGGCGTTGCGGGTTAGCCAGCAGGCGCAGCAGGCGCTCAGGGTCGTGCAGCAGCAGATTGGGTCTTTTGTAGGTTGCAAAACGGCGGGCAAACCCCAGCGTCAAAGTGTTGGGATCAAACAGCTGTTTTGCAGCGGCTACCGCCTCGGGCGGCGCGCCGGATACAGCCAATTGTCGGGACAATCGTTCGCGGACATATCCAACCAGAGACTTGCTGGCATCAGCGCGAAATTGCCAGAGCCCGACGTCGGAGATGGCGCGAATATGCTGTTCATGGGTTTCCGTCGTCCCCAGCCAGCAGCTCTTGCCACAGACTTCCGTCCAAAGAGTATCAGCCGCGGCCGAATCCCAGGTCGGCATATGGACGCCGTTGGTCACGTGTCCGACCGGCACTTCTTCCGTTGGCCAGTTTGGAAAGAGTGGCGCAAACAGGTGCCGGCTCACACTGCCATGCAGGCGGCTCACGCCATTCACCGCTCCACTGCCGCGAATCGCCAGATAAGCCATATTGAAAGGTTCTGACGCGTCGTTCGGGTCCTGTCGGCCCAGGGCCAGCAAATCGTGGAGTGTTATGCCTAGCTTCTGCTCGGTATAGCCTCTAAGGTATTGCTCTATGAGCGCCGGAGCGTAACGATCAAACCCGGCGGCCACTGCCGTATGTGTGGTGAAAAGATTGCCCGCCCTGGTAACGGCCAGCGCGGTCTCGAAGGGCTGCCCGGTTTCTGCCATGAAACTGCACGCGCGTTCCAGTACCGCGAATGCCGCATGCCCTTCATTCAAGTGGCAAACTTCCGGCTTGATGCCGAGCGCTGCCAGCAGCCGCCATCCGCCAATCCCAAGCAGCATTTCCTGGGTGAGACGCAACTCCGGCCCGCCGCCGTATAGTTCACTGGTAATGCCTCGATGCGCGGGGTAATTCGCTGTGTCATTACTGTCCAGCAGGTATAGCTTCACGCGCCCAACCTGAACCTGCCAGGTACGCAACCAGACCGAGTATCCAGGCAAGACGATTTCTAATCGCAACCACTCCCCGTTCGGTTTTCGCAAAGGCGTGATCGGCAACTGCCCCGGGTCGTTGTAGGGATAGAGGGCCTGTTGCGTGCCATCCTTGCCGATGACCTGACGAAAATAACCTTGCTGGTAGAGCAGACCCACTCCGACTACTGGCACGCCCAGATCGCTGGCGGCCTTGAGTTGATCGCCGGCCACATTGCCGAGGCCGCCCGAGTATATGGGCAACGCTTCGCTCAACATGAATTCCATGCTGAAATAGGCAATACAGGTGAGCGAAGATTGTGGATAGGTTTGCTGAAACCATGCCGACTCTTCCGCAGCACTCCGCCGGGCTTGCACCAGATCGTCAACGTTTTTACGGAAAGCGGGATCGGCTAAAACACGCTGGAGTTTCTCCCGTGAGACCGTCTGCATGACGGCCCAAGGATTATGCGTAAGCTCCCACAGCACAGGATCCAGCGCTCGCCACACTTGGTCAGCGCCATGATTCCACGATGAACGCATATCCAGGGCAAGTTCGGCCAGGGAATCAAATCCCTCGACATCCGTGGGTAGCAGGGGGCATTGCGGTTGGCTGACACCTGTCTGTTCACTCATGATCTTTCCTTTAAATTTGTTCTGGATGGCGCCGCCGCCTGTGCCATCTAGGGTCGCCCTCGTTGGATCAGACATTCGCTGGTTTGTTGCGAGTCGTGGTTCCCAAGATCGCGTGGCACAAGTAAATGCGGCAGTCGAATGCTTAGCAGCACGCCCAGCGCAGCAAGCCCGGCGGTCAGGAGAAAGGAGGCGCCAGGCAAGGTGGCGATATTGAAGAGAAGCCCGCCTGCCACCGAGCCCGCAGTGACCCCAAGACTGGCCGCTGCCGTTTGTTTGCCGAGTTCCCAGCCCTGTGCGTGCCCAGCCTTGGTCGAAATCCAGTAAATCAGGATCGGCGAGAGAATGCCAGCACTGGCAGAGACGGCACTGATCACGACCAGCATCAAGGTGAAATCCGACGCCCACGGCACGAGGAGCAGCCCGACCGCCAGCACGGCCAGTGCGGGCGCGATGAACCAGCGGGTCATATCCGGCTTGACCCAGGGCGAAAATACGATTGCTTGCATCACTAACATGATCAGGCTGCACTCGGTGAACATCAGCGCGATCTGGTACGGGGTTAAACCAAGTTCCTGTTTGCCACGTAGCGCAAGTCCGACCTCGAAGACCCCGACGCCGGCCGAAACAATAAAAGTTAGCATGAGCAGCTTTGGCATGAGCCATGCGTCCCTATCGGCCGAGGCTATTACTGCCTTCTTTGATTGATCATGGATTTGCCTCCTTGGGACGGCAATCGCAACCATAGGCGTTATGAGAAAGGCGAGCAGTGCAGTTGCCGCGAGCGGGATTGCTACCGATCCGGCCGGCATGGCGGCGCCGAAAAAATCCGCAGCAAAGCGTGTGACGAACACGCTCAGCATTGGGCCGAGCAGGAAGCCGATGATGCCAGCCATGCTGACAAATGCGAGCCGGCGGCCGCGTCCTTCCTCAGTTGTGAAATCGCCGATGGTAGCCGCCGCGACCGGTG
>JBDTOX010000192.1:0-14509 GCA_039933015.1 Methylophilaceae bacterium
CGCGAAGGTGGCCGTACCGTCGGTGCCGGTGTCGTCGCCAAGATTATTGAATAAATGTAGTTAAACTAAGAGGGCTGTGGGTTTTTAAAACTTACAGTCCTTTCGCTCTTTAAGCAGTTTGTTCTTTAGGAAATATTATGCAAAGCCAAAAGATTCGTATTCGCCTCAAGGCATTCGATTACCGTTTGATCGATCAGTCTGCTCTGGAAATCGTAGAAACCGCCAAGCGCACGGGTGCAGTAGTTAAGGGTCCCGTACCTTTGCCTACCCGCATTGAGCGTTTTGACATTCTGCGTTCACCACATGTCAACAAGACTTCACGTGACCAGTTCGAAATTCGCACCCATCAGCGGTTGATGGATATCGTCGATCCAACTGACAAGACTGTTGATGCGTTGATGAAGCTGGATCTTCCGGCTGGCGTAGACGTGGAAATCAAGCTGTAAGTTGTAATTAAGTTCGGGGTCGGATATAATCCGCCCTCTCGTAAAATGGGCTGGTCAATTGTAATCGGCCCTTTAATTATTATAAGGAAACGATCATGAGCTTAGGGCTTATTGGTCGCAAGGTGGGTATGACCCGCGTATTTACCGAAGATGGCGAAAGCATCCCGGTAACTGTGCTGGAAGTTGTGCCTAACCGTGTGACACAGATCAAGACACTGCAAAGCGATGGCTATACCGGCCTTCAAGTCGCTTATGGTGAACGTCGTGCCAGCCGTATCAGTAAAGCGCTGACCGGTCATTACGCCAAAGCTGGCTCAGCTGCAGGCTCCGGCATTAAAGAATTCTCAGTAACTGAAGATGTGCTGGCTGGCTATACGGCTGGCGGCCAGATTACGGTTGAACTTTTCCAGGCGGGTCAATTGGTTGATGTGACAGGCACCTCTCTCGGTAAAGGTTTTGCCGGTGCTATCAAGCGCCACCACTTCAGTTCTAACCGTGCATCTCACGGTAACTCCAAGTCACACAACGTGCCTGGTTCCATCGGTATGGCGCAGGATCCGGGTCGAGTATTCCCTGGTAAGCGCATGCCTGGCCACCTTGGTGCGGTAAAAGTCACTACGCAGAACCTGCAAGTAGTGCGCGTTGATGCTGAACGCAATCTGCTGCTGATCAGGGGTGCGATTCCCGGCTCTAAAGGCGGCGATGTTGTCGTTCGCCCAAGCGTAAAGGCCAAGGCTGCCAAGGTGGGTGCATAATGGAACTCAGACTAATCGATAATAATGGTAAGCCAGCTGAGTCCGGCGTCACCGTTTCCGAAGTTACTTTCGGCCGCGAATTCAATGAAGCACTCGTGCATCAGGTGGTCGTGGCCTACATGGCTAATGCGCGTACTGCTACCCGTGCCCAGTTGGGTCGCGGCAATGTTCATCACACCACGCACAAGCCTTGGAACCAAAAGGGTACCGGCCGTGCACGTGCAGGTATGAGCTCTAGCCCAATCTGGCGTGGAGGCGGTCGCGCTTTCCCTAATAGTCCGGATGAGAACTTCAGCCATAAGCTTAACCGTAAAGTGTTCCGTGCCGGCATGCGTTCCATCTTGTCCGAGCTTGCTCGCCAGGATCGTTTGAATGTGGTTGAAGAATTCACTATTGATACCCCCAAAACCAAATTGCTGGCCGAAAAGATTAAAGGTTTCGGCTTTGCTGAAGGTGTGTTGGTGTTGATTGATGGCTTCGATGAAAACTTATATCTATCTGCCCGCAATTTGCCAAATGTCTTGGTGGTTGAGGCGCAGTATGCTGATCCGGTAAGTCTGGTGCGTTTCCCGAATGTGGTTGCGACCAAGGCTGCGGTGAAGAAACTTGAGGAGATGCTGGCATGAGTGCAAATCTGAACGTGGTTCATACTCAAGACCGTTTGCTGCAAGTTATTCTCGCGCCGCAAATTACTGAAAAAGCGACCCGCATTGCTGACAAAAATCAGCAAATTGCGTTCAAGGTGCGCACTGATGCAACCAAGCCTGAAATTAAGGCTGCAATAGAACTGGTGTTCAAGGTTGATGTGCAAGCCGTTACCGTGGTGAATGTAGGCGGTAAGGAAAAGCGCGCAGGACGTGTAATAGGTCGTCGTAAGGACTGGAAAAAGGCTTATGTGAGCTTGAAGCCAGGCCAAGAAATTAACTTTGCAGCGGGCGAATAGGAGAAATCATGGCACTGGTTAAAGTCAAGCCAACTTCCCCAGGTCGGCGCGCCGTAGTGAAGGTGGTAACACCTGATCTATATAAGGGCAAGCCCCATGCGCCGCTGCTGGAGAAGCAAAGCAAAAATGCTGGTCGTAACAACAACGGGCATATTACGATTCGTCACCAAGGTGGCGGTCATAAGCAACATTACCGCCTGGTCGATTTTCGTCGCAACAAGGACGGTATCGTAGCCAAGGTTGAGCATATCGAGTATGACCCAAACCGAAGCGCGCATATTGCACTGTTGTGCTATGCCGACGGTGAGCGTCGTTACATCATTGCACCGCGTGGCGTAAGCGCTGGTATGCAGTTGGTCAGCGGTTCTGATGCGCCAATTAAAGTGGGTAATGCTTTGCCACTGCGTAACATACCGGTCGGTAGCACCATACACTGTATCGAACTGCAACCGGGCAAAGGTGCGCAAATTGCGCGTTCCGCTGGTACCTCAGTGCAGTTGCTGGCTCGCGAAGGTAGCTACGCCCAGTTGCGTTTGCGCTCTGGTGAGGTGCGCCGCGTACACGTTGATTGCAAGGCAACCATCGGTGAAGTGGGTAATGAAGAGCACTCTCTGCGCTCCATCGGTAAAGCTGGTGCAATGCGTTGGCGTGGTGTTCGCCCAACCGTTCGCGGTGTGGTGATGAACCCAGTGGATCACCCGCACGGTGGTGGTGAAGGTAAAACTGCGGCAGGTATGAATCCTGTTAGCCCATGGGGTACGCCAACTAAGGGTTATCGTACCCGTAGTAACAAGCGCACCGATAATATGCGCGTCAGCCGTCGTCCGGCTAATAAGAGGTAATCAATATGGCACGTTCAATTAAAAAAGGTCCATTTATCGATGGTCATTTGGCCAAAAAGGTAGAGGCAGCCGCCGCTATCCGCGACAGAAAACCAATTAAAACTTGGTCACGCCGCTCTACCATTTTGCCTGACTTCATTGGTCTGACGATTGCGATTCATAACGGCAAGCAGCATATTCCGGTGCTGATTTCAGAAAACATGGTAGGCCACAAGCTCGGCGAGTTCGCGCTGACCCGTACGTTCAAGGGTCACGCTGCCGACAGGAAAGCCAAGAAGTAGGAGATGACGATGCAAGTATCCGCTGTATTAAAAGGTGTTCATCTGTCCCCGCAGAAGGCTCGCTTGGTCGCTGACCTGGTGCGTGGCAAGAAAGTTGACTACGCACTTAACATCCTGAATTTCTGCCCGAAAAAAGGTGCAGAGATCATCAAGAAGGTGGTTGAGTCTGCGATTGCTAACGCCGAGCATAACGAAGGTGCAGATATCGACGAGTTGAAGGTAACTTCAATCTACGTTGATAAAGGTATCGTGCTCAAGCGTATTCGTGCACGTGCCAAAGGCCGCGCCGGACGGATTATCAAACCAACTTGTCACATCACTGTGACCGTCGGTAACTAAAAGGAATCGTAATGGGTCAGAAAATTCATCCAATTGGTTTCCGTCTGAGTGTCCAGAAGAACTGGTCTTCTCGTTGGTACGCCAATAGCAAAAATTTCCCGGCGATGTTGAACAGCGACATTAAGGTGCGCGAGTTCCTTAACAAGAAGCTGGCGCACGCTGCCGTGAGCAAGATTATTATCGAGCGTCCTGCCAAGAACGCCAAGATCACAATTTTCAGCGCGCGTCCTGGTATTGTGATTGGCAAGAAGGGTGAGGATATCGAATCCTTGCGCTCTAGCTTGCAAGGCCTGATGGGTGTGCCAGTGCATCTCAACATCGAAGAAGTGCGCAAGCCTGAAATCGATGCGACATTGATTGCGCAAAGTATTGCGCAGCAACTTGAAAAGCGCGTGATGTTCCGTCGTGCTATGAAGCGTGCGATGCAAAACGCGATGCGCTTGGGTGCGCAAGGTATCAAAATCATGAGCGCTGGCCGTCTGAATGGCATCGAAATCGCTCGTACCGAATGGTATCGCGAAGGCCGTGTGCCATTGCATACCTTACGTGCCGATATTGACTATGGTGTTGCTGAAGCGCATACCACCTACGGTATTATCGGTATCAAAGTTTGGGTGTTCAAGGGCGAAGTGTTCTCGGGCAAGGGCGAGGCGCCAGCTGTCAATGCGCCTGCAGAGCCAGAAAAGAGAGCAAGAACTAATCCTTCTGAGCCAGAGAAAAAAGTAAGAAAGTCGGGGGCAAAAAATGCTACAGCCAGCTAGACAAAAATTCCGCAAGATGCAAAAAGGCCGGAATAAAGGTATTGCCACTACCGGCAATAAGGTAAGTTTCGGTGAGTATGGTTTGAAGGCAATCGGTCGTGGCCGTTTAACCGCGCGTCAGATTGAAGCGGCGCGTCGTGTCATGACCCGTCATATCAAGCGTGGTGGTCGTGTATGGATTCGCATTTTTCCAGACCAGCCTATCTCCAAGAAGCCTGCTGAGGTGCGTATGGGTAATGGTAAGGGTAGCACTGAGTACTATGTTGCCCAGATCCAGCCTGGAAAAATGTTGTATGAAATGGACGGCGTCAGTGAAGAGCTGGCGCGTGAAGCGTTCCGTCTGGCAGCAGCTAAGTTGCCAATCGAGACTACTTTCATCACCCGTCATATTGGGAGCTGAAAATGAAAGCAACTGAATTAAGAAACAAGTCTGTTGATGAGCTGAATAGTGAGCTGATTGAACTGCGTCGTGCGCAATTCTCTCTGCGTATGCAATTGGCTACTCAGCAATTGAATAAAGTAGACCAGGTAGGCAAAGTTCGTCGTGACATCGCTCGCGTACGTACTGTGCTTGCTGAGAAAGCGAAGCAGGCATAATTATGAGCGAAACTCAAAAAGTCGTCCGCAGCTTAAGCGGCCGTGTAGTTAGCGACAAGATGGATAAGACTGTCACTGTGTTGGTTGAGCGTAAGGTCAAGCACCCGTTAATTGGCAAAGTTATCCGTCGTTCTAATAAATTTCATGCACATGATGAAACTAACGAGTGCAAAGAAGGTGATCTGGTTGTCATCGAAGAAAGCCGTCCGCTTTCCAAGACTAAAACCTGGAAAGTCAGCAAGATCGTAACAAAGGCAAATATCGTTTAATAGATATTGCATTCCCGTGTTGCTTTGATGCGGGGAGCAATATATAATGTTGGACTTTTCGGCGCCCAGCAAGCTGGCGCCCCAATACTGACCGTGGTCTGCCGGCCGTGTTTTATAAGCGGCTGGTGTTGGTTTAACGGATTAAGTTGGAGATTATTCTCATGATTCAAATGCAATCTCGGCTCGAAGTCGCTGACAATACTGGTGCACGTTCTGTAATGTGTATCAAAGTGTTGGGCGGCTCCAAGCGTCGTTACGCCGGCATCGGCGACGTTATCAAGGTCACCATCAAGGACGCTGCCCCACGCGGTCGCGTCAAGAAGGGTGAGGTTTACAGCGCTGTAGTGGTCCGTACCACTAAGGGTGTTCGCCGTCCTGATGGATCCCTGGTTAAGTTCGATGGCAATGCTGCCGTATTGTTAAACAACAAGCTGGAACCGATTGGTACCCGTATTTTCGGGCCTGTGACACGTGAGCTGCGTAGCGAACGTTTCATGAAGATCGTTTCTCTGGCGCCGGAAGTATTGTAAGGAGTGCTTGATGAGTAAGATACGCAAGGGCGACGAAGTCGTTCTGAATACAGGTAAAGATAAAGGCAAGCACGGTACCGTGTTGCGCGTGCTGGAATCGGGCCATGTTTTGGTTGAGGGTGTTAACAAGGTGAAGAAGCACGCCAAGCCGAATCCGATGAAGGGTATCACTGGCGGCATCATCGACAAGGAGATGCCTATCGACATCTCCAATGTTGCCTTGTTTAACCGTGCCACCCAAAAGGGTGATCGTGTTGGCTTCAAAACGCTTGATGATGGACGCAAGGTTCGCGTCTTCAAGTCAAGTGGTGAAGTCGTTGACGCATAAGGACAGATCATGGCTCGTTTAAAAGATTTCTATAAAGATACCGTGGTTAAGCAAATGATCGAACAATTCGGTTATAAGTCAGCCATGGAAGTGCCGCGCATTCAAAAGATCACTCTGAATATGGGTGTGGGTGAAGCGGTTGCGGATAAAAAGGTCATGGAAAACGCCGTTGGCGATATGGAAAAAATTGCTGGCCAAAAGCCGGTCGTTACCAAGGCTAAAAAATCTGTAGCAGCATTCAAGATTCGTGATGATTATCCAGTTGGTTGTAAGGTGACTCTGCGCCGCGAGCGTATGTATGAATTCCTTGATCGCTTGGTAACGGTTGCTATTCCACGTGTGCGTGATTTTCGCGGTATTTCTGCCAAGTCGTTTGATGGTCGTGGCAATTACAACATGGGTGTGAAAGAGCAGATCATTTTCCCGGAAATTGAGTACGACAAGATCGATGCGATACGCGGTATGAACATTACGATCACAACGACGGCTAAAACTGACGAAGAAGCGCGTGCTTTGCTTGCCGCATTCAGCTTCCCGTTTAGAAACTGAGGGTCTCATGGCTAAAACCTGTCTGATTGAGCGCGAACAAAAACGTCGCGATACAGTTAAAAAATTCGCAGCCAAGCGTGCTGAGTTGACCACAGTGGTCAATGATCAAAAAGCATCTGTTGAGGATCGCCGTGATGCGCGTCTGAAGCTGCAAAGTTTGCCACGTAATTCCAGCCCGGTGCGCCTGCGTAATCGCTGTGCATTGACTGGTCGTCCTCGTGGCGTGTTTAGTAAGTTTGGTATTGCGCGTAGCAAATTGCGCGAATTGATGATGCGTGGCGAAGTGCCAGGCGTCACCAAAGCCAGCTGGTAACGGAGGTATTTAACGATGAGTATGAGTGATCCGATTGCCGATATGCTGACGCGCATCCGCAATGCGCAGAGCGTCAATAAGCCGGTAGTTTCTATGCCCGCATCCAAGCTCAAGGGCGCTATCGCTAGCGTTCTGAAAGATGAGGGTTATATTGACGACTTCGCAGTGCAAGCTGTTGACGGCAAGCCGCAATTAAATATCAGCCTTAAGTATTATGCTGGTCGCCCTGTAATTGAGAAGATTGAGCGAGTGAGTCGCCCCGGTCTTCGCGTTTATCGTGGTAACCAGGATATTCCTACGGTAATGAATGGCCTTGGTGTGACCATCGTGTCTACATCCAAGGGTGTGATGACTGATCGTAAAGCGCGCGCTGCCGGTATCGGTGGTGAAGTGCTGTGCGTAGTGGCTTAAGGAGAGAAGCATGTCTCGTGTAGCTAAGAATCCAGTCGCCATCCCAGCTAAAGTTGAAGTGGCGCTAAGTGCGGAAAGCATTTCCGTGAGTGGGCCGTTGGGTAAGTTGACCCATCCGCTGACTGATGCCGTTAAGTTGGCGCGTGAAGGTGATGCAATCACTTTTGCTGCAGCTAACGATAGTCAACATTCGCGTGCAATGTCCGGTACTTTACGTGCGCTAGTTGCCAATATGGTGCAAGGTGTTTCCCAAGGCTTTTCACGTAAATTGACCTTGGTTGGCGTGGGTTACAAAGCGCAGGCTCAGGGCGCCACGTTGAATCTTGAGCTGGGTTACTCGCATCCGATTAGTCACAAAATGCCTGAGGGCGTTACTGTTGAAACCCCAACTCAAACTGAAGTTCTTTTGAAGGGTGTTGATAAGCAGGTGATTGGTCAAGTTGCCGCGCAGATTCGTGCATATCGTGCTCCGGAGCCTTATAAGGGCAAGGGTGTGCGTTATTCCGATGAAGTGATAATTATCAAAGAAACCAAGAAGAAGTAAGGTTTAGCCATGAATAATGTGAATACTGCAAATACACGCCTGCGCCGAGCACGTAAAACCCGTGCCAAAATTGCCGAACTGAAGGTCACCCGTTTAAGTGTGCACCGCAGTAATGGACATATATACGCACAGATTATTGCTGAAACTGGTGATAAGGTTCTTGCCAGTGCTTCCACTCTGGAAGCGGAAGTTCGCAAGGATCTGAAATGCGGCGGCAATGTTGCCGCGGCAGCAGTGATCGGCAAGCGTATTGCAGAGAAAGCCAAAGCTGCGGGCATAACTACAGTTGCCTTTGATCGCTCTGGCTACAAATACCACGGTCGTATCAAGGCGTTGGCAGAAGCCGCGCGTGAAAACGGCTTGTCCTTCTAATAGACGGGGTTGATGATGGCAAAAGAAATGGAACAACAGCAAACCGATGGTTTGCGCGAGAAAATGATCTCGGTCAACCGCGTGACCAAGGTGGTCAAGGGTGGTCGTATTATGAGTTTTGCTGCACTTACTGTGGTCGGTGATGGTGATGGTGCGGTAGGCATGGGCAAGGGTAAGGCGCGTGAAGTGCCGGTTGCTGTGCAAAAGGCCATGGACGAAGCGCGCCGCGGTATGGTTAAGGTTAGCCTGAACAACGGTACCTTGCATCATGCAGTAACCGGTGTGCACGGCGCTGCCAAGGTATTTATCCAGCCGGCCTCCGAAGGTACCGGTATTATTGCTGGTGGTGCAATGCGCGCAATCTTTGAAGTGATGGGCATTACCAACGTCCTGGCCAAGTGTATTGGTTCTACCAATCCTTACAACGTGGTTCGCGCTACGCTGAATGGTCTTCAGGCAATGAACACGCCAGCGGAAGTTGCTGCAAAGCGCGGCAAGAGCATAGAAGAAATCAGAGGTTGATCATGGCTAAAGCTAAAAAAGAAACTAGCTCAATCAAGGTTACCTTGATTAAGAGCACCATCGGCAGAATTGAATCTCACCGTGCGTGTGTACGTGGCCTGGGCCTGCGTCGTATGCATCACACTGTTGAATTGCAAGACACTCCAGCTGTGCGGGGCATGATCAATGCGGTGAGCTATCTATTAAAGGTAGAAGCATAATGAAATTAAATTCTATTAAGCCTGCAGAGGGCGCAAAACACGCCAAACGTCGCGTTGGTCGCGGTATTGGTTCCGGCTTGGGCAAGACTGCCGGTCGCGGCCACAAGGGTCAAAAGTCACGTACTGGTGGCTTTCATAAAGTAGGCTTCGAAGGCGGTCAAATGCCTTTGCAACGCCGTCTGCCTAAGCGTGGCTTTGTGTCTTTGACTAAAGCCGATACCGCGCATGTTCGTACAAGCGAGCTGGTTCGTATGCAGGCTGATGTGATCGATCTGCTGTCCTTGAAGCAAGCCAATGTGGTTGCAGGTAGCATTAGATCCGTCAAGGTGTATCTCTCTGGTGAGGTCACCCGTGCTATTACAGTGCAGGGCTTGTTGCTGAGCAAGGGCGCGCGTGCGGCTGTTGAAGCTGCTGGCGGTAAAATCCTAGAAGTTGCAGCAGAGTAATCAGTTGGCTAACGATAGTTTTTTGGGATCTGTGGGCAAAATGAGTGAGCTGAAAAGCCGCTTGTTGTTTGTACTTGGTGCTCTTGTTGTATATCGTTTAGGCGCACATATTCCGGTACCGGGTATCGATCCGGAAGTGCTGGCTAAGCTGTTCGAGTCGCAAAGTGGCGGTATTTTGGGCATGTTTAACATGTTCTCCGGCGGCGCATTATCACGGTTTACCGTTTTCGCCCTGGGTATCATGCCTTACATCTCGGCTTCCATCATTATGCAATTGCTGACGGTGGTGTCGCCGCAAATGGAGCAGTTGAAGAAGGAGGGCGAGAGTGGCCGGCGCCAGATTACTAAATACACGCGCTACGGCACGGTGTTTTTAGCAACCTTCCAGGCGCTTGGGATTGCCATTGCGCTTGAAGGTCAGCCTGGCTTGGTATTAGATCCGGGCTTGATCTTCCGCTTGACGGCTGTGATCACGCTGGTTAGCGGTACGATGTTTTTAATGTGGCTGGGCGAGCAGATTACTGAGCGTGGCATCGGTAACGGCATCTCTATCATTATTTTTGCAGGGATTGTAGCGGGCCTGCCGCACGCTATTGGTGGTACGCTTGAATTGGCGCGGACGGGAGCGTTTTCGGTTCCTCTGGTGTTGTTCCTGTTTATTGCGACGATATTGGTAACGGCTTTTGTCGTGTTTGTGGAACGTGGTCAACGCAAGATTACGGTGAACTACGCGAAGCGCCAGGTTGGACGTAAGGTTTTTGGTGGGCAAACCAGTCATTTGCCGTTGAAGCTGAATATGGCGGGCGTTATCCCTCCAATTTTTGCTTCAAGCATTATTTTGTTTCCGGCTACTATGGCGGGTTGGTTTGGTAGCAGTGAGCGTATGTCCTGGTTGAAAGATATTGGTTCGACCTTATCACCTGGCCAGCCGCTCTACATTATGTTTTTTGCAAGTGCGATTATATTTTTCTGTTTTTTCTATACGGCGTTGGTTTTCAACCCTAAAGAGACAGCGGACAATTTGAAGAAAAGTGGTGCTTTTGTCCCCGGTATCCGCCCTGGTGATCAGACTGCCAAATATATTGATCGCATTATGGCAAGGCTGACGTTGGCTGGAGCGCTTTACATTACCGCAGTGTGTTTGTTGCCCGAGTTTTTGATTTTGAAATTTAATGTGCCGTTTTATTTTGGCGGCACATCCTTGTTGATTATTGTTGTAGTCACTATGGACTTCATGACTCAGGTGCAGTCACATTTGATGTCGCATCAATATGAGGGCTTGCTGAAGAAAGCTAATTTTAAAGGCGGTGCGGTTAACCCGCGTTGATTAGATACTTAGCATGGCAAAAGAAGACAGAATAGAAATGCAAGGCGAGGTTCTAGAAAACCTCCCTAATGCAACGTTTAGAGTCAAGTTGGAAAATGGTCATGTAGTGTTGGGATATATCTCTGGCAAGATGCGTATGCACTACATCCGCATCCTGCCTGGTGACAAGGTTACCGTAGAGATGACGCCCTATGATTTATCGCGTGCGCGGATTATTTTCCGCGTTAAATAGTTGGCTGAGTAATTTGAAGCGTAGAGGTGAAAAATGAGAGTTCGTGCATCGGTAAAGGCTTTGTGCCGCCATTGTAAGGTAGTTCGCCGTCGTGGTGTGGTGCGTGTTATTTGCACAGACCCGCGTCATAAGCAACGCCAGGGTTAACTAGGCAACGCAAAACTAGTTGTGAAATATGCAAAGCCAATTGTTAAAAGTTGGTCAAGCTGTTAAAATTTTAGGCTTTTTTGAAGTTCGCCATTATTTTGGAGTAGGTACATGGCTCGGATAGCAGGGGTAAACATCCCAAATCATAAGCATACTGAAATCGCGTTAACCTCGATTTTCGGTGTGGGTCGTAATACGGCAAAGCAGGTTTGTCTGGCAGCTGGTGTTTCCGGCACTGCCAAGATCAAGGATCTGAATGATGCGGAAGTGGAAAAGTTACGCGACGAAGTTGCCAAGCTCAAGGTTGAAGGTGACCTGCGTCGTGAAGTTTCCATGAACATTAAACGTTTGATGGATTTGGGTTGCTACCGCGGTGTACGTCACCGTCGAGGGCTTCCTGTTCGCGGTCAACGTACCAAGACCAATGCGCGCACTCGCAAAGGCCCAATCAAGCCGATTAAGTCGTCCAAGTAAGGAATATGCAACATGGCTAAAGCTAACGTACGCGTACGCAAGAAAGTCAAAAAGAATATTGCCGAGGGTATAGCTCACGTGCACGCTTCTTTTAACAACACAATTATCACCATTACCGATCGCCAAGGTAATGCCCTGTCTTGGGCAACTTCTGGCGGTGCTGGCTTTAAGGGTTCACGTAAGAGTACCCCATTTGCTGCACAGGTGGCTGCTGAAGCGGCTGGTAAAGCAGCACAGGAGTGTGGTGTGAAAAATCTTGAAGTGCGCATTAAGGGTCCAGGTCCTGGCCGTGAATCCGCAGTTCGTGCACTTAATGCTGTCGGCTTCAAAATCACCAGCATTTCTGATGTGACGCCAGTGCCTCACAATGGCTGCCGTCCACCAAAGAAGCGTCGCATTTAATTGCGCCGGATATATTAGGAGAACACCTTGGCTAGAAATCTCGATCCTAAGTGCCGTCAGTGTCGCCGTGAAGGCGAAAAGCTTTTCCTTAAAGGGGAGAAGTGCTTCACTGACAAGTGCGCTATCGAAAAACGTAATTTCCCACCTGGTCAGCATGGTCAGAGACGTAACCAGCGCTTGTCTGATTACGGTGTGCAGCTGCGTGAAAAGCAAAAGCTGCGCCGTATCTATGGCATTCTTGAAGGTCAGTTCCGCAGCTATTATGCTGAAGCTGATCGTCAAAAAGGCATTACTGGTGAAAATCTGTTGCAATTGCTAGAGTGCCGCTTGGATAACGTGGCTTACCGTATGGGGCTCGGTGCCTCGCGTACTGAAGCTCGTCAGATCGTGCGTCACAACAGTATTCTGGTTAATAGCAAGCGCGTAAACATTCCATCATTCCAAGTCAAACCTGGTGATGTAGTGCAAGTGGCTGAAGCTTCCAAGAACCAATTGCGCATTACCGGCGCTTTGGCAGCTGCTGAACAGCGCGGTTTCCCGGAGTGGATTGAAGTCGACGTCAAGGCGCTGAAAGGCACTTTCAAGGCTAAACCACAACGCGATGAATTGCCATCCACGATTAATGAATCACTCGTGGTTGAACTGTACTCTAAGTAATTTAAATCGAACTGATTTAGGACCGTAAGGAAAGTTTATGCAAAACAGTCCGACTGAATATTTGAAGCCTCGTGTTGTTGACGTGGAGGTGATTTCACCCCTGCGCGCTCGGGTGACGCTAGAGCCTATGGAGCGTGGTTTCGGTTATACGCTGGGCAATGCTCTGCGTCGTGTTCTGCTTTCTTCCATTCCTGGCTTTGCAATTACCGAAGTTAAGATTGATGGTGTAGTGCATGAATACTCTACACTCGATGGCGTTCAAGAAGATGTGGTAGACATTCTGCTAAATCTTAAAGGGGTCGCGCTCAAGTTGAATAGCAAGAGTGAAGCTACTTTGACCTTGAATAAGTCCGCAGAGGGTGTAGTGACTGCAGGTGATTTTGATACAGGCCATGACGCTGAAATTGTTAATCCAGGCCACGTTATTGCCCATCTGACTAAAGGTGGCAAGCTCAGCTTGGAAGTTAAGGTTGAGATGGGACGCGGTTATCAACCGGTTCCTGTGCGTCAAAAAGCCGATGAGGAAGATCGTGTTTTAGGCTTCATCATGATTGATGCATCATTCAGCCCGATCAACAAGGTTAGTTACCAAGTTGAGAGTGCCCGTGTAGAGCAGCGTACCGATCTGGACAAGCTGGTGATGGATGTCGAGACCAATGGTGTGATTGAGCCTGAACAGGCAATTCGCGATGCAGCACGTATTCTGATGGGGCAGTTGGCAGTATTTGCTGATCTGGAAGGCGCGCCAACAGAAATAGAAATCAAGCAGACGCCACAGATTGATCCTATCCTGTTGCGTCCTGTAGATGATCTGGAATTAACGGTGCGTTCTGCAAATTGCTTGAAAGCAGAAAACATTTATTACATAGGTGATTTGATTCAGCGCGGTGAAAACGAGCTGTTGAAAGCGCCAAACCTGGGCCGTAAGTCTCTGAACGAGATTAAGGATGTGTTGGCTTCCAAGGGCCTCACATTAGGCATGAAACTGGAAAACTGGCCGCCGGTTGGCCTCGAAAAAGTATAATAGCTAAAGGTGTGAGGGTATCACTATGCGTCATCGCAACAGCAATCGTAAATTAAATCGCACTAGTAGCCATCGTCAGGCGATGTTGCGTAACATGGCTACTTCTTTATTGCGCCATGAAGTTATCAAGACCACTTTGCCTAAGGCTAAGGAACTGCGTCGTGTAGCAGAACCCTTAATTACCCTGGGCAAGAATGCTACTCTGGCTAATCGCCGTCTGGCATTTAGCCGTCTACGTGACCGCGACATCGTGGGCAAGCTGTTTGAAGAGCTTGGTCCACGCTACCTGACACGTAACGGTGGTTATTTGCGTATTCTCAAGTGTGGCTTCCGCGTAGGTGATAATGCGCCTATGGCGTTGGTTGAGCTTGTGGACCGTCCAGATTTGTCGGCAGAAGCTGTGGTTGCTGACTAATTGCCGCTAACATGCGAACATAAAAAAGCCGGTTACTGACCGGCTTTTTTATTTGTTACGGTCATCATCATGATGACCAGAAATTAATGTGATAGCCAATGCAGGATGTCGGCCTTGGAAAAAGGCCAGCATAATTCTGTGTCGCTATCCTCACGCTTCAGCACCGGTATTTTGATGCCATATAGTTGCATGAGTTGTTCTTCATCGGCGATATCAATTTCTGACCAGTGTAGCTCCATTTCACAAGCCAGACTCTGTAACAGGGCAGTAGCCTCTTCACATAGATGACAGGCGGAAGTGCCATATAAACGTAAGATCATATTTAATCAAGGGTCTTAGGAAGCTAAAGCGGGTTTAAACGTAAAAGTTTGAGTAAATCAAGG